>CAZMBP010000025.1:0-6130 GCA_964564545.1 uncultured Saprospiraceae bacterium
AATACGCTTTTAGTAAAAATCAAATTTACAAAATCTAAGCAAAAAACACATTTATATTTTTTTAATTAAAATCTTAGAATCTGAATTTAATCTACATTTTTCAAAATAAATAATATTGCACTTCTTGGGATTATTTTTCCAGGCTAAACCTCAAAATATATTATTTATTCATTTTCACCCTTTTATCTACAATCAGATTCCATTTTTTAATTCAAAAATAAAATAATATGAAATTCAATCAAATCGCAGTCGTTGTATTATGTCTTTTAATATTTTCTTCTTGCCAAAAAGACGATGATGCCAATCAAGGTGATAATAATATTGTAGATATCAATGAAGTAGATCCTAACGGGAATAATGGAAATGGGAATGTTAACAATAACTCCATGGTTACTTTAGGAAGACTGTTATTCTGGGATCCAATTCTATCTGGTGAAAAAGATGTGGCGTGTGCAACTTGCCATCATCCAGATTTTGGTTATTCAGATGGAAGGCAACTGCCAATTGGAGTTGGAGGGGAAGGTTTAGGGCCATCAAGGGTTGATGCTTTAAATGATGATATAGGTTTGGTAGGAAGAAATTCACCAACGATAATCAATACCAACTTTAATGGCATTAGTCCCAATGGAAATTTTAATCCAGCAACTGCACCGATGTTTTGGGATAATCGAGCTATGAGCTTAGAAACACAAGCACTAGGTCCACTTTTATCTTTTGAAGAAATGCGAGGTCATGCATTTGGTGAAGCGGTAGCTTTGGATAGCATAGTCAATCGATTACAAAATATTGGTCAATACAATACTCTGTTTACGGATGCATTTGGAACTAATAATTCCATTACATCAACAAACATCGGTGCTGCTATTGCTGCATTTGAAAGAACTATAATTGCCACCGATAGCCCTTTTGATCAGTATCAAGCAGGTAATCAAAATGCTCTAACACAAGCCCAAATTAGAGGGATGGATCGATTTGAAGAAATCGGCTGTAATGATTGCCATAGTGGCCCGATGTTTTCTGATTTTGAATTACATGTAGTAGGTGTGCCTGACAATAATCAGTTGGCTAATACTGATGCTGGAGCTAATGGTACTTATGCATTTCGAACTCCTACTCTAAGAAATTTAAATGAGACTGGACCATATTTTCATAATGGAGTCGGTGGAAGTTTACAACAAACTATTCAATTTTATATAACCGCTAGAAATTTTGCCAGAGGAAATAATGGAGGTGGTGGCGGTCCGGGTGGTGGAGGAAATGGCCCAGGAGGTGGATTAAATGTCAATCCAAATGTAGATCGAAATGATATTGCTGATGATGTAAGAAATCTACAAAATTTTAATAATAATGACATCCAAGATATAATTGCATTTATTCAAGCTTTGGATGATCCTGGTTTTGATCGAACTATTCCAACGACTGTTCCAAGTGGACTGAACCCAGGTGGCAATATAGATTAATGCATGTAATCAGGTAGAGCAACCAAATTGTTTTACGGCTTTCAAAACAACCCCTTTATTTAACTCACGGCTTAGCAACCCCTTATGTTAATTTTATAATTTGAGTTAAATAGAAACTAAGTCGTAATTCAATTTGGTATTTTTGACAACCACTTCTTCATTTCCCTTTTCCAATCTTCTTCATATCTAATCATAAAATCCTCATGACGAGCTTTTTTAAAAAAATGTAAATGTTTTGTTATAGAATTACATTTTGAAAATAATTTCTCTGTTTCTGTTTTCTTTACTCGTATTTCAGAATCGCCAGCTAAAATAAACATAGGTGATTTGTTCAAGCCAATGAATTTTTCAGGACTCAAATCTTCCGAACTTGCTTCCACCCTCATCTCTGTAAATTTTGTCATTGGATAAAATGCAAATGAAGGAATGGGATATTTATCGACTCGATTTTTTAAAGCGTTGGTTATATTATCATAACAAGACTCAAGCACGACAAAATCATATTTTGGTTTTTCTTGAAAACTATAAACGATAGTTGCTGCTCCTAAAGACATACCATGTACAGCAATTTTTTCCATTCCTTTTTCCTTCAAGAAATCAACACAAGCCAATAAATCGTATCGCTCATTCCATCCAAAAGATATTATATCTCCCCCACTCGATCCTGTTCCTCTCAAGTCAGGTGTCAAAACATTAAAGCCATTTTCTAAATAAAATTTAGCTCGAGAAACAACCCCCAATCTATTTCCTCCAATTCCATTTAGTAAAATGATTGCTTTTTTACTAGAGTCAATCGGAATATACCACGAGGAAATTTCAATATGATCAAAAGATTTAAATGTTTGATTTTCAACAGTTTGCGAAAAATATTTTTCAGGAGAAGGAATACTTACTGGATGAACTCTGGTTGCAATTTTACTACCCAACAAACTTCCACCCATCCAAAATATAAAACCAAGTAGAGAAAAGATGCTTAAATTCTGTTTGGTCAAAAATTTCATTCTAGTATAGCTTTTATTTTAGTCCAATATTCTTCGAATGTGAATAGATTGTTATGACTTCCAAATTGAATAGTGGTAAAGGTTGATCCTGGTTTTAAAACTGACTCTAATTCTTTTGCATGACTAAATGGAATTACTTCATCGTTTGTTCCATGGAAAATGTAAACTGGATAATCTACTTTTTCCATTTTGTCTTTATTATAAAAACCAAATTTCAACAATGCTTTTACGGGGAATATTTTGAATCGACTTTGCGCTAAATCTGCAAAATTTGCAAATGGTGTTTCGAGGATTAATCGTTTAGCATTATTTTTTGAAGCCAAATCAACCGCAACTCCTGTCCCTAACGATCTTCCAAAAATTGTTATTCGATTTGCATCATATTTTTCTAATAAAAAATCATACAACATTTGTGCATCTTGATTAAAATTCGTCTCACTCATCTTTCCAGAACTTTTTCCAAAACCACGAAAATCAGAAATCAAAACATCATAATTCATTTTCACAAAATCATCTGCTACTTCTCCCCAACTATCTAACGAACCCGCATTCCCATGAAAATATAAAATTACTCCTTTGGGATTTTCAGCAAAAAAATGAATTGCATGAACTGTAGTTTCGTTATCAACTTGAAAAAACTTTTCTTCAAATTCTCCATTAAAATGAAAGGTATGATCGATAGCTAGTTTTTCAGGAAAGAAGATTAATTGTTCTTGAAAAAAATATAATAAAATACATATCAAAGCATAAAACGCCGTCAGGAAATAGAATAATGAAAGTAGCATTTTCATATTTTAAATTTTGTCAAAAATTCTATTTCGTCAAATTCTCTTTTTTGAATTGATTAAGTATAATTTTTGAGTAACCAGATGGCATCAATCTAACCATCCAATCAATCCGTCGTCCATCTTTTCCTATTACAATTTTTGATTTCTTTTTTTGAATTCCTTTGACAATAGTAGCTGCTGCTGACTCAGGAGTTGTGATAAACATTCTTTCAAAATTCTTAGTAGATTCCTCTTTTTCTTTATCCGAAACATTCTCTTCTACCCATCTTGAATTTTTAACAATATTAGTTTTTATTCCTCCTGGATGAACACTATGAATCAACACATGAGGAAAGTCTGAAAGCGCTTCCATACGAAGTGATTCTGTAAATCCACGTATGGCAAATTTAGATGCACAATAGGCACTTTGGTTGCCAATTCCAGCTATCCCAAAAATACTAGAGATATTAATTAAAGCAGCTTCACTTTGTTTTTTCAAAAAGGGAAGAAAAATTTTTGTTCCGTAAACCATTCCGAAAAAATTAATATTCATCACCCACTCTAGATCTTTGTAATTCAAGTCTTCAACTGATACTGTTCCAAGAGCCACTCCTGCATTATTTATAACAATATCTACACGTTGAAATTCATTTGTTACTTTTTTAGCAAATTTTTCGAAATCTTCAATTTTTGAAACATCAAAAACAGATGAAATAATTTTGTTTTGAGTTTCTTGCTCCAATTCTTCCACTACTTGCTTAAGCCCATTTTCATTAAAATCATTTAAAGCTAAATGACTTCCAGCTTTAGCAAAATGATAGGCTAAGGCTTTTCCAATTCCTGATGCTGCTCCGGTGATGACAACTACTTTATTTTTAAGGTCTTTCATTTATTAATCTTGATGATTGAAAAATTGCTTGGCAAACATACACATTTCACAAAGGTTTTACATTTAACCGAGTTAATTTAATATGAAATAAAAACGGAGTTAGAACCCAAATTTCTAACTCCGCAATATTTTAAAGAATGATTTTTACTTTTATTCTTATTTCATCAAAAACTCATCAACAGATTTTGCTGCTTTCCTGCCCTCTGCAATCGCCCATACGACTAGGGACTGTCCTCTTCTCATATCTCCTGCTGTAAAAACTTTATCTAAATTAGTTTGATAATTTTCATCTTTGACGTTTCCTCTTTCCGTCAATTCTATTTTTAATTTTTCTAAAAGTCCTTCTTTTTGAGGATGCAAATATCCAACTGCCAACAGAGCCAATTCACAAGGTATCTCTCTTTCTGTTCCTTCAATTTCTTCAAAACCAGAACGACCTGTTTCTTCATTCAATGTCCATTTAATATTGACCAATTTCACCGCTTTGAGATTACCTTTTTTATCTCCAACAAATTCTTTAGTCAAAATTGCCCATTCCCGATCGCAACCCTCCTCATGAGAAGAAGTAGTTTTTAATAACATTGGCGCTGCGGTCCATGGAATATCCGTTGGTCTTTTCTTTGGTGGTTGAGCCAAAATCTCTAATTGTAAAATTGATTTTGCTCCATGTCGATTTGAAGTACCGATACAATCTGAACCTGTATCACCTCCTCCTATTACCAAAACGTTTTTTCCAGTAGCCAACAATTCTTCTTTTTTAGCAATAGAATCTCCAGCAACTCTTTTATTATTTTGCTCTAAAAAATCCATAGCAAAATGAACACCTTTTAGATTTTTACCTTTGACATTTAGCTTACGTGGAATAGTTGATCCTCCGCATAAAACAACTGCGTCAAATTCTTTCATCACTTTTTCAACGGAAACATTTCCTCCAACTTCAGCATTCACTTCAAAACGAATTCCTTCTGTTTCCATAATTTGAAGCCGACGATCGATAACCCATTTTTCTAATTTAAAATCAGGGATTCCGTATCTAAGCAATCCACCCACTCGAGTATTTCTTTCATAAACTGTTACTGAATGTCCTTCTTTATTGAGTTGATCCGCAGCGGCTAAACCTGCTGGCCCTGAACCAACTATGGCTATTTTTTTGCCAGTTCGTAGAACAGGAGGATTCGGTTGAATATATCCTTTTTCAAAAGCCTTTTCTACGATATTTTTTTCAATCAACTCAATAGCTACAGGTGGTTGATTTATTCCTAATACACATTTGGACTCACATGGAGCAGGACAAATTCGTCCTGTGAATTCTGGAAAATTGTTTGTAGCATTTAAAATATGAAATGCATTTTCCCAATCCTCCTCATAAACTGCATCGTTAAAATCTGGTATTACATTTCCTAGAGGACATCCTGAATGACAAAAAGGAATCCCACAATCCATACATCGACTAGCTTGAGTTTTTACTTTTTTATCTGAAAAATCCTTATAAATTTCTTCATAATCTTTTACCCTAACTTCAGGTTTACGTGATTTTGGTAACTCTCTTTTGTATTTTAAAAAACCTTGTGGATCTGCCATATTAAATATTTTATCTAGTTGCGAAACTTTCTAAGTCTCGAAATTAAAAAACTCATAAAGGGATCAAATAACTTAAATAAAAACTATCCCTATTTCAGAAAATACCTGATTAGTAAAATCAGGCTACGGTTAATTCAGCCTCTGCTTTCTTTTGTAAAATTGCTTTATAATCTCTTGGAATAACTTTGACAAAAGTTTCCTTTTTACTTTCCCAATCTTGCAAAATTTCTAATGCTTTCTTGCTACTAGTATACAAAAAGTGTTCTCGTAACAATGCTCTTACATTTTCAAAATCAGTTTCATCTAAAGGATCTAAGTCAACCAATTCAGGATTATATTGTTTTTCAAAACCACCCCAATCATTATAAATGTAGGCGATTCCTCCGCTCATCCCGGCAGCGAAATTTTTCCCTGTTTTTCCTAAAACCACAA
>CAZMBP010000026.1:0-118767 GCA_964564545.1 uncultured Saprospiraceae bacterium
TCATCTAATGCAAAATAAATAGACTCTGCATTTCCTTCAACTCTCATTCGTCGAACTTCGTCATCCTCGAAAAATACTATATTATTTTTCCCTTTGATTTGGTTAAAATAAATTTCGTCTGGCGAATTTATCATAAAAGAATTTCGATACATATAAATTCGATCGATCTTTTTGTCTACCAATTGAATATGAATCGTATCCGCAGAAAATTGAGAAGTATCAGACCAAATTACCGGATCATCATAAAACTTAAAAATAGAATCCTTTTCGCTATAAACCAAGGAATCACAAATTGCTTGCAAGTCAGATTTAAACAAACGCACATCAGGATAAGCAATCAATGTTCGAATAGAATCCTCTTTATTTTGCTTAAAAGAAATCAATGTATCAGATGCCAAATATAAAGTATCATCATCCATCAAAGTGGTCATCAATGGACGCCCTATCATAGCCTTTATAAAGTCCTCTTCTTCTATATAAATAACTGAATCACAATGACTTATAGAAATATTTTGAGCAGTATCTTGCCAAATAACATTACCTATAGCATATCCCGTTTTTCCATCATAATCAATTTTATCAGCTTCCAATATTTGTGGAGGATCGCTCATTCTTGAACGTCCTTTGGTAGAATACACTTCATTCTTTTTATCATATCGAATAACTTCTGAACGTATCTCTTGCTTCTCATCTTTGTAAAAAGCATTCCCTTCCAAATTGGTTATTTCATTTTCTTCTTCGTAGCGGATAACATCAGCCTTAGCCTGTTTTAGACTATCAATAAATCTAGCATTTCCAGTAAGAGTAGTTTCCTTTTTATTACCATCATAAGTCATCAAATCTGCCCAAGCCTTTTCTTTATCTTTTTGATATTGTGCATTTTTTTTGAACTCAGCTAATTTATTTTTAGTATCATAAAATCCGTCTTCACAATAGATTTTTCCTTCATTTTGACTAATCAATGTTGGACCTAAAAAATAGGCGATTTTTTCTTCAGTATCGAATTTTAGCGTATCCGATTTTAATTCAAATTGTGGATCAACGACGACGACACTATCTTTGAAAAAAGCCATATTATTACCGACATAATAATAGCCAATTTTACTAGTCAAATGAGTGGTGTCATTAGTTAAAGTAGCTCCATTTTTATAACTCGCAATTTTAGTATTGAGATCATAATTTAAAGAATCAGTAAATAGTTTCTGTTCCTTACTTTCCAAAACTACTTCGCCATAGAAATCTGCTTTTTTCTCAAAACCATTATAAAATAAGGAATCAGAAAATACATTGACTGAATCTCCTTGCTGAATAATTACATTCCCCCAAGCTCGTACATTATTATTATCATACAAGAATGCGCTATCGCAGTACATGTAAGTCTCCCCTTGACGCATTTCAACCTGGCGAACTTCTTTAAATAATTGTCGACCTTCGCCTGTAATTCCAATCGCAATATCGGCGTGATCGATGATGACTAAATCTTTTTCTAAAGAGTCTTGAGTTTCTCCTTCGAGTTCTTCAACATTCAGATTTGGTTTGGGTTTAGGTTTGGCTTTTGGAGGAGAAACTTGAGAAAAGGAGGATAGGGGTATTAGCATTTGAAATGCTAATACAGCTATAAGTGAAAATATGAATTTAGTGTATCTTGAATTATAAATCATTAATTATCAATGGATTATAAAAAATTAAAATATTACTATTTCAAATAACAAAACGAACAATCTCCCACTTAGTGAATCATTTTTCCCACTTTAAAGAAATAATAACATCTAATTTTAAATCTTAAATTTTCTTAAAAATCAACTCTGCACCTTCTTCTCCTACCAAACTTCCAATTGCAACTCCCATTCCTCCTAGTCGAACTGCTACCGACACATTTTTACTAATATTTTGAACGATTGGTTTTTTTGTATTTCCAACACCTAAAATTCCACTCCAGGTACTTTCTATTTCAAATTTTTGGTTGGGCAAAATTACATTTTTCAACAAATCTATTAGGGCATTTTGGATAAATTCTGTCGTTCCAAATTCAAGAGTCTCTTCTTGCTCTTTTGCTAAATTCCGACCTCCTCCAAGTAAAATTCTTCCGTCAATATTTCGGAAATAAAAGTAGCCTTTATCGTAGTGAAATGTTCCTTGAATGGAATTATTTTGTAAGGGCTTGGTAATCAAAACTTGATTTCGTGCAGGTATGATTGCACCTTGATTGATTAGTGTTTTGGAAAAACCATTAGTAGCAACAAGAACTTTTTTAAATTTTAAATTCCATCCATTGGCAGTTTCTAATTCAACTCCATTTTCAACATCATTCAATTTTTTTATAAGAATTCCATTTAAAAATTTTACTCCTTTAGCTTGAGCAATTTCAAGTAAGGATTTCATCATTTCACCTGTATGAATTTGTCCTTCCGCTTGATTGAGAATCAGATGATCTATTTTATCAAAACCGAAATTAGGGATGTTTTTATCTGCGATCTTATAAACTTCTTTTTGACCAATAATTGAATTTAGTTTTTTATTAAAAACATCAATCTGATCTGCACATTCTTGAAAATCTAAATCATCTTCTTTCCGAAATAACTCAAAACCACCTAATTCTTGATATTTTAAATTAGCATCTCCTACCCTCTTTCGCAACTTCAATAATCCTTTCCATCTTTTTTCAACCAATGAAAAAACAACATCTTCTGATTGATCTTTTAAATCATCCAACAACTCAGTCATACTTCCAAAACAAGCAAAACCTGCGTTTCGAGTACTTGCTCCGATGGGCAAGCTTCCTCTCTCTAAAATCATTACGTTCAATTTTGGAGATAACTCTTTTAATCGAATGGCAGCACTTAAGCCAACAATCCCGCTTCCAATAATTGCAACATCGATGTTTTTAAAAAAGGATTCTTTCTCCCAGTAGCTTAAATTCATAAAAAAGATTTTTGCAAAAATAAGTAATTCAAACTAAGAAAAAGTAGTGTTTTCACAAGGTGACTTCGAGTTACCTTGTGAATAATTCCATTATATTTGCAAAAAAATCAATTCTAATAAAAAATAAACTAACGTGTTATGATTCAACGAATTCAAACTATTTATTTGGTTTTAGCTGCAGCATGTGCATTTGGGTTGTTTGGGCTACCATTTGCTACCTCAACGCAAAGTTCTGATACTACTTCATTATTTGCTGATGGTATTTATAATATCAATGATCATACAGCTCTTTTAGCTCTTTTTTGTGGAGCAGGAGCCTTAGCTTTGATAAGCATTTTTCTATTTAATAATAGAAAACAACAATTATTAATGGGTAGATTCGCCATCATTGCTGATGTGATTGGAATTATTTTAGTGCTAGTTTTTTTGTATCAGGATGGAGCAAAAACTGGAGCAGCAGAAGTTCAAGAACAATTAGGAGTTGGGCTTCCTATTTTATTCATAATTTTTGCACTTTTGGCTCAGCGAGGAATTTCTAAAGATGAAAAATTAGTTAGATCAGCTGATCGATTGAGGTAAATTAATCCAACCGACTAAAGTCAGTAGCTAAAAAAAGGTCATACCGAGAATTCGATATGACCTTTTTATATTTTTTTAAATGAATTATTACTGCTCTTTTACTTTAGCGGAATAATTTATTTTGAGTTGATTAGACTGTCTGAGTTTAGTTTTGATGTCTTGAAGGATTCCCATCGTAACATCTCCATCTACTTTCAGAGAAGATATAATCAATCCTCTTTTACTCTCAGGTACTTTTTGCTTAAAGTTTTCCAAGAACAAAGGAATGTCATGTGGTTGAGAAACTGCATCACCTAATTGAAGCATAGGTGCAGTACCATATATTTGCTGATACTGTTCTTTAGGTTTTCCTACGTGAATAGTATTAACTAAAGTTTTGTGTATCAATTTTGTCAACTCTGTTGCTTTCGGAGTAACTACATCTACCTTGAGAGTATTTTCACGAAGTACTGTGGTCACCATGAAGAAGAAAAGCAACATAAAAATAATATCAGGGAGGGAAGCCGTAGAAACAGCTGGGACTTCCTTTCCTTTACCTTCATTAAATTTGCCCATGATTAATTTTTTTTAATCTTTTGGTTAAAAAGATTGGTGAATAAATAAGGTAGTTTTTCGACTAAGTTTTACTAATAGAATTTAGCAAAGCATCTAACCTTCTTCACCAAATGCAGTAGGTTCAGCTTCAGAAATAATCAATGGAATTTTATTCCGAATGACTTTTTGGTCAGCTTTTTCCAAAAACTCATAAGGTTTCCCATGTGTTCTTTCAGCCATTTCATTCCTTAATTCGTTGTATGCACCCTTTAGCTCATTCAAAACTTCAATATAGGTTTCATATTTAGTTCCTCTATCGTTTTTCAATGAGATAATTGCTTTTTCGGGCTTCTCAGCGTAATCAGGTCTATTTTCTGGATTAGAAATAAACTCTTTTGCATTTTTTCTTAGATCTCTTGCTCGCATAGGTTCATTTCTGACCAATAATTCATTATTAGCATTTACTAATACTGAATACACATTACGCTCTTTCAACCTAGTAATATCTGGCTCATCATCAGACCAAGGTGGAAGTGTAGTTAACACTCCTTTGTCTTCAGCAATTTGAGTCGTTACCAAGAAGAAAATCAAGAGTAAGAAAGCGATATCTGCCATAGAACCCGCATTTATTTCGTTGGACTGTCGTCCTTTGCTTCCTTTTTTCTTTAACATAGTTGAATTATTTAAAGAAGTTACGAATTTCTGAAACTACGATTCCAAATGTTGCGAGTCCTATCATGGCAACGCCAGTTGTAATAGATCCTCCAACAAATTTTCTAGTAGAATCTTCTAAACCAAACTTTTTTGCTACGTTATAAACTTCTCCAGAAGTTTCAAGTTCAGTTGTTGAGTATCCGATAGCAAAGATAATCCCGATTACAGCTAATCCCGCTACAGCTCCTAAAGAACCTTTAATGTTAGTTATAGATTGGAATAAACCAAATCCTAACATCAAAATAGCTCCTAAAATAATTAGCAGAACTGTTACTCCGATTCCGAAATCGAATAAGCCAAATCCATATCTTGCTTCATCTTTGACACCGTCAGCATCCATTGCTGTGAAAGTTTCGTAATCTCCACTTGATACGATTAAAGCGTAGAAAGCTATTACGAGAAGTGCACCAACAACAAATGAGATCGTTTGCCCATTTTTGGTTAAAAATTTATACATAATATTATTCTTCGTTTTAATGATTATTTAAAAACATTGTTGCTAGCCATAACATCTACTAATGCAATAGAAGCATCTTCCATTTTCCCTACAATACTATCTACTTTAGAGATAATGTAGTTATAAAAGATTTGAAGAATAATAGCTGTAACCAAACCAAATACTGTTGTCAATAAGGCTACTTTAATACCATCGGCAACTACCGCAGGAGAAAGTTCACCTACTGTTGCAATTTTTTCGAAGGCTCCAATCATCCCGATTACCGTACCCATAAATCCAAGCATCGGTGCAATCGCAATAAAAAGTGAAATCCAAACTAATCCTTTTTCTAAAAGTCCCATTTGTACAGAACCGTAAGAAACGATAGATTTTTCAACAGCCTCTGGGCCATTGTTCGCTTGTCTTAATCCTTCATAAAGGATAGTAGCTGTTGGCCCTTGAGTTGATTTACATACTTCCATAGCGCCGTTTACGTTTCCTGATTTTAAGTTCTCATCAATTTGAGACATTAATTTATCAGTATTCGCGCTTGCGATATTAAGCGTGATAATTCTTTCGATACAGAAAGCCAATCCTAAGATTAAACATACCAATACCAAACTCATAAACTGCCAACCTCCATCAATGAAGTATTTTTTCAAAATTTGGAATCCGCCGGCATCAGCAGCGTCGCCGCCTTGAGCTAACATTTCAAATGCTCCAGTAGTCATACAAAGAGCGAATACAAGCAGAAGTGCAATAATTTTTCGCATAGTCAAAAGGTTTTACGATTGTTTTTTAGTTAAAAAATTAAATTATTTAGTTCCGAGTCATTCGGAATTGTTACTGGTTGATATTTAGTTGGTTGATTCGTTATTTTAATTCAACTTTCAAACTGTTCAAAAATTAAATCAGTTATCAACTATACAACTTGCGATCAGTAATTATATTTATGTTCAGCGGAGAGTAAGGGATTCGAACCCTTGATACCATCTCTAGTATACACGCTTTCCAAGCGTGCGCCTTAAGCCACTCGGCCAACTCTCCCAATTTCATGCTTAAAGCAAGGTCTAAGTCCTCTTTTTTTTGCCTTTTGGTAATACCCTTTAGTATTAGGCGATTCACAGAAATGTAAATAAAATTAAATTTTCAAAATTTTCCAAAACTCAATACATATAAAATGTATTTTATTGGTAATAATTACACTATCTCTTCAAAAAACCGTGATTATCAGCTATTTATGAAGTTTTCAAAATATAAAACTTTGAATATGGTTCTTTCATCCTATCTAAAATCCAAAACATTTTTTACATTTCTCCAAAAATATCTTGAGCATTTTTAGAAGTAATCTTAGCAACTTCCTCCAAACTTACATTTTTAATCATTGCTAACTTTTCAGCAACTAATTTTACATATCCACTTTCATTTCTTTTTCCTCGAAATGGTGTAGGTGCTAAATAAGGTGAATCTGTTTCTAGAACAACATTAGCAAGAGAAACTTCTTCCATCGTTTTATCCAAACCTGCTTTCTTAAAAGTAACAACTCCCCCTATTCCTAAATAGAACCCTAAATCAATTATCGAATTAGCTTCCTCAACTGATCCTCCAAAACAATGAAAAATTCCTCGTAACCTATCGTCTTTTTCCTCACGCAAAACTTCAATTACCTCTTGCGTCGATTTTCGAGAATGAATTACGATTGGTATATCGAGTTCTTTAGCCCAATTGATTTGAGTTCGGAAAGCTTCTTTTTGAATTTCAAAAGTCGAAGTATCCCAATGCAAATCTATTCCGATCTCTCCTATTGCACAAAAATATCGTTTGTCTAACCATTCCTTGACTATGGCTAATTCTTCTCGATAATTTTCTTTGACAGAACAAGGATGCAATCCCATCATCGCTATGCAAGTCCCTGGATATGATTTTTCCAACGCTAACATTGCATCAATTGAGGTGCTATCTATATTTGGCAAGTAAAATTTTTCTACGCCATTATCTTTTGCACGCTGCATCATTTCCGCTCGATCTTCATCAAACTGATCTAGGTATATATGTGTATGTGTATCAACTAACATTGTCCTCTGTTATATAATAACCTCATTTCCGTGGGGTAGGCTCCATTACCTTGGATTTGAAAAGAACAAAAGTAGTGAATTGGATTCGTTTTATTTATAAAACTTTGCTAATAAAAGCCCAAAGCAAGTGCTATCAACCTAATGACTTTTTTTGACTTTACTAATTAGATTAGAAAAGTATTGGTTTTGGTGTATGAATATTTATTATTTTTATTTTTTTTTCGAAAAAAAACACAACATGCAAAAATCAATTTTCGAAATATCTCAAATGGATTGTCCTTCAGAAGAAAATCTCATCCGATTGAAGCTGGCTGAAATTTCAGAGATCAAAAATTTAGATTTTGATATTCCAAATCGGAAATTGACGATTTTTCATTTTTCCAAAAAAGAAAAAATAGGAAATGCTCTGGCTGAACTGAAATTGGGCGAAAAACATCTAGAAACATTAGAAGTCGAAAATCAAGAATTTTCCAAAGATAATCAACAACGCAAATTACTATGGACTGTATTATTGATCAATTTTGCGTTTTTTCTAATTGAAATTACAACTGGTTTTTTCTCTAAATCAATGGGCTTGGTAGCTGATAGTTTAGATATGTTAGCTGACTCTTTTGTGTATGGAATTAGCCTCTTAGCCATCGGTGGTACTATCGCTTTGAAAAAAAATATTGCTAAAACTGCTGGTTACTTTCAGATTATTTTAGCCATCTTAGGTTTTGTGGAAGTTATTCGTAGATTCGTTGGTCAAGCGGAAGTTCCAGTTTTTTCAACGATGATTGTCGTGTCTCTTTTTGCGCTTATCGCCAATGGCATTTGTTTAATTCTGTTGCAAAAATCGAAAAGTAAGGAAGCGCATATGCAAGCAAGTTTGATTTTTACATCTAATGATGTGATTATTAATTTAGGAGTAATTATCGCTGGAATTTTAGTTTATTTTTCAAAATCAAATTTACCTGACTTAATTATTGGAACTATTGTTTTTGTTTTAGTTATTCAAGGTGCGAGAAAAATTTTGAGTTTGAGTAAATAGTAGCTGATTTAACTTTTAAAACCCAAGACTTAAAAAGTCAATGCATTTATGGCAAAAAAGAAAAAATACTACGTCATCTGGGAAGGCAATGAAACAGGGGTTTTCGACTCTTGGGCAAAATGTCAAGTTCATATCAAAGGTTATCCCAATGCAAAATATAAATCATTTCCTTCTAAAGAAGAAGCAGAACAAGCTTATCGGCATGGAGGTGCAGCTGATTTTATTGGAAAAAATAAAAAACCTACCACTAAAAAAGTCAGCGCTGAAGCTCGCGAAAAAATAGTTTGGGAAAGTATCGCAGTTGATGCTGCTTGCGCTGGCAATCCAGGATTAATGGAATATCGTGGTGTGGATACAAAAACTGGCATGCAACTTTTTCATCAAGGACCATTCAAAAGAGGAACTAATAACATTGGAGAGTTTCTCGCTCTAGTTCATGCTTTGGCATTGCTACAAAAAGAAAATCGTCCTGATTTGCCCATTTACTCAGATTCTCGAATTGCCATCGGTTGGGTAAAAAAGAAAAAAGCTAATACCAAATTGGAAAAAAAGGCAGATAACGCGATTCTTTTCCAATTGATGCATCGTGCCGAGAATTGGTTAAAGAATAACCCAATTACGAATCCTATTTTGAAATGGGAGACCAAGGAATGGGGAGAAATTCCAGCAGATTTCGGTAGAAAGTAGCTAAATCAAGCAATTTTTGTTGATTTTTCATATTATATATTTTTCGTATAAAAAAATATTAGTGTCACATTTTTTTAATTAAAATAGAAACTTTGGCCTCTATAGGTTTGATTATTGAATCTATATATGGTGTGCCCGAAAAAACAATCTATTTAATTATAAAATAACTAATACATGAAAAATCGAGTAGTGACTTGCTTAGTCTTGGCATTTGCCCTAATATTTGCCCAAAGCTGCAAAAAAGATAACATTACTCCCTCAAATTCAAGTATCTCAAGCTCCACTAGTCCAGTCCCCGAAAATTATTTCCAACCCTTAAGTTCCGGCAACGGTTTTAGCGATCGAATTACAATTGTGAATGAAACCATTATTATCGAAAATGAATCAGGAGGAGATAGTCTTGTTTCTGGTCAAGTTGACACTCGTGATGATGTAATTAATTCTGACTATTATTGGTTGCATGTAGGTGAAGTTGAGCCATATGTTTTGAATGGAGTTAGTTTGAGTGCGACACATATTGCATTTTTAGATGACAAAGCATATATCACTTATCATAAACGAGGTATTGATCATTTGGGGGCTCTTGAAGTGGTGGACTTGTCTAATCCTAATAATCCTAAAGTTACTTTTAGAGGATACCTCAGTAGTGCAGATATTAATGCAGTTGAGGTTGGAAAATTACCTGGCTCTGATGATGTAAAAATTTGGTTGAGTCTTTCTGATAGCAAAAAAGGTGCAGTACTTGGTGAAGTAACGATGGCAGGAGGAACAACTTATTCAGGTTTTCAGATTATAAATCTTTCCAATTTTATTGATGGAGGAATTTCTTCTTCAGCTAATTCTGTAACTTATTCTGGAGACTATTTATATGTCTCAAGTGGGAAAACTCATGGTGGTGCATATTGCATAAATGCAGAAACCTTAGAGGTTATAGGAAGTGTAGAGTTTGAAAATGGAAAATATATGGATGTCAATGGTACACCTGACAATGCAACCAAAGTAGTGAGTTTACAAACTGGAGCAAATAGTTCTATTCGGGTAGAGGATATCGGAAGTTTTCACTTTTCAAATGAATTCTACGTTGGTGAAATTTTACATCAAAATGTAGATACTGATAGTCGAGGAAAAAGTACACTTCACTTTGTCAATAATGATCCTGATAATGTGTATGTAACTAAAGGAAAAAATGGTTTAGCTTCTTACAATATTCACACAGGAGCTGAGACTTGGTCTTCATCAAGTGATATGTTATCAACTGGAAATACCAATGGAGTAACTTCTGATAATGAATTTATTTATGTTGCCAACGGAGCTGATGGTTTAGCTGTTTTTTCAAAACCTGAAATCCCTGGAATTGATCCTGAATTAGTTTTTACGTGGGATATGAATGAACAAGAATCTCCAGCAAACTTCATTGAAGTAGATGGATCAACAGAATGGATTCTAATTGCCAAAGGCCAAGGGGGAACGAAAATTTTAAAGCGTCCGCAACCTGGTGACTACTTAGCAATTAGTACTTATAATAATCAAGGAGTTCCTGATAATATGTATCAAGAAGACATCTGCGACATTTTACTATCAAGCATATTCTCTAACGCTCTTCCTAACGGTCAAGATGCAACAACTGCCCATCCAGAATTCTTCGATGATGCGGTTCCAAGTAATATTTATTTTGAAGAAGATGCAGAAGTTTCTATCAGTTTTATCCACGAAGGAGCAGGTTATAAAAACGTTTTAGGATACTACTATTATGATGCAGATAATCCACCAACAACAGTTGATGATATTGTAAAATTAATTGTCTTTCCGAATGCTTCTACCCAAGGATCTGGTGGAGGATTATTAGAAGGAAACACCGTAGAGTTATATGGCAACTTCAAAGCAAATACAGTCCTTGGATTTTTCTTAAACTCAAATGGCTGGAAACAAAATAGTCAAACTATTACTGAAGGTTTAGCTGCTCATTATACCAATTATGAATTCAATTCCAACGGAAGACAAAGTGTAATTCTTCACGAAGGAAATTGTGATGAGTTAGTTGTATGTTTTGATGACCAAGTCGTTGGGTCTGGAGATAATGATTTCAATGACGCGGTATTTCAAATCAATATTAGTCCTCAAAGTGCAGTAAATTTCGATGCATTTCCAGATATCCAATAAAAAAAATTGGATACTGATTATCAATTAGTTACAAAACAAAAAGCATTAAATCTCGCATTTTTGAAATTCAAAAATGTGGGATTTTTTTTTGGAAAAAAATCAACGTAAGTTTGTTGATTGAAAATTAAAAACTCCCTCTGATTTGATACTTTCAAAAACTCAACAATTTTTTTTCAAACCAATTGACAACAGTCAAATTGTTCTTTTTAGAATGTTATTTGGTTTTTTAATGGCAGTAGAATCGTTTGGTGCTATTGGAACGGGTTGGGTAAAGAAGACTTTGATTGATCCTCAGTTTACCTTTAGCTTTTTCGGTTTTGGGTGGTTGCAGCCCTTACCTGGAACGGGGATGTATTTCTATTTTATTTTGATGGGGATAGTGAGTTTGATGGTCATGATTGGCTACCGATATAAACTTAATATGTTCGCACTTGCCTTGCTATGGTCTGGTGCATATTTTATGCAAAAAACTTCCTATAACAATCACTATTATTTAGTGATGTTATTGACCTGGGGAATGGTATTTATGAATCCTCATCACTATGCTTCCTTGGATGTCAAAAGTACAAAAGCAGAGAAGCATTTATGTCCAAACTGGAATCGACTATTTTTTGTAATTCTATTGTTATTAGTTTTTACTTATGGTTCAATTGCGAAATTTTATCCAGGTTGGTGGAGTGGAGATTTCATTAAAAATTCATTTTCACACAAGACAAATTATTGGTTAATCGGCCCTCTTTTAGGACAAGAATGGTTTCAATTTTTCATCACATATTCAGGGGTTATCTTCGATGGGATTATTATTCCTATGCTGATTTGGAAGAGAACCAGATTCTTAGCTTTTATCGGTTTAATTATTTTTAATTTGTTTAACTCTGTGGTTTTTCAGATTGGAATTTTTCCTTACACCGTGATTGCTTTAACTGTTTTCTTTTTTGAAACTGAGACAATCCAGAAGCTTTTTTTTCAAAAAAAACAATATACACACATCATTAATTTTGACCTTCAAAGAATCTATAATAATAGTTTTACATTTTACATCTTGATTGCTTTTTTCACTATCCAAGTAGCTTTACCCTTGCGACATCATTTCATTCCAGGAGATGTAAATTGGCGGGAAGAGGGTCATCGTATGAGCTGGAGAATGATGTTAAGAACGAAGGGAGGAGCAATTAATTTAGAAGCAGTGAATCCAAAAACTCAAGAAAGGTTTCGTATCAAAAAAGAAGATTATTTGACAAAAGATCAAATAAAAGGATTGGCGACTAAACCTGATTTTCTTTATCAATTTGTTCAACGATTGAAAAAGGAATATGCAAAAAAAGGAATGGATGATATCGAGATTTATTGCAGAAGGAGTCGAGTAAGACTGAATAGAAATAAAGCGAAACCTTTATTTAAATCAGATATTGATTTGGCAAAAGTAAAGTGGAATTATTTTGGGAGAAATGAGTGGGTTTTGGATTGAAAGTTAATTACAGTATATTCAGTTTACTCATTAAAATTGATTTATTTCTTCTACTAATTGGAATTACCTTGTTTTCAATAATCAGGGTTCCTTCTTCTATATCCTTGATTTTGTTAAGGTTTACAATAAAACTTCGATGGACTTTTAGGAACTGTGGATTATATAATAATTTAACACCTATATGTTTAAGAGTACTATGAATTGTATAACTACCCTCTGTAATTTTCACCTTTACATAATCTCCAACATTTTCAAAATATAGAATATCATCGTAGGCAACTCTAACATATTTCCCATTAACCTTCAAATAAACATCTTTTGCATTAACTAGATTAGCTATAGCATTTTTTTGTTTTTCAATGGCTTTGTCTACTGCTTGTTCAAATCGAGAATAAATAATTGGCTTCTTTAGAAAATCAGTTATCGAATATTCATAAGCCTCAAATGCATAATCAGTTATCGATGTCGTAAAAATAATTTGAGGATAATTAATCAGTTTTTCTAAAAAATCGAATCCAGAAAGTTCAGGCATTTCTATGTCTAAGAAAATTAAATCTACAGAGTGTTTATTTAAAAATGAAAGAGCACCTATAGCATTTTCACATACTTGAACCAAATTTAGGTTATCATGTTTTTCACAAAATCGACCCAAGGATTTCCTTGCCATAATTTCGTCATCAACAATGATACAATCTAAAATCATGAATTTTATTTATTTATTTGAGATTTATAATTTTCCATTTGTGTTATTAAAAATGGCTTTGCTTCCTCTAATTTACTTTCTACCTCATTCAAAAAGTTAATTAAAGAAATCGAGTCTTTTTCCTTTTGAGCCATCCTTTCTATCGCTAGCATTTTTTTTTCCATTTGAGTTAATCCCACCATTGAAAAATTTGGTTTTATTCTATGTGCTAAACTTTTAGTTGCTACCCAATTTCCTTGCTCAATGAAGTTTCGAAGTCTTGGCAATTCTTGAACTGTGTACGATAAGAAAATATCAAACATTTCTGCAGCATGTTCATGATCTTCTCCATAAATTCTTTGCAAATATGAAAGATCAAGAATTTCTTTTTTTGACCTCTCCTTACCTTCAATAGAATTAATTGTTGATTCCTCTTGTCGATTAGTATATTTTCTGATCGTCTCTAATAATTGTGCTGGAGCAAATGGTTTTGGAATATAATCGGTCATCCCTATTTTTATCGCTTGATCTTTTTTGGAGGAAATTGTAGACGCTGTAAGTGCTATAATTGGAGACTTTTTATTAAGATTTTCCTCATTCCGAATCCTTCTAGTAGCCTCATATCCATCCATTATAGGCATAGAAACATCCATAAAAATTAAATCATAATGATATTCTTTTGTCATTTCTGTTGCCTCTTTCCCATTTACAGCTACATGAAATCTAATCCCCCATTTTTGAAGTAAAGTAGTAATATATTTCCGGTTCATTAAATTGTCTTCAACAATAAGTATATAACCCTTAGATGGTTTAAAAACTATTTTTAATGCTTCATCGTTTGTGCCATCTTCTTTTATTTCTTTTACTCCACTATCTAAATATTTTAATGTGAACTTAAAACTAGACCCTTTTCCTACCTTGCTTTCGGCCCAAATTTCACCACCTTGAAGGTTTACGAATTTTTTTGAAATAGCTAACCCTAAACCAGTTCCTCCGAATTCATGTCTAATTCGTTCATTAGCCTGTTTAAAATTTTCAAATATTAATTTCAGTTTTTCCTCCTTTATTCCGACTCCTGTGTCAGAAACTTCAAATTCTAACAAATAATTTTCATCCTCTATAGCTAGTAACTTAACAATAATTTTAATTGTACCAGCTTTTGTAAATTTCACAGAATTACTAATCAAATTTAATAAAATTTGAGTCAATAATAATTCATCTCCGATTAAAAGGTTTTCAATCCTTTTATCAATTTCATAGGATAGACACACTTGCTCTTGGTCTATTTTTACTTGAAAGGTTTTTTGTAAAGAATCAATTAATTTACGAAGGTTAAAATTTTCCTTATTGACAACTATTTCATTAGCTTCAACTTTAGAAATGTCTAAAATGTCTGAAACAATTTTCAACAATAAATCTCCAGATGTCTTGATACTTTTTACAAGATTATCTTGCTCAGGAGTTGTAGATGTTGCTGATAACAAATGAGACATTCCAATTATTGCATTAAGAGGAGTTCGAATTTCGTGGCTCATTCTTGCCAAAAATTGTTTTTCTGCATCTCTTGCTTTTTCTGCAGCTTTTTTGGAAAGTTTAAGTTCTTGTTCCATCTTCTTTCGATCAGAAATATCATAATGAATTCCCATCGAACCTATAACATTACCATTTATATCAATATTAGCATTACCGCTAATTAGCCAAAAGCGACTCTCCCCATTTTTTTTTATAATTTCTACTTCATAGGCATCTGAAAACATTCTTTGACGATCTTTATTCTTTTGTTCCATTAACCCTCTATTCGATTCTCTCAATAAAATGTCTTTTGCTTTTTTTCCTATCAATTCTTTTTCATTATAACCTGACATTTTTATAAAACCAGAATTGACCGCAAGGATGACATCATCATTGTCAACCTCCATCAAACCCAATTTCATATTATCAATCATATTTTTATACTTTGCATTTTGTTCCTTTAAACTTTTGTCATAATTAACCTTAAGAGTTACATCTCTAAAACGCCATACATGACTCTCTAGGTTTCCTTTAAAAAATACAGGTACATAATCTCGAGCTAGATATCTACCATCTTTTAATTCAAGTATTTCTTGCGAAACAGGTTTTGCATTTGCTATTCTTTCGAGAATTGTTTTTTCAAAAACTTCTCCTTTGACAAAAAAATCTTTTAATAAATTCCGTGCTTGTGAACATTTCATACCAAGTAATTCACTTTTCTCCGAAATGGGTATGTTGAACATTTTTAAAAAACCTTCTCCTACATCCATGATAAATCCATCTATAGACTCAATTACTTCGGCATTATGATCACTATTAAAAACAATCTCTAACCTTTTTCTTGTTTTCTCGAGTTCATCTTGCTTTAATCGTTTTTCGAGTTCGGAAACAGAATTTTTTATTTGAAGGGCAATTAATGAGGATATTTTTGATAAAAATTCTAAATGATATTTTTTGTAATAGCTTTTTTCCGGATGTTCTGAGTCAATGACTCCTATAAGTTGGTCATCCAGAAGAATCGGAACAGTAATTTCTGACCTTCTTGCAGCGTCATCAACTATATAATTTTCTTCTTTACTGGTATCGTCAATTATGACACCTTTTTTTGTAAAGGCAACTCTTCCTACAACTCCGCTATTAATGGGTATTTCCAATCGATTTTTAATGCTTCTATCAGAAGCAATTTTATTACCTGTTGCTGCTAATTGAATTAACTTATTATTTACCAACCCATAAAAAACACAGTCATCTGTATTTAGGTATGAAGCAATATGATTTACTAAAGACCAGGCATTATTAAAAATATCATTTGAGGTTAATATATCTTTTAATATCGCTGCTTCAAACCTTTTAATTTCATCCTGTCTTTTTAATTTTATATCTAACAAGTAATTAGAGGTTAAATCTCTTACCATTGCTTGATATGCATAAGGTTGCTTACTCGAATCTAATAATAACCTCCACTTTACAGCTACAAATTTATGCTCCTTCTTTCGGTTATAAAATTGAAATTTAAATTCTGAATCTTTTTGATTTTGAGAATTCTTATTGAAGTGACTAAAAATTCTTTTTTTATTAACACTACTTAACTCATTTATATTTTTAGGTGCATTTGATTCAGTAACCCCCATTAGATTGCAAGCCTCTTTATTATACTTTAAGAAGTTTCCATTTAGATCAATAACAAACAAAGCATCAACTAAATTATCAATAAGATTTTTTTGGAATTCTGTTTGGGTTGTAAGGTTGTTGGTAAGACTTTTATTTTCATCATCTAGCTCACATAATTCTTTAGTAGCAGCAATTAGCTCAATTGACTTTTTCTCTAGTTTAGATTCGGCATCTTTTCTAGCAGCTTTTTCAAGCTCTAGTTTATGTTTTAATATTTTCAGTTCCTCCTCAATTTTATTTCTCATATCTAAACTAATATTAATTTCATAATGGAATATTTTTCCTGATAAAAATATGTAAGTCTTTGAAAAAACTTACCCCTTAAAAGGGATTAAGTCTTCTACAGATTTACAATTTTTGTATTAAATAATAAATCATTTTGGAGGTTTTCTTATTATTTAATTTGGCTTTAAAAATTTAAAATTCTTTTTTTTAATCAACTTAACAACCAATTTTTTTCTAAAAAAACATAAATGTCATTAGCTAAATTGACTAGATTTCTTTTACCAAAAGCACTTGATTTGAAAGTTAAAATACGAAAAAGCTCAATTGAAATTTATTTTATTTTGTTTTCATTTGTATAATGAAACTAAATAAAGGTTCTTGGAACAGAAAAGTTAATTTTGGAACCACTTTGTTTTTTCAGTAAAACCATTTAGAAAATAGATACAAATCTATTATCAATAGAATCTATATTTTTTCATCGATACACTAAATGATAAAACAGTATATTATTACTTGGGATAAAACTAGATATTTAGTTAATTAGGTTTTTAATATAACAATATTGATTTATTAAAAAAAATCAGCGCTCTATTAATGCTACCCACAATTTAATCATCGTGGGGAAGAATATTCAAGTTATATATTGTTAATTTATTTTGGATTGGATTCATTAGATTATTTGAGAGAAATGTGCAGAGTTATTAAACTCTGCACACTAACTCCAAAACCCCGTTTATTATCCTTAACCCCTTAAGGATCGCAGTTGTTCAATATTTAGGCGTGTGTTAGTTATAATTATTATAGATCGATATTTGGAGTTTTAAATGCTAGAAAGGGGCTATCATTTTATATACCAAATATAAAATATGACTAAGAATTTGAAAATTATTTTCGATAATTGGTAGGAAAGATCCTGGAATTGGTTGAATTGATCATTTTTTTGGAAATAAGGAAAATGCAGTAATAAAAGCCTATTATAGCTAAAATCACTACCCAATTAATCATCTCCAAGTTTTTAAAATCCATTAGCCTTTGCTTGGCTGCTTGATTTAACAGGATTCCAAGGATCATCATACGATTTTTTCCAAACGAGTTCGTGAATATAAGCAACAGATCGCACCAACCTAAGATAGGTTCCAGTATAAATACTCATCATTGGAACGTAAGGCCATAACTTCAATTCCTCTTTTCGACGCTCTGAATAAATGTACGTACTCGTCATTTGCATAAATCCAACAACAGTATAAATCGTAATGTTCATTGGAATTATATACTTCAATGATCCAGAAAAGTTGAAAATTATATCAATCATATACAACCACCAAGTGATATCTAGAATCACATTGTAAAATACATTTTCAAAAAGCGCAAAGAAGTTAGACCAACTAAAATTTTCACTCGGAAGATAAACATCTTTGTGTTTTCTTACCCTAAAACGAATGATGGATTTATCCCAACGTAATCTTTGTTTGGTCAAAACTTTAAACTTAGAAGGTGCATTTGTCAAGCATACTGCGGAAGGTTCGAAGACCGTTTTAAAACCAGATTTTCTAATTTTTACTGTAATGTCACCATCGAGTCCAGGCCCAATATCCCAACCCTTAATCGAGTCAGTTACATCAGCTCGAAAGGCTCCGAAGGCTCCAGAAATAATTTTATAAATTCCTAGTTGAGAAGAAATAATCCGTCCTACAGATATTGTTTTTAAATATTCAATTGCTTGCAATCTAGCACAAAGACTTTCGTCAGCATTTCTCACTTTTACATTTCCTCCGACTGCTCCAATCTTTTCATCCATAAAAAATGGGATCAAAATATTCTCAATTGCTTCTCGATCAAATGAACAATCTGCATCCAGGTGAACTATATATTTTCCTTTCGAAAAACGCAACGCAAGATTAGCCGCCGAAGCTTTTCCACCTCTCATTTCATTTCGCAAAAATAAATCTATCAATCCTCGCTTTTGCAAATTACGTCCAATGATAGGTGTCTCATCATCAGATCCATCATCGACAATAATTAATTCAAAATTTTGAAAAGTCTGTTCAGCTAAAGATTTGGTGAGTTTGAAGAGGTGCTTCCCTTCATTTTTTCCTGGAATAATTACGGAGACAAATGGATTTTCATTCCAAAATGCAGTACGAGCTTTTTCCCATTTTTCTTTTCGATCATTTTTAAAAAGATAATACCAGCCCGCAATTACAAAGTCAGCCATGATATATCGGGTCAACTCAAATAGAATAAAATACCAAAAGACTCTGATAAATTTATCAGGGCCAACTGAATACCAGTATCGTAAATATTCTGGTATAATATATTCTAGTTCTGGGCTCATTCTAATAATTGTAAGACGCTATGGTCATCAGGATCGAGTGTCATGACTTCCACTTCCAACATTCTTCCTCCACCCATTTCAATATTATCTCCTATTAATTTTTTTAAATTATAATCAATGGTATCCTTCATTTCTGAAGCTAATCTTCGATCACTTTCAGGCATCAAAAAGGCAAATGTTGAGAAATTTTTATAAGAAATCAAATCTACAGGTCGTAAGTACTGCGCAACTATATTGAGTATTTCTTTTTGTAAAACATCTTTAGTTTTCTCATCAAGGAAATCAAATTTATCCTCATTCAATTGTATCACACCGAAGTGACTATCATGACTCCTTAATTCTAATCTGGTTAATTCCTGACCTACTAAAATTTTGAAAAGTCCCCATCCAAAATAATTTTTGGTGGTCTTAAATTCGTAAGTAGGTGCTTCTGCTACTCTTTTCCCAAAACCTCGAATTGCCAACTTCTCCCCTGCTGCGGTAATTTGCAAAGTTTGGACAGATCGACTAGCAATATGTTCTAAGTCCATGTCGTGACCACAATCGATACAAGAAGCTCTCATGTTTACATCTTGCGATTGGTGATTGCAAGTTTGACATTGATTGATCTCTGAGGGCTTATCATAATCGATTCCTATGTGACGTAAAAGCTTATCACATTTCGGACAAATCATGTCTTCATCTTGCTTAAAATCTGACTCGGGGCCGATATATGCGCATCGGAAATGGTGAATCAAATTTTCCGTTTTTAATTCCAAAGAATTGCAACTCGGACAGACCTCTCGAAAATTCATATAAGTGCCCTCGCACTCATGGCAAAGATTTACTTTATCGACTGTTTTGAACTTAAAATACTCTTGGTATTTCACCTCAGAAAGATTATCTAAAATTTGAAGATGATCATCTACTGAAATATATCCACTCAAAAAAGGAAATGAATACCCAATCTTGGAAACTCGATTTCGAAATGGAACTAGTGGCTTTTGCCGAGTATAAATATATTGAGTGGTTTTGAGAATTAGGCTTTCAGAAAAATTTAAGCCTTTTGTATTTGATTGAATTCCTTTGACACGTTCATTGATTTCAAGCGACTTTTGCAGCGCTTTATTCATTGTAATATCCTCAACTCTTCCATCAGTCAACTGAACTATTTCGGTAGGAATTGAAAGTGATTTGACAAACAAAGGTTTTAAATACATTGAAGCAACCTCCGAACTTCTCACCTCTTTGATGATGTTCGAGACTACTTCTGGAGATTCATTCTCTATGAATATTCCGTCAGCTTTCGTCAGGTCTAGGCCTGCGAAATTTGCATCCGTTTTAACAATCGCAAAATTTAGACCTTCAAATTCCTTGAAGTCTAATCTAAGCGGTCGTTGTAATATTCTTAATGCATTCATGTTAGACGTATGCTAGGACATTTAAGCTTTTTCAATTTACATTTACAAATTCATTTAATTGTTATGCATTGGTCTTTACTTGAGTAGCTATAAAATAATTTAATTTGACAAAAATTAAACCTCTTTTATTTAGTTTAAGTGACTGTTAAAAAAAAATATTACCAATCACAACCATCTGATGATCAAATATTTATAATTAATCATAATTCGTATTTCAATTTGGATACATCGACAGTCATTTTATAAAAATTAACCCATCTAGTTCCTTCCTCTTCCGTAATTGGCATAATGTCAATCACTACATTTCGCCTTACAGGTTCATATTTACTTTGAAATTCTACTGGTAATTCCTTAGTAGAAATATAAATATTACTGATTCGCCCTAAGCCTTTCATTCCATCAGGAAATTTGATTTGCATTACATCATTGATTTCTAAATGGCTCATCAATTCTGGATCAAAATAAGCTCGAATACTAATATTTTCTTTTTGGTGAATCGTCATCACATCTTGCTTTTCATAGCAAACTTCATTCGGGCTGAAATTTATATTTCCAATAATCCCATCAATCAAAGCGACGTAAGGAACGATCTCATTGATCATTACCTTCTCAAAAGTTTTTTTATCCGTTTCTAACTTTTGCATCTCTTTCTCTTGTTTTCGAAGTCGAGATAAATGTCTCTTCAAAAAGCTGATTTCTTCTTTTAAAATTTTCTTTTGCACTTCTATCTTCATGATTTCGGACTCAATAGAAGTCAATGTATATTCAATATTATTAACACCAAGCAAAACTAAATCTTGCTGATGCTTAAATTCATCTTTCTTAAATTTTAGTCGAGAAGATAAATTGACTTTTTCTATATTTTTTAACGCTATCTGTTTTCTCAAATTTAATCGTTCCCGTTCTATCCAATCAATTGGTTTTTGAGCATCATAAGAATTTCTAATTGAAGTTCCTATTTCATTATATTCATTGTGATAGAAAAATAGAGTATCTCCTTGCTTCACTTCTTGCCCTTCCTCCACTCGGATATCTAAGATTTTTATATCGTTGGTAAATGTCAATGCTTGCTTCTTTAATTCCACTTGTCCATTTCCTCTCAAAACTGCTACTCCATTAAAAATTCTAAAACCACTAAACAAAATTATAGCACTAAGAATACCTATCCAAGACCACTTTTGCCAATTGATCTTTTGCTTGGCCTTCGGCGGCTCTTTGAGCGTTTTGATGACGCTCGTTTTTGTTTTGAAATTAAAATTTTTCATGATTATCTCTGATTAATTTCAGTCGATATATTCTTTATGTTTATTTAATTATCTTCTTCTCTTAGTTTTTTGAAACCTGTTTATTTCGTTTATCCATATCAATTAATGCTCCTAAATTTTCAAATAGAAAAACACTTTTTGGCTTTGCTCGCAAAGCGGACGAAATCCAAAATTCTAAATGGTTTCGATTTTCAAATTTTGAAATAGGTACTTTTTCAATCTTCAAAGTGGTAAAAACTGGATCATAAATGGTCAAAGCTAAAATTCCTGCTTCTCCAAATTTCCGGTAATATTCCAATGGAATTTTCTCATCTAAAATGACTGACTTGAATTCGTTCTTTTGCAAATAATTTGTGACAAAAGTGAAATTCTGTTTCAAGTCTAATTGAGTCAAATAAACGTATCTGACTCCTTCCAATTTTTTTCCAACTTCCTCAAATTTTCGAATACTCAAACAAGACATAAAATCAGCATGATGACTCTTCGTCGCAATCTTTGCCATATTGAGATACATCACTTGTTGAATATCGACCAAATCTAAATCTACTGCCAAAATGAAATCTTGAAGATCCAAAGCTTTCAAAGGTGAATGGCCTCGACGATCATAATTCAACAAAACTCTTTCCACTCGCAACTGTTCTTCTAATCTTGCTTTGTGGTGTAGCGAAGCAATATATTTTTTCATGTTGTAATTATACTCTTGATACAAATTCAATAATTCACGAGTATTATTATAGACTTGATTATCGGCTTTTTGTTGGATGAGTTCACTTTCTAAAAAGTTAGACATCCGTTTTTCTTTTTTATTAAAATCAATCGGCATGCTAAAGGATGCTCCAAAGCTTGCATAGGATCGATCAAACTCGTAAGTCCGAGTTCTTACATTATAATTGCCAAATAACTTTAAATTGGGAAGATTTACATTTGCTTCTTTATTCATGATCGCCTCCTTTTTCACATCGACCATCTTATTGATTAGTTGTTCGTAAATCGTATCGTTAAGCAATTTGTCTATATCAACATTCAAAATAGGAAATTTCCCTGCATCTAATTCCAATGTATTTTGTTGGACTCTAGCAGTAAATGCATGATTGAATTTTTCGTAAGTAACTAACAATGCTTTACTTTCTTCGATCTTCTTTTTCACATCTAAAACCTCTGTGTATTTCACATCATGGATGTAATACAAGTCCATCAAAATCTCCATCAAAGATTCTAGATAAGGAATTCGTTGGTGCAATAATTCAATCTTTCTCTGGTTGACAGCATGAATTATTTTATTATAAATGAAAGGATAATTATTATTTCTTCTTCTTAAATCTGCCTCTAATTTATACATATTCAATTCGTCCTCAACTGCTTTACTTTTTCTTCTTTTATCAAAATAACCATCGTTCAAAACGTCCCATTCTACTCCTGCTCGCCATCTGGTTCCTGGCTCTAAAACTTCATCAGCTCGCTCTCCATTGTGTGTATATCTTGCTGAAAGACTAAGCCCAAAATCTTTCTCAATAGCTTTCTTTTTCTCTTGCAATAACAAGCCTTCCAAGCTGTCTACTTCTGTAAAACCATACCCCAAAAGGTCAATCACCTGCTGCATGGCCACATCGTCCGCAACAAGTTGATTATCAGTCGATTTCGTAAAATCCAACATCAAAATTGCCTTTTGATAAATGCTATCTTCCAATGTTTTATTCAGCTTTCTCGGCTGAGCTAACAAGGTATTTACATTTACAAAAAAACAAACCCCAAAAAGTAAAATACTCCATGATTTTCTCATACACTACTGCTATTTTTGTTCCCCAAAATGCATCAATATAGTATGCTTAATATTTGAACTTTATGTATTTCTTAGCTCTTGTAAAGCTATATTTCTATCATGGTTAAGTTGGAAGGGAAAAACTTTAAGGTTAATTTAGAACCGTGAATAGTTAATCTAAAAATCATAGTATTAACTATTCACCATTCCAAATTCACCATTAATTAGAGGGTCATGTAAACCACTCCTCTAGGTACATTTTTGATGGTATTTCTAAAATCAAAAATGAATGGTTGAGCAGAACTCATTGACATATAATTATCAATAGTCTCTTCCTTAAATTCTTTGTGTGGAACTGCTAAAACTATGCAATCAAACTCGCCTGTAGGATTCTCCGTCGTCTCGATCCCATACTCCTGCATCACTTCCTCAGGAACAGCTTGTGGATCTTCAACAGTTACATTGATTCCCATGCTTTTGAGATGTTGTACCATTTCAGCAGCTTTAGAATTCCTAATATCTTGCACATCTTCTTTAAAAGTGATACCTCGAACTAGGACTTTCGCATCCATATTTGCAATACCATCTTCCCTCAATTGTTTTGCGATTCGATTAGCAACATGTTGTGGCATATTATCATTTACTGATCTTGAAGCTGCAATCAATTTTGCATTCACTCCCAACTCATTCGCCTTGTGAACCAAATAATATGGATCAACTCCTATGCAATGACCGCCAACTAAACCTGGATAGAATTTTAAGAAATTCCATTTCGTTCCTGCTGCATCCAACACATCTTGTGTTCGAATTCCTACTTTTTCAAAAATCATAGACAACTCATTCATCAATGCAATATTGATATCACGTTGTGTATTTTCAATGATTTTAGAAGCCTCTGCTACTTTGATTGAAGTCGCAGGATGAACACCAGCTTCGATAATCATATTGTAAACTTCAGCAATTACATCACAAGCTTCTTGGTCGCAACCTGAAACTACTTTTGTAATTTTTGTCAACGTATGTTTTTTATCACCTGGATTAATTCGCTCTGGTGAGTATCCTATTTTAAAATCAACGCCTGCTTTCAAGCCCGATTTATTTTCCAAAATTGGTTGACAAACTTCTTCCGTACACCCTGGATAAACTGTTGATTCAAAAACCACGTAATCTCCTTTTTTCAAAACAGTCGCCACCATCTGAGTTGCACTAATTAATGCATTTAAATTTGGCTTTTTGTTCCCATCAACTGGAGTCGGAACCGCTACGATATAAAATTTAGCTTCTGCTAAATCATTGACGTTCGCAGTAAAATTTATATGTCTGTTGGCAAATGCACTTCTTGGTAGTTCACCAGAAGGATCTTCACTTGCATTCATCATGTTCACTCGATTCTGCTTAATATCAAATCCGACACATTTTAATTTCCTAGCAAATTCAAGTGCGAGAGGTAACCCAACGTATCCTAATCCAATTACAGCCATTTGGGCATTATGAATTAATAAATCCGTAATTATTTTATGGGTTTTTTGTTTATTAGAAGTGGATGTTCCTGATACATTTGTATCAGAAAAGGTATGATGTAGGTCTAGCATGTTTAGTTATTTACGTAAAAAATTAAAAAAAATTAAGGGAAAAGTAACGTGGGGGAAGGATACTATTTAAACAGTTTTTTAAGTCTGGAATACCACTTATTAAAATATTAATTTTATGGGAAGCCCTTATTCAATCAATATTTTTGAGGTTGTTTTTTCAACATTTTCTCTTTTACCAATTCTATTTCGAAATCTGATTTTTTATTTTTTCCAAAAAAATTAAACCACCGTACTATAAGCTGACGAGGAAATGCAAGAATAACTTTAGTGATTTCATAGCCCCAACTTAAAAATTGGGGCTATGAATCTTCTGTTTATTTGGCACCCGACGCAAGCATCTGATATTTTTTAGATCAAAATTAGAATCAGATGAAAAAGCAGTATTTGCAATTTTACCCAAATCGCTTTTTCATCATAGAGATTATTCTGGAGAAAGCGCTGTAATTATTTTCTCCATTTTTATCCTCGTAAGGTAATTCCTCAGATTTACTTTTTATCGGATTTGATACTGGATTTCTGACTTCAATGGAATCGTATTTTGATGCACAAACAGAGTCGTAAGCGGCATCTAACACATCCTGTGTTCGGACTCCTGCCTTCTCAAAAATCATAGATAACTCATTCATCAATGCAATATTGATCTCACGTTGTGTATTTTCAATGATTTTAGCAGCCTCCGCTTCTTTGATTGAAGTTGCTTGATGAACACCTGCCTCGATAATCATTTTATAAACTTCAGCAATCACATCGCAAGCTTCTTGGTCGCAACCTGAAACTACTTTTGTGGTTTTTGTCAAAGATTGTTTTTTATCGCCTGATTGATTTTGCTCTGGCGAGTATCCTATCTTAAAATCAACGCCAGCTTTCAAGCCTGATTGATTTTCCAAAATTGGTTGACAAACTTCCTCAGTATATCCAGGATAGACTGTAGATTCAAAAACCACGTAATCTCCTTTTTTCAAAACCGTTGCCAACAGGTGAGTTGCACTAATTAATTCACTTAAATCTTGTTTTTTATTGGAATCAACTGGAGTCGGAACAGCTACGATATAAAATTTAGCTTCCGCTAAATCATTTATTCTCGCAGTAATATTTATAGGTCTATTTGAAAAAGGACTTCGTCGTCGTTGACCAGAAGGATCTTCACTTGCATTCATCATATTCACATGATTCTGCTTGATGTCAAATGCGACACATTTTAATTTTCTAGAAAACTCAAGTGCAAGAGGTAACCCAATGTATCCGAGTCCAATTACCGCTATTTGGGCATTATGAACTAATAAATCCGTAATTATTTTATGGGGTTTTCGCTTAATTGAAGTGGGGCTTCCTGATACATTAGTATCAGAATAGGCCTGATGTAGGTTTAGCATGTTAAGTTAGTTATTAATGTAGTTATTTAGTTATTTACACAAAACAGTTGAAAATCAAGGGCAATATATCGTGGGGGAAGGATCCTATTTAAACAGTTGTTTAAAGCATGGAATACCTTTAAGTAAAATATTCATTTTTAGTAGGGCTTAAATTCAATAAATATTTTTGATATTATTTGTTTCCAACATATTCTTTTATTACCAATTCTATACCGAAATCTGATTTTGAAGTTTTTTTTGAAAAAAATTGAAAAAGTTCATCATATAAAAAAGCGATGCTAGTAAATTTACCAACATCGCTTTTTTATATTTTGAAATACAAAATTACATCCCACTAAATAGTTCTTATTCTGAAAAAAACACTTTAATTATCTTCTCTCTTTTTATGTACGTAAGCTTTTTTTCCAGATTTGCTTTTTATCGAATTCGCTACTGCATTTGCATCTTCACTTGAATTATATTTTGCTACACAAACAGAGTAGTAGTCTGAAAAATCAAATTCAACGATTTCCGCATTTGGATATCCCGCACCTCTTAATCTATCTACCTCCGCTTGAGCATTCTCTTCACTTTTGAAAGCTCCAGCAATTACTAAATAGTCTCCTGAACTTTTAGGACTGCTAAGGATGACCTCTTCTACATCATCTTCACTACCTATAATATCTTCTTCATCTCCTTCAAGAGGAATGACTTCATCATCATCTGCGTCTTCATCAGAAGTAATAGAACCTCTAGCATCATTGTGTTCATCTGCAGGTTCGTCATCATCTTCCTCGATATCTTCGATAGGCTTATCATCTTCTTTGTCGGCGCTAATATCATTAACATGAATAGTAGCTGGAGATTTTTTTGCGCATGATTCTGCTTGAGTTGCCATGTAGGTTAGTCCTAAAATGATGACTAAGGCAAGGATAAAATAAGTTACTGTTTTTCCCATAGTTTGCTTTTTTTTTGTGTTAGTTTTATATTCTGGTAAAATTATAGATAATTTCTGGAACGGCAAAAGGGTATTTTTATCTTGTAATATGAGGATGACTCTACTCACAAAGTGACTTTGAGTAGTTTAACTAAAATATTTCTTAAACTCATTTGGAGCTCTTCATTAAAAACTAAGTTGTCCTGCCCCTGCTTTCACCTTCGTTTCCACCCCAAGCAAAGTTCCATCAAGAATAAAATGAGCCAGCGTTCGTACTTTTCCTTTTTTGAAAATTACTTGTAACGCAGTTTTACAGAGGTGAAACCAAGCTGTCATTTTTAACGCTTCATTTTTATATTGTTTTGCTTTTCCAACAAAATCACTATTCTGAATAATTACTAATCCTTGATCAGTTTCAATTACAAAATCAACTTCTGTTTCAAATAATCTTTTTTGGTAAAAATGTCGAACTGGATATTTTCTATATATTTTTTTGATAGAAAAATTTTCATTCAGATAGGTAAAAAAGTTTTGAGAGGATTCTACCAATGTACCTTCAGTAATCGTTTCTGCCAATTCATATCGTTGTAAAAATCCACTTGCCATGTCCCATCTCAATTGATTGTCATATTCTAAATGATCAGCAATTAAAAAAGCTTTGGTCATTTTCATTAAAGAATAAGTATCAGTATCCTCCGTGATTTGAAAAGCAGAACCATAGTTTATCATTGCTCCAGATTTTCCTGTAAAATCACTTATCTGTTCTTTCGTCAAATCAATCTGATAACTTTTATGTTCTCGATTTCCTTGCCTTTCGTCCAAAAACAAAATCTTCTCTTCCTTAGGTTCGGTATGTGTAAAATCTTTTGGGAAGGATTGAACCCAAGTTTCTTTGTACAAAATATCGCCCCACTCCCATTGCGTTTCTCCAGAGTTTTCATCTAAGGCTGGCACTTTTTCATCACCTTCATGCCACACTCGATTAAGCCATAATGTTGGTTTTTTTCGAGTTGGAAAAACCAAATAATCTCGTGCTCTAGTCACTCCTACATACATCAATCTAGCCTCTTCCTGTAAGGCTTGTTCTCTAGCCACTTTACTCACATCACTCACTTCCAATCTTTCTGAGAGTGCTGTTCCCTTACTTTGATCCGAATATGGATTTATCCAAAATCGCAACCAACGTCCTGCTAAAATATTTTCTAAATCAATTTTTTCAGATTCCGTAACGATATGCATTCCAAATACATCACTCCTCAACTTACCTTCCAAACTATGACAAATCACCATCGGCCATTCCAATCCTTTACTCCGATGATAAGTCAAGATATTTACCGCATCACTCCCCTCTCCTGAACCTTGCACATCTTTTTCATTATTTTCCAAATCATTTAAATACAATAAAAATCCTCCAAGTGAAGCTGCGGTATGTAATCGATTACAAGCAGCTTCATATTGCAAAGCGAACCGACGCATCACATCTACATTGTCCAAGCGTTGTTCAACTTTCCCCCATCGAGCAATGATTCGCCGTAAATCCAAATCTTCCAAAACAACATCTAATAATTCTGCACTACTTAATTCAACAGTCGTTCGACGAAGCTCATTTAATTTGTCAATATAAAAATCATCCTCTGCCCAGCGCTTATTGGAGTTTTCTTTTTCATCTAAAAAATTCAAACGATCCTCAATAATTTCTTCGATGTGTTTGCCTGAAGCCAATTTTAAAATTTCGGCAATCGAAAGAGAATCATTTTTATTCAACATATATTTTAGGCAAGCCAAAATCAATTTCGACTCCGCTGTTGAGAGTAAACCTGTTCGTGCAATGGCGGCTTTCAAACCTGAGCGATGCAACGACTCTGCCATCGCTTGGCACTCTGCATTTGAACGACAAAGAATAGCGACATCACCAGGTTGCATTTTTCGCCAAGCTTCACCATCCTTTGGAGCGACCAAAGGTTCTTTTTCTAACATTACTCTTACAGATTCTGCGATACAGTTTTCCATCCAAGGTTTTCCGGGCAAACGGTTGCCTTCGATATCTGCCTCAAAGTGCCAATGTTGAATTGCATCACCAGCTTCGATGGGTTCGCTATTTTTATTCTTGCTATCAGCTGTGGCTATTTTAGTTCGCTTTGGTTTAAGCACAACTTGACTTTCGGGAATGTGTGAAAATGATTTGGTAAAAATGGCATTTGTAGCATTCACAATATCTTCTCGGGACCGCCAAGAATATTCTTGAATGTCCTCTGGTTTTACACCACCTGCTTCCTCCATGATCGCTTGCATCAATTTTGGATCAGCTCCTCGAAAGCCATAAATTGATTGCTTCGGATCACCTACCCAAACTGAATGTTTAGCAATTTCAGAAAGCTTTAAAAATATCTCCAACTGAATTGGACTCGTATCTTGAAACTCATCAACCATCAATAAGTCCAACTCACTTTTCAAGACTTCTTTCACATGTGGATGATCAAGTAATCGCTTCACCTGAATTTCCATATCAATATAATCAATTAGTCCACGTTGCTTTTTGTATGCTTCATATTCTCGAATTGCTTCGATTGCTATGTCAAAAATCTGATGGATAAATTGTTCGATATCTTGGTGAAATTGAGGAAGGGTATCATGCGCTCGAGCGAGCTCCTGCAAGTCTTGAATATCATCTTTACTTTTAGCACCTACTTTTAATTTGGAAATTTTTACCCACTTGTGCCAATCCAAACTACCACGCATATTTAGTTCATTACGAAATGCCTTTAAAGTTTCAAGACCGCCACGAGTGACTTTAGTTTCATCTGGATTGTTTTCCAAACGATCAATCGCTTCATCCATTTCTTTTTGCAAATCAGCATAAACTTTCGATGGGTCTTTAGTTGATTTTTTTCCTAAAAATGCCGCAAAGGTTTCAAACGATTTTGTTTTACTTTTTTCTAAAACTTCGATAGAGAAATCATTCGATCGAGCAACGTCAGTTAATTCTTTAACTTTCTTTCGCCAATCGTATTCTCCTTTTTTATTGAGTCCTAAAATGTTCGCATAGCGATCCATTTTTTCCATCACCTCCAAATTGAGAACCGTCGCTAAACTTTTATTGAACATCACTTGCTGATCTTCATCTGCAATGATATCAACCTCTGGGGAGACTCCTGCCTCAAATGCAAATCGTCGCAGTAACTTTACTCCTAAACCATGAACTGTACCAATCAATGCATTAGTCAATTCATCAGCTTGCTCTGTCAACCCTTCTTCGAGTAGTCGCACTCGCACTCGTTCTTGCAATTCTGCTGCTGCTTTTTTGGTAAATGTAGTGGCGATAATGCCACTTGCTCGAACTCCGCCTTTGAGTAATTCGACCATTTCGGAAGTCAAACGATACGTTTTTCCCGAACCAGCACCAGCAGAAATAATTTTAATATTTAACTTCATTGAGACCCGTTTTTTGAACGGGTAAAATTACGAAAAAAGAAGGGATATTTTGCGTCAGACTTGAGGGAATACTAACCACAGACTTACACAGACTAAACTGACTCTCCCATCACTTATTGAACTCAGGGAGAGTCAGTTTAGTCTGTGGCTAATTAATTATGAAGTTATTGACAAAAACCTATTTACCGTCAGCAGCGCTGATTATTTTACCTGTGTCTAGAATTCTGATCTCGACTCTTCGGTTGAGTGATTGTTTTTTTTCGTCGCGAGTCTTTGGGAAAACCATTTGAGTATTGCCGTAACCTTTGTAGGCTAATCGTTCTTCTTCGATATTGTTTTCCAAAAGAAAATCATAAATCACTTTCGCTCGGTTAACGGAAAGATCCCATTCCCATTTTTTAAGTTGAGCTTTGGTTCGGAAGGGAGCATTAATGTGTCCAGCTATTTCGATTTTAATAGCAGGGTTAAGTTCCATGAATTTTAGAACTTTAGGTAATTCTGGTTTTGATCTAGGTAATAGAACCGCTTTATTTCCGACGTAATATAAATTTTTGATCGATACCTTTTCACCTACTTCAATTGGTAAAAGAGGAATCGACATAATAACTGTATTCTTTTTCGCTTTGACCATTTGCGTATCGAAAAAATAATCTTTTTTATAAATATCAACTCCTATAACGGTGTTTTCTGCAACTGCTTTTTCGAAAGAACCATCAGCTGCTGTCTCCAAAGAATCTTTATGATTTTTGCTATGAAAAATAACTTTGGCTTGCATCCCTTCGCCCGTTTTTTTATCCACCACTTTTCCTTTGATAATGGACATTTTATTTTTTTTATAAAAACTGATCACGGCTCTCCGGTTTTGTTGGCGACCATCATCTGAGATGTTTTCAGCAATTGGTTTTGCTTCCCCATAAACGGAAGTCGATATTTTTTCTGGAGAAAAAGGTTGTTTTGAAAAAAAATCTAGGACAGCATTGCTTCGTCTGCGAGAGAGGGCTAAATTGTTTTCATCAGTTCCAACATGATCCGTATGAGCTTCGATATGAACAAAAACATTTGGTTGATTTCCACAACTATCAACCATAGACAACAAAACTTTTTCAGACTCTGAAGTAATATCATACTTTCCAAAATCAAAATACACCCGTTGTTGTAACAATAACTTTACGGAGTCAAAAGATGAGCTTTGAGCTATGGCTATTTTTCCAAAAAAAATAAAAAGGAGGGAGATTAAAATTCGTTGAACTGTCATAAATTCCATTGATATATTTGAAAAAAAGTAGGATAGTTTTTCTCTTTGCAAAAACATAATGTTCAAACTTAAGAAAGGAACAAAACAGTTTATCTTTCATTTTAAAAAGGTATTTAAAGAAGCTGAACTATTTTCCCTTCTAAAGTTTGGATGGTTGCTTCTAAATGTGGTTGATTTCCTTTTTCCACAATTAGATTTACCCCTAGTTTTTCAAGTTGGTTTTTAATTACAATTGGATTAGGATGGATGGCTTTAAACGACAAAACTTCTCCTGCTTGCGGAAGTGTTTTTGAGGGATGAATTGTTTCCCCCCAATTTAAGAAGAAAGGCATTATCCCATTTTCATTTTCCAAAATTGGTTCTGACAATTGCCATTTTAAAATATTTCCATTAGGTTGAGTTCGAGTTCCGCTTTCGATTCTGCCTAATGGAATCTGATTTTCATTGGCTATTTTTTCTAGTTCAAATAAGTTTAAATTCCCTGCAGCCCAAGTCCATAGCTGGGGTTGAGTGGCTTGATCTGTTTTCATCCAAAGTGGCTTTGGAACATCGGGTTGAGCTGGGTCAGGTGCAATAACTTCGAAATAAATATCACCAAAGGTTAAGAGTGCATTGTGAGTTCCACGTCCTTTGTGCTGTCCTCCGATGACGGGTCGGATGCCTAGCAATTTTTCAATTACGTCCATTCCTGATTCTAAAGTTGGTGCAGCGAAAATGAGGTGATCTATATTTGGAAGCATTTATTTTTAATGGTTAAGGTGAATTTTAACGATGTTAGTTGTGAATTTAATAATTATTTTGAAAAGGGCTGTTAGCACAAGAAGTACTAACAGCCCTTTTTTATATTTTTAGAAAGAAAAAAATTACTCGTTTCCTCCTTCTAACTCGTCAGTTTTTTCTTCAATGATACCTAAAGCTTTGGCTCGTGTTTCCCACCGTTGTCGAGCCAACTTTTGCATATCTTCAGTTCCATCAAACTCATCAACGATTTCCAAACCAAGTAAAGTTTCAATGACATCTTCCAATGAAGCAAGCCCTGCCATTCCTCCAAATTTATCCACCACGAGAGAAATGTGTTCTCTTTTTTCCATAAATCGATTGAACAAATCTGGAATTGGAAATTTTTCATTTACAACCATCAATTCTCTTTTGATGCTACTCAAAGGAGCATTATCCTTATCCTCTATCAAGGCTGACAACAAATGGTCTTTTAGAAAATAACCGGTGATATGATCTTTTGAACCTTGATAAAGAGGAACTCTTCTGAATCGTAAGTTTTTATGGTTTTCATAAAAATCTCGGAGAGTGGTGTTTTCCTCTGCAGCCACAACGACAGTTCGAGGAGTCATCACATCCTTCGCTAGAACTTTATTGAAACCTAATAAATTTCGAATAATTTTAGATTCGTTCTTTTTGAGTTCGCCACCTTTTTCTGCGATATCGGTCATGGCTGTGAAGTCAGCTCGGCTCAACACACTTTTTCCTTTTTCTTTTTTTAAAGCTTTAGTAATCAATTGACTCACCCAAACAATTGGAGCCAAAATGAACAAAATAAAGTTGAGAGATTTAACGGTAAAAGAAGCTAACTCTTTCCAATAATTTGCACCTATAGTTTTAGGTATAATTTCAGATAAAATTAAAATTGCTAAAGTCATTACCACAGGAACAACTACTCCTGTCATCATTTCATTCCCTGGCCAAACTTTTGTTGCTGATGCTCCTACTCCAATTGCACCCGCAGTATGAGCAATTGTATTAAGTGTTAAGATTGCAGCTAATGGTCGGTCGATATTTTTTTTAAACTCTTTAAGTGTTGTTCCAATGGTTCCTCCTTCTTGTAATTTCATTTCTGCAAAGGCAGGTGAAATACTCAACAGAACTGCTTCCCAAACGGAACATAAAAAAGAAAAAATAATAGAAATGGCGAACCAAAGAATTAATAAGGAGATACCTTCCATTTTCGTGTTTTAAATTATATAATAAAAACAAAAGTAACAAAAAAAAGCCTTTGCCAAATAATATCATGGCAAAGACTCTAATGTAACCAATACACGCTCTTTATTTTCTTTAGGTTTTGAATTAATGAAATCATTTGGCAAAAAAAGAGACTCCTAAATTTGGGGGGATTAACTAGGAGTCTCTAACTGTACATACGTCTAAGGTAAAGGTGCGTGTAGTTTCTATATACCGAAGATTGAAGCGGCATTGATATCTCCTAGACGTGTCAGCTTCTTGGGGTATTAAGGGTGTTGTTTATTTCTGTTTTCATTGATAATTCAAATATAAAACGAAAGTTAACGATTTAATGCTTCGGAGAAATACAACTAAGCCTTTTCAATGATTTAAAAAATCGCAATTAAAACCCTAAAACCCTAATTATCAGTCAGTTAACACATCAATGAAAACTATTCAATTATGGTCTTCAAAAGAAGAACAACCAAATTAAATTTTTCAAAAACTTCCAAAAAAACTGGATTTTATTGCTGTAATTGATTACTTAAAGCATGCTTAATAATCCATTTTTGTTTAGGTGAGAGACTTTGACTTGCCCATTTTTTAAGATATCAATGTCTGTAGAATTAATCGCGACAAATTTTTGAAGGTATTTGAATTAACCGTTAAAAAACTATTTCCCTTTTCCTTGGAGAAGGACAAGGCCTGTGTAGAAGAGAATTTTGAAGTCTAAAGCTAGCGACATATTTTCGATGTAGAGGATATCGAATTTTAATCTTTGTAACATTTCTTTCACGTTAGAAGCATAACCATATTTGACTTGTCCCCATGAAGTGATGCCAGGACGGACTTTAAGTAAGTGACGATAATGAGGCGCTTCGCTCATAATTAAATCAATATAATGCTGACGTTCAGGTCTTGGCCCAACGAGCGACATATCTCCGATGAGGACATTCCAAAATTGAGGAATCTCATCTAATCGCCATTTTCGCATCACTTTTCCCCAAGGGGTAACTCGATTATCATGGTCGTGAGAAAGTTGTGGCCCTTGAGATTCAGCATCGACTCGCATGGAACGAAACTTATAAATAAAGAATGGTTTCCCATTAATTCCAATTCGTTCTTGCAAAAACATAATTGGCCCATCGGAGGAAAGTCTAACTCGAATTGCCACATAAATCACAACTGGTAATAAAATAATCATCGTCACTAAACTAACCGCAACGTCAATAATCCTTTTGATAAAAAATTGCCAACGTGGCATCAAATACTGTTTGATTTCAATTAAAACTGCTCCATAGACGTGGTTCATTTTTACTGTTCCAAGCATGATATCATACATGTCAGGAATAATTTTTACCAGTATTTTCTCAGAAAATTCATAGAGGACGTCGAGGATTTCTTTCACTCGATTATGTTCGGAAGTTTCGACGGCAATAATAACTTCTTCTATTTCGCTATCGCTGAGGACATTTCGTAGGTCTTTTATTTTTCCTAATTTAGGAAGATGGGCGGATAATTCATTTTTGCTTTTTCCATTACTATCAATGAAACCGATAAAATTATACCCTAGGCCTTTTTCTCTGGAGGTTATCTCTTCGTAAAGTTCAAGAGCATTTTGATTTCCACCAATGACTAAAGTTCGATAAGTGACTAAACCGCTTTTTAATCTTCGGCTTGCTCTAGTCAATAAAATCATTCGAAGTAAAACAGTAAATCCAAAATGCAAAAACAGTAATGTGAAAAATGAATTATAATACGTTTTATAATCTCTTACAAAGTCATCTAAAATCAAGGTAAAGAACAAAAACAAAACTCCAAAAAATGCTAAGAAAAATGTCCTGGTAAGTGTAGCCAATCGAGACATTCGATAGACATCATTATATTGATCGAAAATGGAATAAAACAATACCCAACAAATCGGAATAATGATGATACCCAACCAAAAATTTTCATCTTGAAAAATTGTAGTATCAACTGGAGCACCCTCTACTTTTTTTCTATACACATAAAAACACGCCCATGCCAGCATTGCCGTCAAAAAATCGGCAAGCCCATAAAAAAACATGTCTATACGTCGCTGTTGCTTCATTTATATGTAAAGTAGTTTCTTTTTCTTAATTCGTTTGACCTTTTAATATCCCTCCTGAAACTTCATTTAATTATCTGGAAATTCTATCACCTTGAGATTATCAATTAGATAAGTAGAAGTCGTTTGCCCTTCTAAAAGTTGTGCTCCAAAAAGAATTCTAAACCTCTTATATATAGAACCATATTGAATTAATTGGTTAGTCAAATCAATATAGATTTTATTCCAATCTGATTGCGGATTAAGAGCAATAAAATATGTTAATGCTGGTATTGGATTGTTATCAGTATAACCTAGTAAAGCTACTTGAAGAATACCCTCATTTTTATAATGCATTTCCAAAAAAGCTACATCGCCTAGAGTGGGTAATTCCATATCTTCTGAAGTCGCTACTTCCATTTTGGGATTATTTTCATCTAAAACAAATCCTATGGAACTTCCTTCAAAAGCTCCTTCTTGTTGTGAAAAAAAATCTGTCTCGACCATAATAGTAGTGTCAAGTACCAAATCCAAAGCGTTGGTACCTTCAAAATCTGCATCAAAATGAAAAACCACTCGTGGATCATATTGAGTAGATGGTTGAATTGTATCTACTTCTCCAGGCGTTAAATCAACTGAAGTTTCATATCGAGTCATAAACTTGTAGATATTAGGAGTAGCTTTAATTCCATTTTCCAAAACCCCTGGCTGAATGATTAGCTCTGTATTTCCATCCGCAATAATTGGTAAAGTAGCAGGTAATTGATACACTCCTAAGAAATCTCCAGTTTCTCCTGAACTAACCCATGCATCTCTAATTTCTTGAGTGCCAGTTGAAGTAGTTGTAGTAAATGGTTCGAGGTGAATATAGGCAGGAATTGGTTCCTTTTCTAAATCACAACTTCCAATAAAAAATAATATAACTACAAATACGTAAAGCTCTATTTTTTTCATAATACTTAGTTTATTAGTTGATCTGTTAATTGGTCAAGTAGGGAATTACACAGTCAAATTTTCTGATTTCCTATTCCTAATTCACCAATTAGCTGATCTTCTGTTTTTCAATAGTTTTAATAATTTCATGAGCCATTTTAAGTGCTCGATAACCATCATCGATACTGACTTTTGGTTTTTTATTTTGCAATATACTTTCTGCGAATGTTTCTAATTCCATTTGGATGGCGTTGACTGGTTCCGTTTGAGGCATGTCAATGTGAATGTGTTTTTTCCCCTTCGGCGTTTGTAAATCCATCAGGTTTACATCCTTTGGAAGATCAGGCGAACCTTCATCGTATAGTCGAATAACTTGGGTGTTTTTTTCTAAAAAATCTAAACTGATGTATGCGTCTGGTTGGAACAATCTCACTTTCCGCATCTGTTTCATAGAAATTCTACTTGCCGTCAAATTGGCCACACAACCATTTTCAAATTCCAAACGAACATTCGCAATATCTGGCGTATCACTTACCACGCTTACTCCGCTTGCATGAACTCCTTTCACTTCCGAATCTACCAAACTCAATACAATATCCAAATCATGAATCATCAAATCCAAAATCACCGATACATCTGTTCCTCTAGGATTAAAAACTGCCAACCGATGTGCTTCGATAAACATGGGTGACAATTTGGTATCTTCCAAAGCTAAAAGTGCTGGATTAAATCGTTCCACATGACCAACTTGAACTTTAACTCCGTACTTTTCACAAGCTTCCAAAAGCGTTTCCGCTTCTTCCACCGTATTACATAAAGGTTTTTCTATAAAAACGTGCTTACCATGCTGAATGGCTTGTAAAGCTAGATCAAAATGTGTAATAGTTGGAGTTACAATATCTACCACATCTACTTCACTTAGTAATTCTTCTACTTTTTCAAATCTTTTAACACCCTGACTTTCAATTACTTGTGAAGCACTATCATCATTTGGATCAAAAAAACCAACTAACTCAAAACAGTCAGTTTGCTGAATACATTTCACATGAATTTTTCCTAAATGACCAACACCCAACACTCCTATTTTTAGCATGTTTTTTTATTTTTTTTATTTCTTTGACAAAGTATTAGTATTCAAAAATCAAGTTAAAATGGCCAAAGAAAGTATTTATGAAATTAAGAACGCTTCAATTTATAATTCTGCGTCTTAATAAAGTCAGCTAATCTACATTTTTGGGAAAAAAGGTAATTATAAATGGGCGGTAAAATTACCAATAGTATTCTAAAATAAGGAACTGTAGAATGAGAGTTTTATAGAAAAAACAACTTCATTATATTTTGAATATCGAATATAGGTACTCAGTTTCATCAAAAAAAAATAGGGTGAATGGAATACCACTCAACCTATTTTTTATTTCTATATAAAGAAAAATTACATTCCTCCGCTATTCATTGCTGTCATATACATTTCATTAAAATAGCTAAATAATTGCTCCAAAGCATTCATTTTTTTATTCGTGAAACTTAGTTTAAACTCAGAGTTATAACTTTCTTTGATTTTTTTATCAATAGACATCTCCATACTATCAAAAGTTTGCTTACTAACATTGATCATTTTTTCAGCCATTTTATCGTTCATCCCTTCTTCTTTGGCAAAAGCAGAAGCAGCATTCAATGTTGTAGGGATATCCCAGAAAAATGCTCCCCCACTTTCTTTCATCAACTTTTGCTGGTCTTTAGTCATTCGTTCTTTTTTAGAATACCCATCCTTGAGTTTACCTGTTGCTAAATCAGTATTATTCGTAATAAATAGAATTCCATCTTTCATAGCAAGGTACATATCCATTGGTAGATCATCCATTGGAATAGCTACTTTGAAAGCATCTCCAACTTTTGTTAACGCTCCAGCATCCACTCCCATTTGAACGATTTTTTTCAAATCCGCTTCTCTTCCATAAGACATCATCGCAAGTACTTCAGGCAACATTTGTTGAGCTTCAACTTCCACTTTATTAAAGTCATCATCGTACTGAGTTTTCTTAATAGTAAACTCTCGCATCCCAGTTACAGCAAAAACCATATCTCCTGAAATTATTTCGTACAATCCTTTAGCGTCCATTTCTAAGCCCATCGAATTCACCGCACCTAAAGCCATTCCTTCCATTGCTTCTCGAGTCATTCCCATTTCTTTAATCATGGGATCAAACATTTCGAACATTCCATTAGCAAGATTTTCAGTTTTCATTGCTAATGAAAAATAGCCCATCAGATTATCTTTTGGCAGATACTTGAAGAAGTTTTTATTTAATTCTCCTTCCGTCATTTTACTAAGTAAATCTGTTGCTTTTTGATTCATATACATTTTTGAATCCATCACAACAGCACCTTCATTGAAATTCAATTCCACCAAATAATCAGAATCTTTGTACAATTCTTTCATGCCTGCCATCATTGACTCCATTCCAGGTACGCTAGCCATTTCGTTACCAGCCATTTGCATGTCAATCACCCAATTGTAATCCATCCACATGCGCATATCACTTTTTCTTCCTTTTGTTGCTTTGTTGAATCGAGCATCATTCATGAATGAATTCTTTGCTGAACCATTCAACACTTTTTTAACAAAGTTATCTACAGAAGCTTGATCTCCACCGTCGTTTGGTTCTCCACCTACGAGGATACCTACTTTATCATTCCATGCGAAAGTAGCTCCATCGTCAGTCATTGTTTGGAATTTTCCCATCATGCCCATCACAGCACCTTTTGCTTCGGGAACAATATTATCTTTAAAGAACTTTGTGAATTTCTTGCTATCAGAAATATTAAATACAAATCCAAAAAGAGAAGATTCTTTTGAAACATTTCCAAACATAAAAGACTCACTCATCACATCAATTCCATAAGCAGCTGGATTTTTAAATGCTTCAGCGAGGTCTTTATTTTCTCGGTTCATTTCCTTTTCGAATTCTTTCATCCCCTCTTTGTAAAAGTCGAATTCTTTTAGCTTATCAAAGCTAATTTTGCTATCCAAATTAGCTAAATCCATACTCACTACGAATGTTGCATCACTTGGGATGTATTGTTTTAAATTTTGAGCTTGAACACTCATTGCTACTGTAATGAGTAAAAATAATAGCGCAGTTTTTCTAATAAATTTCATTGAATTGGTTTTTAATAATTTATTGTTTAAAAAAAAATTGAGAGTTGTTGTTTCCATCCTTGAGGAGTTTTTATTTATGCTAAAATGAAATATGGTTCTCTAAAGTCTTTTTCCCTGTTGCAAATTCTGCAATATTTCCTTCGAGCATTACTGCTTTTTTGGAAGGAGAAATTTTAGCTTTTGAGTTTGAAATGTCTTTAACTGGTTCCTCAAAGCGATAAATACTCACCACCTTAGCTGACTCCATCAAATATCGTACGACACTCATCATTCCATCAAATTCTTCTTGCGTAAATCGCTCATCTGTATATTCGAAAAGTCGAGAGAATTTGTTTTCCTTAAAAGAAAAATGTTTAAAACGAGGGAGCGGAAAAGGTGTTTGGTTAAAAGTTTTGACGGAAGCATTGATCGCTTTATTTAATGCTTTCATATCTGCAAAATTCGCAGTTACTTCAAATACGAATTCATCAAAATCGCTTTTTGCCTTAACTTTCGAAATACCTTTTATTTTGGATAAAGCTTTTTTAAGTTTTTTGATCTCTTTTTTTATGTCGGCTTTGGAAGGAATTTCTACACCGTTGATTTCACCTGCATCCATATAACCTGCAAGATTGCCTTTACTCTGACTGAGATCAATATTTAATCGTAATTCGCCCGAGCCATCTGCATTCATTTTTACTTCTTCTGTTACATCAAAACAACTAGTGAATGAAATCAGAATAGCAAAAAGAAAAGTAGTTTGAAAAAATTTTTTCATAAAATGTTTTAATTGAAAAATCCTTAGGAAATGAATTGAAAACTTCATTTCGGAACGAAAAACGTTTGCAAATTAGTGCTTGTGAGTAATATTGTAAAGTTTTTACAGACGAATGATTGAGAAAAAGGGATGAAATTTGACATCAAAATTTGATCTTTCTTTTAATTCCATTTTGTCCAAATCAAAAAACTGACTTTTCGTTCCTACTTGGTGCTGAAATATGAGTTTTATTTTGAATTTTTACATCGTTAAATTTAAAGCACGTTAAAAAACTCAACTATGACTTTCAGATTCATTCTAGCTATTTTTATACTAACTCTATTTTCTAATTGTAAAAATCTCAACTTACGAAAAGACACCGCCACCGATCAACTAAATAATATGAAGTCAGGGGTGATGCTCATTCGACTTCCTACGAATGAAGCTAAAATTGCAAAATTAAAAAAGATGGGACGAAGTGATTTAGCCAGAAAAGAAAGTGCAACAATGGCACAATTTCATACTGATATTTTAAAAACATTTGAGAAACATTTTACTTTTTGTCCAGTCTATTATTACTATTCTGATAAAAGTGTAGAGGTACGAAATGGTGATTTAGAGGGGAACCTTTTTGATGCGAAATTAAATCCTATATCTTCTTTACCTTTTTCTAAAAAACAAAAATTTTATGCGGAATTTGGTTTTGTTCATCAAGAGGAATTAACTGTTGAAAAAAATGGAGAACCTGTAAAAGTCGCTGGTCTAGCAGGCAAAAAAGCATTCGTGATTAGAACTTATGAAGATTTACAACCACTTCGCCCTTTTCCCTATACTGTTAATTATTATTATCGAGGTGATGGGAGTTTAATCAAACCTGTGGAAAAAATAAATCGAGAACTTTTTAAAACAATGAGTGATATGGAAAGGAGGAAGTTGAGAAGGAAGCGAAGAGAGAAAATGTGATTTTGTTTTGACTGTTACGCTTTTTCGCCAAAACAGTTTAAACTCACCACCCCATTCTTTCCTTCAATGAAGTGATATGTTTCAAATGATGTTGACTATGCCACGCATACAAAGCGACCATTTCTTTTAGAGAAATTTGATGGCCAGACTCAGGATGGGTGAAGCTTTTTTCTAAATCTGCTTCACTTAAATTTTTCAGCATAACGACCCAGCGTACATGTAAACTTTTTAATAATTGGACACTCATTCCAATAGGTGCATTTTTCCCATCTTCTAATTCGCCCCACAATCTTTCATCATAAGCTTTGATAATTGGCGAGTCTTCCGTCAATGTCCATTTGAATCGAATATAACTGTTCATATGACTATCAGGTAAATGATGTACGACTTGACGAACGGTCCAACCTTCAGGTCGATAAGGAGTATTTAATTGTTCATCAGTCAATCCATCCACGGCTGCTTCGATTTGGGCAGGTGTATGTTCAATGATAGAAATCCAATTTGAAATATCTTGAGGGGAGTAAGATTCAGGAGTTTGAAATTTTCCGATAGGATATTTGAGTTGTTCGATATTCATTCTTGATTGAATTTTAAAGGAACAAATATTCCTATTCACTCCTATTTGCAGCTATAAATATTTTTTTCTAGCTCAGACATATTGCTACAACCACTACTAAATGGTTGAATAAAAGCGCCATTGTACAATTTATCTACTTTTCGATCATCGTAAAAATCTTCTGCATTTTCCCTGGTAGTAAAACCTGGAATAACGATTTTATAATTTGGTTTTCCACCTAACTCTTTTTCCAAAATAACCGCACGATCAAAACTCATCTCCACTCGTTTGCGTTTACTTTTTGCTTGTTCAAGCTCTGAGTAACTCGCTATTTGAATAAAATATCTTCCAATCCCTGAACTCATGGTAGAAGAAGGTTTAACAACTTTTTTCTTGGGAGAAGTGGTTTCTTTTTTAGCAGGTTTACTTTTGGGTTTTTCAGGTACAGCATTAGATTTATTTATTTCAGTAGCAGCATTATCATTACTTGAAAATAATCCCTCTGGGATAATTTGTTGTACATATTTATTTTGCAAAATCTGATCTTTAAAATAATAACCAGCAGCCCCTCCACCCAACAAAAATAAAAGGAAAATCCAAGGCCAAACCGATCGTTTCTTTTTGGAAGAAGAACCTGAATTATTATTTTTAGAGATTTGCTTCATCGCCTTTCTAGAAGGCTCAGTTAAAGTATTCACTTTCACATTTCGGCGATAGTGAGCATTCTTTAATTCTTTTACCAACTTAATTACATCTTGAATTTGTGTCTTTGAAGCTCCTCCTACTCCACCAACAGGAACCATCAACTTTTTATTCGCTCTGAGTTTTAAAAACTTTAAATCTCCATTCAAGGTAGGATCAGAAGATGTAGCATCCGAAAGGATTTGAACCATTTCGCTCACTTTATTTTCGACTAGAAGCTGCGTCAAATAATCGAAAAAATCTCCAGAATTCGTTTGATAAGCCATTCGGTAAAATTAAGAAAAAATTTAATATTGAAACTAGATTATAAATTACTCTTTTTTATTATTTCTATCTGGCACAGCAGCCTTGAACACTTCACTCGTCCCATCACTCACTAAGGTATATTCTGAACCGTTCGGTGCAAAAAATGCTCCTCCCCTTTCCAATCGAAATTCCTCTGCGCCACTTTGCACAATCACTTCACCTTTCATCACTATTAATATCTCAGGAGAATTTGCTTCGGTACAATTATATGTTTGAAAATCCTTTAGTAGAATTCGAGTTAACTCAAAATCAGGGGCAGATGTTTCGTATACTTTCACTCCTTGTTTAATCTCAGTTCCAGTCAAAATATTTGGAGTCACCGGCTCGAAAACTACATGTTCTAACAATTCTTTTACATCAACATGTTTGACCGTCAGTCCACCTCGAAAAACATTATCAGAATTAGCCATCAATTCCATATTCACTCCTTCTAGGTACGCATGTGGAATTCCCGCATCTTGAAAAATTCCTTCACCTCTTTGCAAGCAAACTAAATTAAAAATATAAATAGAAAAAATCCCTCGATCAAAGTGACCTCCATCCAACATGTTATCTCGGAATGCCAAAGCAGCCCAATAATCAGGACTACTTTTTGCAATTTTTCCCGCAACAAAATCTAAACTTAATCGCTCTGCTAGTGGTTGCAAAATTTCATCCACCATCTTTTGCGACATCTCCATCAGGTTTTTATAAAAGTAGTATAGTTTATTGTCCACTTCTTTTTTCAAAATCCGTTGATAATATTCCAACAACATTTTAAATTCTGGTACAGACTTTAAAACTTCCTCGATTGCTTCTAAAGATTTGAACCCATGCAACAACCAAAACTCCGTCAACGCAACCATCACTTCTGGTTTGTGATTATCATCTTTGTAATTCCTGTCAAATGCGGTGATTGGAATCCCTGCTTTTTCTTCGGCATAATAACCTCTTACTGCAGCCTCCTTTGAAGGATGAGTTTGAATGGAAAGCATTTTATTTACATCCAAAACCTTGAATAAATAAGGAAATGTTTTTCCAAACTGTTTAATCACTCTTTCGCCTAATACGTTTGGATTTTTTTCTATAAAATCTTTTAATGAAATCTCTTTACCATTCATTTTCAGCATCGCTGGACCTCTCTGATGTGCACCCAGCCAGACTTCTGCAAAAGGCTGATTATCAATGTTTTGCACCCCCATCAACTTAGGAATGAATTCTTTTCCTCCCCATGCATAATTCTGAACTGCTCCTCTTATTGGAAAAACTTTTCTCATGAAAATTTCAATTTTAGTCCTTAGATAAAAGTAATAACTGTTGAGTATTTTGTTTGAAAAACTCATCACTTATCACTCCTAAGTCATCACTATTAACTTCGCATTTTTTTATAATTATTAATCAAACCATTCGTAGAAGAATCATGTGATTTCACAGCTTTTTCATCCTCTAATTCAGGTAATATTTTTTTAGCTAATTGCTTGCCCAGTTCCACTCCCCATTGGTCAAAACTATAAATATTCCAAATGATTCCTTGAACAAAAATCTTATGTTCATACATCGCAATCAAACTTCCAAGTGCTCGTGGTGTTATTTTTTTCACCAGAAAAGAATTCGTTGGTCTATTCCCTTCAAAAACTTTAAAAGGTAAAAGCTTCGCAATTTCATCTTTCGTTTTTCCATCTGCTTGCAAGTCTTCAGTTGCTTCTGCCTTCGTCTTTCCATTCATTAACGCTTCCGTCTGAGCGAAAAAATTCGATAATAGTTTTACGTGATGATCGCCAATTGGGTTGTGCGAAATAGCAGGTGCGATGAAGTCGCAAGGAATTAATTTTGTGCCTTGATGAATCAATTGATAAAAAGCATGTTGCCCATTTGTTCCCGGTTCGCCCCAGACAACAGGCCCAGTTTGGTAGTTTACTTTCTTTCCATTTCGATCTACAAATTTTCCATTGCTCTCCATATTTCCTTGTTGAAAATAGGCTGAAAAACGATGCAAATATTGATCGTAAGGCAAAATCGCTTCGGTCTCTGCTCCGAAAAAATTATTGTACCAAATGCCAATCAGCGCTAACAAAACAGGAATATTTTTGTCAAATGGCTTTTTCTCAAAATGCTTATCCATCGCATGAAAACCCTCCAAAAGTTCTTCAAAGTTTTCAAACCCAATTGTGCACGCAATCGACAATCCAATTGCTGAAGTCAATGAATATCGACCTCCAACCCAATCCCAAAATCCAAACATATTTTCAGCTGCAATTCCGAATTTTTCTACTCCTTCTTGATTCGTCGAAACTGCAACGAAATGCTTTTTGATATAATCTTTCTTTTTCGCTTTTTTCAAAAACCAATCGCGAGCTGATCGCGCATTTGTCATCGTCTCTTGTGTTGTAAACGTTTTAGAGGCAATAATAAAAAGTGTTGTTTCTGGAGATAAATTTTTCAAAGTTTCTGCAATATGAGTTCCATCCACATTCGAAATGAAGTGTACATTCATACCTTTTTTCCAATATGGTTTCAATGCCTCTGTCACCATTACCGGCCCCAAATCACTTCCTCCAATTCCAATATTTACGATATCCGTTATCCGTTTCTGAGTGTAGCCTTTCCATTTTCCAGAAATAACCTTATTCGAAAAAGCTTTTACTTGTTCCAATACTTTATTCACTTGAGGCATCACATTTTTTCCATCGACTTTAATCGCTCGTTTCGAACGATTTCTCAAAGCGGTGTGCAAAACTGCCCGGCCTTCGGTTTTGTTTATTTTTTCACCTGCGAACATTGATTTGATTTCAGCTTGGAGATTAGTCTCTTTCGCTAATTCTATCAATAAGCTTACAGTTTCTGTAGTCATTCTATTTTTGGAAAAATCTACTAGCATTTCCTCAAATTTCAATGAGAATTTTTGAAATCGACGTGCATCATTTGCAAACAAATCTTTCATTTGGACACGTTTCATTTCTTGATGATGCTTTTTTAATTTTTTCCAAGCATTGGTTCGAGTTGGATTAATTTTGTCTGACATGATTTTTTTGAATGGTTAACTGTTAATTTAGACTGTATTGGATGGACGTTGGACGTTTTACGTTGAACGTTTTACGTTTTACGTTTTCTCACACAACTTCATTTGGAATAAACTTCAATGTTTAACGGTTAATCTTTTTTGTGATTCTAAAAATGTGTTTTTCTAAATAGGCAATAAAGAGTAGGATTCAAATCTGTTTTTTGAATAAACACTCTCTTTTTGCGGCGAAAATAAAGATATTTTCCGATATTCGACTTGACAGAGGAGGCAAAATCATTAAATCTTCTTTTGAAAGAAAATTTCAAAAGCTTCCAAATACTTTAGAAAATCGTTCTCTCGAGAATTCGGGAGACAGGGATATGGCTTGGAATAACATACTTGGGAAACGTGGAGAAGAACTCGCCGTTTCTTTTTTAGAACAAAAAGGGTATAAAATACTGGAAATCAATTGGCGATATCGTCGAGCGGAAGTGGATATTATTGCCAAGGATGGAGCTATTTTAGTCTTTATAGAAGTGAAAACTCGAAATAATAACAATTATGGAGAGCCTGAAATTGCAGTCGATCAAAAAAAGGAAGATTTATTGGCTGCGGCAGGTGCTGCTTACATGCGAAAAATTAAACACGATTGGGAAATTCGATTTGATATTATTTCGATTATTTATAAAAATGAACAGAATTTTGCGATTAAGCACTTTGAAGATGCTTTTTTCCCAAATAATTGATAAAAAATAGTGTTTTTGATAAAAAAAGATGGCCTTTACATTTTTAATTCAACATTAATAAGCCTATCTTTGCACTCCAATTTTGAAAAAAAGAAATTATCATGAAAAAAGATACTCATCCAAAGAATTATAGAAAAGTGGTTTTTAGAGACATCTCTAATGATGTAGAATTCATCACTAAATCTTGTGCAGAGTCAAAAGAAACTGTGACTTGGGAAGACGGAAATGAATACCCACTTTTAAAAATGGAGATTAGCGCAGCTTCTCACCCATTCTTTACTGGAAAAATGCAGTTTGTGGATACAGCAGGTCGAATTGACAAATTCAACAAGAAATTTGCAAAATTCGCCGCAGCTAATCCTACTGCTCAAGAAAGCGAAGATTCAGCGGAATAATTTCCACTATTTCTTTCTTTTCTTATTAAAAAAAGTCTTGAACATTCGTGTTCAAGACTTTTTTTGTAATAGTAGCAAGACTCTTTGATACTCATATTTTTTATACTACTCGGAGAGTCCCACGATGATTAAAAATTATTTGCCATAATTTTCTAAAAACATGGTTGAAAAGAATATTTTTACAAAAAATTCACAGATAATACTGCTATGCCGAATATTATACTTTTTGACGACGATGTCCGAGAACGTTTATTGCCACTAACTTTTACTCGCCCGGTGGGAGAATTGCGAGTTGGGATCTTAACGATTAAAGAAAAGTGGCAACGTCACCTCCACGTGGATAATATTTCCCACATTACTCAAGACTATTTGGTAGACAAATTTCCAATTCATATCGAAGAGGATAATATTGTCATTAATGGATCGGTTTTGCCTTCGCCAGAGTTGGTTCAATTGATTCAAGAATTATCTCCAAATGAAGCTTTGTTGAAAGATGGAGAATTGATTGCAACTCGATTAGATGAGCATCAATTTGAACATTTAATTAATAATGAAGAAATCGAAGAATTAGGAGGATTTGATGTAGCGGATACTCCTTTTCTCAAGATCAATAACCTGTGGGATATTTTTACTATCAATGGAAAAGCTATTCAAGAGGATTTTGATTTGTTGACCAAAAATAGAATCTCAGCCCCAATTTCTGAAACCAATCAAGTAATTAATCCTGAAAATATTTTTATAGAAGAAGGCGCGTCTGTTGAATGTGCAATCTTGAACGCAACTAACGGCCCAATTTTTATTGGAAAAAATGCAACGGTGATGGAAGGTTCAATGATTAGAGGTGCATTCGCTTTATGCGATCATTCAACTGTAAAAATGGGGGCAAAGATTTATGGTGCCACAACTGTTGGGCCTCACTCCAAAATTGGTGGTGAAGTAAATAATGCCATTCTTACTGGGTACTCTAACAAAGGCCATGAAGGATACTTAGGCAATAGTGTCCTTGGAGAATGGTGTAATATTGGAGCAGATACCAATACTTCAAATTTAAAAAACAACTATACAAATATCAAAATTTGGGATTACCCTAGCGAACGATTTGTTCCAACTGGCTTGCAATTTTGCGGTTTAATTATGGGTGATCATAGTAAATCTGGAATCAATACCATGTTTACCACAGGAACTGTTGTTGGTGTTTCTTCCAATATTTTTGGTGCAGGTTATCCTCGAAATTTTATTCCTTCTTTCACTTGGGGTGGATCAGGAGGCTTAAAGACCTACAAAACTGACAAAGCTTTTGATACTGCTGAGAAAGTAATGGAACGTCGGAAAATTGAATTTGACGAGGTAGAAAGAAAGATTCTAGAAAAAGTATATGAACTGACTTCTGGGAATCGAAGTTGGGAATCTTAATTGAGATCGCTTCGCTGTCAGAGGTCAGAGCGATCTTTTCAAAAAAATTATCATCGAACCAATCCAACCTCCTTTTTGGAAAAAATTACTGAGTTACTTCTTTGAGTTTCACATCGAAAGTGCACCGAGTGAAATTAATCCACATTTATATGTAAGTCTTAGTCGAGGTCGATATCAATTATCGACGGCTAATGCTATTTATTCATTTGAAGATTTGTATGACAATTTTTTTGAAGCATTCAAAAATGTTGACTTAGATAAATATCCGATTAAAAACGTGTTGGTCTTAGGATTAGGTTTAGGAAGTATTCCTTTGATGCTGGAAAAGAATTTTGGAAAAAAATATAATTATACTGCTGTCGAAATTGACGAATCCGTCATTTATCTTGCCTCCAAATATGCCTTACCACAACTCGAATCAAATATCCAAATGATCTGCGCAGATGCTTTTGCTTATGTGATGCAAACGGAACAAAAATTTGATTTAGTTTGCATGGATGTATTTTTAGATGACATTGTGCCTGAGGAATTTGAGGAACATGATTTTTTAAAAAAATTAAAAACGTTGGTGAGTGATGATGGTATTTTACTCTTCAATCGCTTAGCGAATTATCCAAAAGATGTGGAACGAACGAAAGTTTTTTATCATAAAGATTTTAAAGCAGTTTTCCCTGAAGGAAGTTATTTGGAAGTAAAAGGGAATTGGATGTTGCTGAATAAAACAATTTAAAATAAATGACAACACATGATGTTAATAAATTTTTAAAAGATTTTGTAAAAAAATACGATCTCAAACAAAGAGCAATAATATCTTGTAAAACTTCCTTGTCAAATTGTTTTAATGATAATCCTAATGAATTGAAAGGATATTCTTTAGATGAAATATGTCTTAAATTCATTAAGCATGAATTAATCTTTGAACAAACCAATGGCATTTCTCCTTTTGTAAGAACCAGAATTGGGCTTTTTGACTCCGAAGAAATTGAGACCTATAACCTTCACCATAAATCTATTGGTTATTATGATCTTGATTTAGATATAAATGGAAAATCGATTGACGATTGGTTAATCATTGATTAATAAAAAAATAAGTTATGTTTTTTGCAAGAATTAGATTTTTAATTGGAGTTGTTATCGTCGCCTTAGGAGCGCTTATTCATTTCAAAGTTGGATTCAATTCTGCTTGGTATATGTATTTAGCTGGTTTGATAATTTTAGTTACGCATTTTTTGTTTGGAAATGTGATGTTGGCTTTTGGAAGACTGAATAAAGGTGATGTGGATACTGCGGAGAATTTAATTTTACAAACCAAGCGTCCTGATTTTTTATTAAAAACACATCGAGCATATTATTACTTCGTGATGGGAATGATTGCTTTACAAAGGAAACAAACTGGTTTTGGTGAGCAACATTTGAAGCAAGCATTAGACTTAGGATTACGAACTCCGACAGATAATGCCTTGGTTGCCATAAACATTGCACATGTTCATTTTGTTAAAAAGGAATATCAAAAAGCCAATGAATTTAGAATCAAAGCAGAATCTTTTAATTCTAATGATTTGATGATTAAGGAAAATTTGAAAAAATTGGAACAAGCATTAAAAGGTAGAATATGAAAAAGAGAAAAATCATTTTGAATTTATGTACTACACTTGACTCATTTATCGAAGGAGCGAATGGTGAAATTGATTGGTGTTTTACCGATCAAGATTATGGAATGACGGATTTTTTAAATCGAATTGACACCATATTCTTTGGTAGAAAAAGTTATGTACAATTATTAGAAATGGCTCCGGAAGCATTCGCAGATAAAGAAAGAATTGTTTTTTCTAATACTTTAAAAAATAGCGAAAACGGTCCTAAAATAATTAGTGGAAATATCGAAGAGGAAGTCAAAAAAATCATCAATTATGAAGGAAAAGATATTTGGCTTTTCGGCGGAGCGAGTTTGACTACAGCAATGATCAATTTAGATTTAGTTGATGAATTAATGATTGCCGTTCATCCATTAATTCTTGGAAATGGAAAACCATTATTTGAGAAAATAGATACTCCAAAAAAACTAAAATTAACAGATAGCATAACTTATTCAACTGGATTAGTTCAACTTTTCTATGAAATTGAAAGGTAATCCGTATCTTTGCAGCCCGTTGAAAATCAATGGTTTAAACTCATATTTTAAAAAAATAATCTTTGATAGATTTTACAATTATGTCAAAGAATCAAAAAATACATAACGATGTTTTCAATTAATATTAAACTCAAATTAGCATTAATCGCCTTGTTTTTAGTAGGCGGTGTTTTATTAGCGATCTTTCAAGGATTTTGGTATTCCTTGCCATTTATTCTAGTTGGATTAGGACTTTTAGCAAGTTATATTTTATTGGGTACGGTTCAATCTGCTGCTCAATTGGTTCAAGAAATGAAATTTGACGAAGCTGAAGAAAGACTTAATTTGACTTGGAAACCAGAATATTTGTACAAAACAAATCAAGCGTTTTACAATATACTCAAAGGCTCGTTGGCGATGAATAAAAAAGATAATAATGCTGCTGAAGCATATTTCAAAAAAGCAGAAGCTATCGATTTGCCAACTGATGATGAAAAAGCAATGGTGCAATTGCAACTCGCTAACATCAATGCACAAAAGCAAAAATGGAATGCTGCGAAAGTTTATTTCATGAATGCTAAAAAATTAAAAGTAACTCAACAACAAATAAAAGATCAGATTGCTCAATTTGATTTGGCTTTCAAACAAAGAGGTCAAATGAAAAATGCGCAAGGTCAAGGTCGAAGAAATATGATGCAACCAGGAGGAAAAAGGAGAAGACCGAAGATGAGGTAGAACCCCCAGCCCCTAAAGGGGAGCCTTTTTTCTTTGCCTTTCGGCAAGGAAAAAAGTTAATTATTTACTGCCTCTCGCTTGAATTAATAAAAAAGGATCTTGAAATTTATTTTCAAGATCCTTTTTTATTAAACTAATATCGTCAAACAAATCATCATTAACTTTTTCGATTGCCGAAGGCATAATCGAAAAAGGCTCCCCTTTAGGGGCTGGGGTTTGCTTTAACTCACTCCAAATCCATTCCCCCACCCTTCTTTTGGGCTCACAAAACTCAATTCACCTTTTTCATTTTCAGCCATCAAAATCATTCCTTGCGATTCCACCCCTCTCATTTTTCTAGGGGCGAGGTTTGCCAGAAGTAAAACTTGTTGACCGATAATATCTTCAGGTTTATAAAATTTTGCGATACCTGAAACGACAGTTCTTTCTTCGAAACCTAAATCCACTTTTATTTTTAAGAGCTTATCTGCCTTTTTCATTTTTTCAGCTTCGATGATCTTTCCAGTTCGGATATCAAGTTTGGTGAAATCGTCAAAAGTGATTTCCTCTTTTACAGGAGCTCGCTCATTGGCTTTCTTAGCTTCGAGTGCTGCTGCTAATTTTTCTTTTTGTGCATTCACAATTTCCAATCGAGAAGTATCTTTTCGATCATTAATTTTTGCAAAAAGTAAACTAGGTTCGCCAATTTGACCATCTGCTTCTAAGATTGGATTTCCATCTTGAAGTCGCTCCAATATTTCAACTAAATCTCCACTTTGTACTTCCGGCAAATTCAATAATCCTTGAATTTTATCAGAAGAAAATGGTAAAAATGGTTTTGTCAAAACACCTAACAAAGCAACGATTTGTAAACTCACCAACATCGTTTCCTTGATTTTCTCACTCTCAGGATCAGTTTTATAAATCGTCCAAGGTGAAGCATCTTGCAAATAAGTATTTCCCCAACTTGATATTTCCATCAAAGTACTTGCCGCAGGTTTGAATTGGAAATTTTCAATCTCTTGACATAATCGTTGCGTTAAAACTTCAACTTCAGCTAAAATTTCTTTTAAATCTATATCAACAGAAGGTACTTTTCCATCAAAATATTTATTCGTCAAAACAACTACTCGATTGATAAAATTTCCAACATTTGCTACCAACTCATTATCATGGAAATCAACGAAATCATCCCATTTGAAATCACTATCCTTATTCTCTGGCATATTTCGAATCAACGCATAACGCAAAGCATCTTCTTTGTTTTCGAAATTTTCAAAAACTCTTAAATACTCATCTTGCTCAATTCCCCAACCTCTCGATTTAGAAAACTTATCGCCTTCAAAATTTAAGAATTGATTTGCTGGTACATTCACAGGTAGGTTGAAATCTCCATGTGCTTTCAACATCGCAGGGAAAACAATACAATGAAAAACGATATTATCCTTTCCAATAAAATGCACTAATTCGGCATCATCGCTTTTCCAATAATCTTCCCAGTTCTTTCCATTTTCGGCAGCCCATTGTTTAGTTGAAGAGATATAACCAATTGGCGCATCAAACCAAACGTACAACACTTTTCCTTCCGCACCTTCAACTGGAACTGGGATTCCCCAATCCAAATCTCGCGTAATTGAGCGAGGTAAAAGTCCTCCGTCCAACCAAGATTTACATTGTCCAACCACATGATTTTTCCAAGACTTTACGCTGTGGTGAGGTTCGCCGTCAAGTGTTCCTTCTTCGATCCATTCCTTTAACCACGCTTCATGTTTATCTAATTTAAAAAACCAATGTTTGGTAGATTTTAAAACTGGCTTATTTCCACTCAAGGTAGATTTTGGATTAATCAATTCAGTTGGAGAAAGATCTTTTCCACAATTTTCACATTGATCTCCATAAGCTTTATCATGACTACAATTTGGGCAAGTTCCGATGATATATCTGTCTGCTAAAAACTGATCGAATCCTTCATCATAATATTGCTCACTCACTTTTTCTTCAAACTCATCTCCTTTTTCCAATAATTTTTTGAAAAAATCTTGAGCAGTTTCATGATGCAAAGGAGCACTTGTTCGGTGATAATAATCGAATGAAATACCTAACTTCTCAAAAGTCGTTTTGAATAAATTATGATACTTGTCGACAATCTCTTGAGGAGTAATTCCTTCTTTTTTTGCACGCAAAGTAATCGCCGCTCCATTTTCATCAGAGCCACAAATGTATGCTACATCTTTTCCTTGCAACCGCAAGTAGCGAACATAAATATCGGCTGGTAAATATGCACCAGCCAAATGTCCAAGGTGTAATTCACCATTGGCATATGGAAGAGCAGAAGTAACTAAATATCTTTTTGGACCTGACATACTATTTAATTTTGAATGATTGAATTTTGAATTTTGATTTCGAAAAACACAACCTAATTATGATTCAAAACTCAACTATTCAAAATTCAAATTTATTTTGGGTGCGAATATACGAGATTGCGAACGATTCCGCATTTTTTTTAGTTTCAAAATTGGTTTATATTTTTCCGAAAAAATAAAAAAAAGCAATACTGCGAAACTTTACATTAGTCAATAATGTTATTACTTTTGCAACCGCTTGAAACAAAAGAGTTTTGAGTAAATGAATATTAAATAGAATAATGAATTCGAACGCTTCGCTAGGGAATATCCAACTGTGAAGTTCTCAAATTGAAATTCCTTGTTCAATATTCGATATTCCCACGGGGCTGACTGGAATCGACAGGAAAGATTTTCGGTTAGTAAGCATGTCGGAGCAAAATTACTTACTCCGTTAAAAAATAGTAATTAACCACTTTTAAATGGCAATCAACGATTCGCCATGGCTGCCTAATTCAAGGAATTAGAAGCCTTTGTGCCGTGCGCTTGACGCCTAATACACAGCGTGCCGCATATCACCCGCTCGAAAGAGCACTTAGGCTAGCGGATTAGGGGACCTCCACTATGAAGCGAAATTTATGGAGGATAAGGTGATGGTGCGGGTTGGTTTCTTCCTTGTCATCGCTCGAAAATTAAATAGAAAATAAACATGTAGAAAGCTCTCAGATGCTTTGTCTGGACCCGGGTTCAACTCCCGGCAGCTCCACAAAAAAAATCGCAATCTTTTTTTAAGATTGCGATTTTTTTATTTCCTTAAAGTTAAGGCACTTACAAAAATCAAAGCAGAATTAATATTACAATCCTGCAAACCATTTTTGAAAATTAACCCCTAAAATTGGAACCGCATCCATTTTCTCTCGGAAAGCATCTGAGATACCGATTAACCAAAGTGCTACTCCCAACAAGAAAACTAAAACACCAGCAATCCATCCTAAAATAGGAACCCACATCAACATACTCGACACTAAAAACACTAAATAAATTCCTAATGATTGACGCTGATGAAAAGAGGCTAAAGGTGATTTTTGATCATTTAAGACATATCCTAACAACCATCCTACTATAGTCAAATATGAAATAATGCTAATTATTTTTGGATTATTTTTATAAATAATTGGAGGAACTTCTTTTTTAGTTTCTTTCATAATATTTGGTTTTTATTATTTTGTAAATGAATTGTTATTAAATATTGGAAAGAGCGAACGCTCTTTTGCATCCGCTCTTTCACACTACTAATCCAAAAAATAAGTTTCTTGGAGCGTCATTGATCTTTATTTACCTATTGGGAAAGCTACTCCGACTGTAAAACTAAAACCACGGTTATTGATTTTATCTGGCTCAGGGCTAGGAGTTTCTTCATATTTTATAGCATCAGTAAAATCCATATTATATCTCGCATCCACCACAACGTTTACTACATCAATTAAAAATTTTAAATTTTTCATAATTGTTTTTTTAAAAGTCATGTCAAAGATGTGGTGATTCCTTTTTGAAAAAAATGAGTTTTATCAAAAAAAAAAATGATTAATGTCAAGTGACAAAAATCATAAATAAAAAAAGTAAAGCCTGACATTAAAAAAATATCAGGCTTTACTTTATAATTGATAAGGAGGCTTTTATTAAATCATCATGATAGTATATTTTCACGCAATCAATTTTTCCCATTCGGAATTTCTACAAAAAAAGTGGTTCCTTCTCCTTCTTTACTTTCAAACCAAATTTTTCCATTCATCAACCTCAAATATCTGGTTACAATAGTCAATCCCAAACCTGTCCCCTGAATATTCGTTACATTATTTGCTCTAAAAAATCGAGTGAACATATTTTTTTGTTCTGATTCGGGAATTCCAATTCCATAATCTACCACTTGTATTTTCAATTTCCCATTCTCATTTTGAGTTTTTAATTCTATATTTTTTTCTTCAGGGGAATATTTAATTGCATTGGATAACAAATTAATTAAAATGTTTTTCAGTAAATGTTCATCCGTAATTATATTGTTAGAGCCATGATGATAATGTACTATTTTTTGACCTTTTTTAGCAGTAAGATTTACTTCTTCAATTATTTGATTAATGTAACCTTCTATTTTAAACTCCGAAGGACTAAACCTAATTTTCCCCGATTCCAATTTTTCCAATGAAAGAAAATCATTTAGAATCATTGTTAAATTTCGAACAGAAGATTCAATTCGTTTAATATGCTTCATTCTTTTTTCTTGCTGCTCACCTTGCTCATACAGCCCAATCAAATTAGCAGAAGATAAAATAGAACTTAATGGTGTTCGAAATTCATGCGACGCCATTGAAACGAAACGAGATTTTAGCTCGCTTAACTCTCTTTCTTTTTCTAGGGCATTTTTAAGTTTGGCTTCGCTAGCTTTTAATTCCTGAGTTCGTTCTATTATTTTCCCTTCCATTTCATTAGCTTGCTTCACCATTTTCAATTCATATTTTTTCCGTTCAGAAATATCCAAAACAATCGCCACAAATACCGGTTGGGTTCCCAATTTGGAATATTGCAAATGAACTTCTACAGGATAGGTTGTTTTATCTTTTCGTTTATGAATCGTTTCAATTAATAATTTATTCACCTTGTTGTTTTTCAAAGGAAGAATCAATTCTACGAATTTTGTTTCATCAAATTCTGGTTTAATCTCCACAGGAGTCATCGACTGCATTTCTTCTAAGGTATATCCTAAATTATTTATTGCTCCTTTATTAACTTGAATAAAGTTTAAGGTCTCGGCATCAAAAATGAAAATTTCATTCAATGATTCATCAACAATTCTTGAAATATCTTCAAAAATATTTTGTGCTTTTTTGAGAGCTGTAACATCTTGCACTACTCCAATAATTTTGTAGGAATTCCTATGTTTGTCAAATTTCAAATTACGCTTCACTTCCAAATATTTTAATCCATCCTTCTTTGTAATTATCCGATATCCAAAATTATATCCTTTCTTTTCAGCTAACATCTTTTGATGGTAATCTAAAACCATTTGTTTATCATCTGGATGAATTAGGTCAATCCCATCTTTTAAATAATAAGCCTTCTTCGATGATTCTAAGCCAAAAATTCTAAGCATCTCATCAGACATTTTTAGCTCCTCTGTTCCCATATCAATTTCAAAACTTCCCACATGTGCCAACTTTTGTGCTTCCTCCAAAATTTCTTTTCCCTCTTTCATTTCTTTCAACATATTCTGCTGAACACTATCATCACTTATATAGGCAATATTATATAGAGACCCATTAAATTTTATGTGACTTAAATTTACCTCTACTGGAAATTCAGAACCATCTTTTCGCAAACCATACAATTCTAAATTTTCTCCCATACATCGAGGAACAGGATTTTCCTGATATTCATGACGATTCTTCACATGTTGAGTTCGATTAGATTCTGGCAAAAGAATTTCTATTGTTTGCGAAATTAATTCTCCATTTTTATAACCAAATAAATTTTCAGAAAAAGAATTCGCTCGTATTATTTCTCCTTTAGCATCCACCACCACAATACCAATTGTTGCTTCCTCAAACATTGTCTCTAGCATTTTAAGTTTGTTCATTGCCACTTGGTTTTTGTTTTATAAAAAAATTAGTAGTTAGTAATTTATGAGAAAAATCAATATGAATTTGATGAAAATCATTTCCCTTTTTTCCTTTTCATCTTAAATTGTAAGTTAAAAATAATAACCCTTTCACATGGTGATGAAAATCATAATTAAAAGAAACCAGTATTATTAACTTTTTTAAAGTTAGAGATCATGACTAGGCATATTCTTGATTTTAACCAGATCAATATCAATGATGTAAATAAGGTAGGTGGCAAAAATGCATCTATTGGAGAAATGTTTCAAAATTTGAACTCCAAAGGAATCTTAGTTCCAGATGGATTTGCTGTTACAGCTAGTGCCTATCGAAAATTTATATCAGAAAACTTTTTAGAAGGCTCTCTAAAAAAAGTATTTGAAAAATTAGATAGAGAAAATTTTTCAAACCTTAATGACATAGGAAAGGAGGCACGACAATTAATCGCAAAAGGAGATATCCCTTATGACATACAAGTAGCTATTCTTTCTGCTTATCGAAACTTAGAAGTGCGACTGGAAGCGGAATGCTCTTTAGCGGTAAGAAGTAGTGCTACAGCAGAAGACTTACCTGAAGCAAGTTTCGCCGGACAGCAAGAAAGTTTTCTCAACATAAAAGGTGATGACCAATTGATAAAAGCATGTCTTGATTGCTATGTTTCTCTTTTTACTGACCGTGCCATCAAATACCGAGAGGACATGGGTTTTGACCATTTGGAGGTAGCACTTTCTATTGGGATTCAGCAAATGGTTCGGTCTGATTTAGCTTGTGCAGGAGTTGGTTTTACACTCGAACCAGATAGTGGTTTTCGAGATGTGGTTGTACTGACGAGTGCTTGGGGACTAGGTGAGAATGTGGTCAAGGGTAGAATCGAACCTGATGAATTTTTGGTATTTAAACCTACTTTAAAAACTAAAAAACAAAGTGTTATTTCTAAAAAACTGGGCAGTAAAAAAGAAATGCTCATTTATAATAAAAATAATATCTTGGGGAAATCCACACTCAACATTCCTACTCCTTCAGAAAAACAAAAACAGTTTACACTTACGAATGAAGAAGTCGAGCAATTGGCAAAATGGGCAGTACTCATTGAAGATCATTACCAAATACCAATGGATATCGAATGGGCAAAAGATGGTATCACAGATAAATTATACATCGTACAAGCACGTCCTGAAACTGTTCATGCAAATATTAATAACAATGTATTTACAATTTTTAAATTAAAAGAAAAAGGTCGAGTGCTTAGCTCAGGAAGTGGCTTAGGGAATAAAATAACTTCTGGAAAAGCTCGGATCTTAAATACACCTAAAGATGCTCATTTGCTTCAAAAAGGGGAAGTCTTAGTTACTTATTCTACTGATCCAGATTGGGATCCGATACTTAAAAAAGCTGCAGCAGTCATCACCGACTCTGGTGGTCGAACTAGTCATGCTGCCATCGTCGCACGAGAATTGGGTGCAGTTGCAGTAGTTGGAACTACCGATGGAACTTCAAAAATTAAAGATGGACAAATGGTTACCGTTTCTTCTGCCGAAGGAAAAACAGGATTCGTTTATGATGGAATTTTGGAGTGGGAAGAAAAAAACATTCCACTTGATAATATTCAAAAAACCAAAACTGAGACAATGCTTATTCTCGGAGATCCTGATCGAGCGTTTCAATATGCAATGCTCCCTAATGATGGCATTGGTTTGATGCGAGTAGAATTTGTTATTAATAATTCCATCCTTACTCACCCGATGGCGTTGGTAAAGTTTGATGAATTGGAAGATGAAACTGCTCGTCAAGAAATTGAAAAATTAACTGAAGGGTATGTTCAAAAAACGGATTACTTTATTGATAAATTTTCACAAGCTGTTGGAACTATTGCTGCTGCATTTTATCCAAAAGATGTGATTGTAAGAATGAGTGATTTTAAATCTAATGAGTATGCTAACCTCATCGGTGGCCAACAATTTGAACCTAAAGAACAAAATCCAATGCTTGGTTTTAGAGGAGCGTCAAGATATTATCATGAAAATTATCAAGAAGGATTTCGACTTGAATGTGAGGCAATGAAAGTGGTTAGAAATAAAATGGGATTGACCAATGTCAAATTAATGATTCCATTTTGCAGAACTGTAGAAGAAGGGAAAAAGGTCGTGGATTTGATGGCAAGTTATGGTTTAAAAAGAGGGGAAAACGGTTTGGAAATTTACACCATGATCGAGATACCGAGTAATGTTATTTTAGCCAATGAATTTGCCAAAGTCTTTGATGGGTTTTCTATCGGTACGAATGATTTAACTCAACTTGCGCTGGGCTTGGATAGAGATAATGGGTTGATCAGTAACTTATTTGATGAAAACAATCCTGCAGTTAAACAACTAATTATAAATTCAATAAAAGCTGCAAAAGAAAACAACATCAAAATCGGATTATGCGGCCAAGCTCCTAGTGACTTCCCTGAATTTGCACAATTTTTAGTAGAGGCTGGCATCGATAGCATTTCTTTTAATGCTGATGCTTTACTACAAGGCTTAGAAAACATCAAAAAAGCAGAGGTGGGTTTTTTAGTAAAAAAACAAAACAGATAACAATACATTTGCAAAAATACTAAAGTTTTATTTTAACGCTTCCCAAAGTTAAAAATTAAGTGTTGTAACTCCTCTATATCCTTTTGTTTTTGAGTTAGAGTTTTACGTCTAGGCGTCATAGGTTGTCCTTTGAATGATTCTAACTCCATGGAAGTTTTATACATCAATTCTTCCATTGCTTCCAATAAAACGGTGCGATATTTATTATCAATTTCCATAACTAGATTTTATTAGTAATTATATTGTTATAAAAATAAAACTCAATTAAAATTTTAGTTAGGAACTAAGCTATTAAAATGAGAGGATGGGAACGATGATAATTATCATCATTTTTAGAAAGTTTTGTCACCTTTTTTTTCAAAAAAAAATTTAATGATTACTCACAATTCTCTCTAGCCAATGGGGTGAACTGTTTCATATAAAAGTCACTAAGAACGCAAAGATGTAATTATCAACTCTTTGCGTTCTTAGCGACCTTTGCGTGAAACTCTCTTTTGCTATTCGAGTTTATGGGAGATTTTTCTAACATCCTCAGATGTCTTTTTCTGAGCTTCTAATATAATTACCAACACTACTATACTTGATACTGCTCCAAAAAAACACCAAACCGAAATCAAATATCCTGCAAAAAATATTTTAGAAAAAACATATGACACTAAATTGATTACTCCCAAGTACCACATTTTTTTTACACTCGAAACAAAGTGAGGAAAAACGGTAGAAGCCAAATAAAAAACAGCAAACACCCAGACCCAATCAGTTTGAAAATCTCGATCGTACCTTATATGATAATCACTAATCTGTGCAGACATATTGTAATTCGCTAATATGTAAATTAATACGATCGCAATAACAACCCCATTTATCAAAAGTCCTTTTAGTATTTTTTTTCGTTGAGGATCTTGTTCAAGTTTTATCATGAAAAAAGGAATGAAAACCGGCCAAACTACCCACGCAAAAACCAAGAATGCATAAACTGCTTTTGATAACCACATCGAAGCAAATTCTCCTTCAGGATTGGAAAGTGCCATCCATACTACACCTTCTATAAACTGTTGAATAGCAAACAACATTGGTGTCAATGCAAATATTTTCATCGAAGAGGTCTTCGCTCTATCTAAAGCAACTGCACCTACGCCCCCCAGAACTGCACTTGCTATAAAACTTGTACTTGCTGAAAAACACATAATGATTTTTATTTAATTAAAAAATATTGCTCCTTCCAAAAATAGGTTTCATCAAATGAAGTAATAGTGATTTTTCTCAACTAGAATTTATAACTTTTATCAGCCTGACAAAAATCAAAACGTTTTGTGATAAAAATCATTAGATTAAAAATCAGATTTCAATATTTTTAGAAGAGATGAGAAGGTGGTGAGTAAGTTCAATTTTTTAATCATTAAAAATTAACTAGGATGAAAAATAAAACCTTTAAAGATTTTCATAATGAATTATCATGGTCTGTCCGCATTCAAGTTTTGATGGCAGTTGGAATTATTATAGGAGCCTTAATATTTGATGCATGGGAAAGCGACTGGGCATTAACGATGTTATTTGCAATTACAATAGTTTTAGGAGTAGAAAGTTTCGCTTTATCCTTTCGACATCATCCCAAAACTTGGCGATTGATTCGATGGGGATTATTGTTGGCTTTATTGGCTCTTTTATTAACCAGTTTTTTCTAAAAGCTAACCTAACGCTACATCCAAAACCATCATTGTACTAAACCCAACTAAAGTTGCTAAGCTTACCGTATCTGCATTACCTCCTAAATGTGCTTCGGGGATCAACTCTTCGATGACCACAAAAATCATTGCGCCTGCTGCAAATGATAAAGCATAAGGCAAAAATGCTTGCATAGAAATTACCATAAGAGCACCTGCGACCCCTGCAATTGGTTCTACCATACCTGACATTTGTCCATAAAAAAATGCTTTGCGCCGAGACATTCCTTCTCTTCGAAGTGGAACAGATACAGCTGTCCCTTCTGGGAAATTTTGCAATCCAATTCCAATAGCTAATGCTATCGCTGCCCCCAAACTTGCGGAAGGTAATCCATGAACTACCGCTCCAAAAGCTACTCCAATGGCTAATCCTTCGGGAATGTTGTGCAGCGTGATCGCCAAAACCAAAAGCACACTTCTTTGCCAAGACGTTTTTATTCCTTCTGATTTTTCCATTTCAAATCCTGGATGAAGGTGTGGTAATATTTTATCCAAAACTGCTAGAAAAATACCGCCACTCATAAAACCAACCAATGCAGGAAACCATTCAGGAAAATCGCTGGTCACACTTGCCATCTCAATCGCTGGTGCGAGCAACGACCAAAAACTGGCAGCGATCATCACCCCTGCAGCAAATCCCAACATGGCATCTAAAACTTTCTGATTTATTTTTTTGAAAAAGAAAACCAAACCTGCACCAAGAGCAGTTACTCCCCAAGTGAAGAGTGTGGCAATTAGTGCTTGCTCGGCTGGATGAAGTGGAGAAAGAAGTTTTTCTAATTCAGTCATCTCATTTTTTTAAAGTAAAAATAATATTGGTTTTATGTTTTGAGCATGATAAAAATCAACCTAATAGTTGATAAAAATCATGACGTAAAAATGAAAGTTAGGATATTTTTGAAAGTGAGAGATAAGCATTATTTATTTGCTTATTCATGCCATTAAAACCTATTTATTTGATATTTCTAAAAATGTATAAAAATGAGAGACACCACGGATTTAAAAGAAAAAGGAAAACAAACTTTAGAAAGTTTTAGATCATTAATGGATGAACTTAGAGTTCAAGCTGCCTTGGGTAAAGCTGAAGCTAAAGAACTTATTGAAGAAGAACGTAAAAACCTTTACGATTATATTAGTAAGGAAAGAGCTTTATTACGCCAAACTGCACAACTCTCTGTTGAACATGAGCAAGACTTGATGGATAAATTTGCAGCACTACAAAATAAATTAGACAACCCTATTCCTGATACAAAAAGGAAGTTTGATAATTATAAAAAAATAGTATTGCAACACATCTATGACTTAGAGTTTGCCATCAAAACTGAATCACACGATGTTAGAAAGTCTCTTCAGAGAAACTTGAATACTTTCAAAACTAAATTGGATGGTTACCGACTCCAAGTTGCCATGAGTGATTATGAGAATCGAGAAAATTTGAATAATCGAAAATCAGAATTGATCGGACGGATCAACGAGATAAGAAGCATGGTCAAAGATCGACAAGCTGAAGATAAAAAGTGGGAAAATTTTTCAACAGAAGTGTCTGAATCATATCAGCATTTGAAAAAAGCTTTCTCGGATTTACTTGCTTAAGAATGATTAAAAAATAATTATAACCATTCCTTAAGTTTTAAATTTTGAATGATAGAATCTTATGATAATTCTATCATTCAAAATTTTTCATTTAAAATTAATTCCTGTGGCTCCAACGAAACAAAAATCTGTATCTCAATTAAAAAGAACTCGACAAGTTGTTGCAGTTCTAGCTAAATATGGATTCGAAGATGTGATTACTCATCCTCCTTTGAATCGTTTGATCCCTCCTTCCGAAAGATTAATCCCTAGACGTAAAGGCAAATCTATAACAACGTATTCACGTTACGAAAGAATAAGAATGGTCTGTGAGGAGCTAGGAACCACCTTTATCAAATTTGCTCAAATCGCAAGTAATCGTCCAGATATTCTTCCTGATGAATTAATTATAGAATTAACAAAACTACAAGATGCTGCACCAAAAGTTCCTGAAAATGTCATTAAGGAAATTTTGGAAAATGAGTTTGGAGATCTTTGGGATGAGATGGTAGAATCTTTTGATTATAATCCAATAGCTTCCGCTTCAATGGCACAGGTGCACCGAGCGGTTTTGACAGGAGGAAAAGAAGTCGTCTTAAAAATTCAACGACCTGACATTGCTCAAAATATTAAAGCTGACATCACCATCTTAAAAACTTTAGCTTCCATCATTGAAACTTATTTTCCTAAATATGGCGTTTTCCAGCCTTCAGAGTTAGTCAAGGTTTTTGAAAAATCAATTATAAAAGAATTAAAATTCAACTTAGAAGCAGTTAATTTAACTCGCTTCGCTAGACTATTCAAAAACCGAACAGATATCTATGTGCCGAGTCTTTACAAAGAATTGAGCAACAAAAAAGTAATCTGTATGGAGTACGTCGAAGGAGTAAAAATTAACAACTTCGATAAGCTCGATGAACTAGGAATCAATCGAAAACAAATTGCCAAGCAAGGAATTGACTTGTACTTCGAACAAATTTTCGTACATGGTTTTTATCATGCTGATCCTCATCCTGGGAATATTTTCATTATGAACGATGGAAAAATTTGTTTCCTTGATTTTGGAATGATGGGTAGCATTACGCGTGACGATAGACAATTATTAGAAGATATTCTTTTTGCATTTACTGCAAAAAACGCCAAGAAATTGAAGTCGATTTTCATGAAAATGTCAGAAATTAATTCTCTCCATTTTTTTTCAACAATGGAAGAAGAAATCAATGATCGGTTTTCGGAATACTCTCACTTGACTATGGGGGAAATTCATTTGGAAGAAGTGACTGACATGATGAATTTAATTTTCTTTAAATACAAAATTAAATTCCCTCCAAATCTATTGTTACTATTCAAAGTACTTGTCATTGTGGAAGGCGTAGGACGTAATCTTGATCCAGACTTTAAAGCAATCGAAAACCTTAAGCCTTACTTAGGTAAGATTTGGAAAAAAGAATTTTCGCCTAAAAGAATGGGACAAACCGCTATGCATTCAGCGGTTCAATTAACTCGATTGATTGCAGATTTTCCAGAAGATGCACAGGACATTATTCATAAAATAAAAGAAGGGAAATTACATATTGAGTTTGAACATAAAGGCTTGGATGAGTTTTATAGAAAAATGGAGATCACCTCCAACCGACTTTCTGTAGCGATTGTTTTAGCAGCTCTATTGATGGGATCTTCTTTGATAATTTTAGCGAAAGTTCCTCCTTTTATTTTTGAGACAATTCCACTTTTAGGATTCATCGGATTTGTCATTGCGTTTATTGTAACTCTTCGTTTAGTCTTTTCAATTAGGAAGCACGAAAATTTTTAACTTAAAATTGACACCATGGAACCCACTTATCCAACCATCTCCAAAAGAAAAAAACTGCTTCAAGATTTTTCAAAATTGAAAGTCTTGATCGCTCATCAATTAGAACAACAATATTCTCGTGATTTCACAGAGAGAGTTTTTCAAAGAGCTAAAAGGGAGTTTGAAAAAATGATTCCTGAGTTACCTTATATCGATTTGGATACAACTAAAGAACATCCATACCTTCGATTGTTTATTTTTTCAGCTATGACGATGGCTATTTATTTTTCCTTAGTTTATTTTCTAAAGGATAAAAAAACAGCTAAACGCATTATAATTCTATTTTTTAAAATGAACCTACCTCCTGGTATTTCTTTTCCTGCTAAAGTATTGATAAGATGGATGTTTAAAAGGTTTGATAGGTGAGATTCTTAGGTATCGGATATATTGAAAGTACATCCAAATGAGGCAGTTACGAATAACCAAGGGGTCGGATTCCTTGAAGGGATCCGACCCCTAATCTCCTCGAAATCAACGGCTTACGTTTTCAATGCTTCTGCACAGATAATTCTTTCTCTTTCTTTTCTTCCGCCTTTCTTTTCTTTTTTTCTTCTTTTGCTTTCTTTTTAAAATATTTTCGGAAAAACCAATTACTTCGAAGAGCTTCCATGTTTTCATTAAGTTTGATAGAAGTTTCATTTACATTCTTCAAAGTCTCTTTTAGCTGAGCATCCGTTTCATCATCTTTGAGAAGAGTTCCAATTGCACCTTTTCCATCATTCACTTCAGTAGCCATTTTTTGAAGTTCAATTGCAAACGCATTAATTTCATCTGTAGCTTTTTTCAAATCAGCAAAAACAGGTTCAATTTGATCCGTCATAACAGTATCTGCACGTTGGACAATTCCTTCCAATTCTATCATCAAAGTCGAGTCTGTTAATAAATATCCAAGAAGTCCTTCTCCCTCCTGAACGTTCGTAAGTGTATTGTTAAGATCAGAACTCATGGTTGCTAAATTTGCACTAACCTGCTTAATACTATTCACCGAGTGTTCGATATCTTTAGATAGAGAAGCATCATTGAGCAAGGTACTTAACATACCTTCTCCTTCATTCATTTTTTCAGTCACCTCTAAAAGCTTAAGAGAAAGTAAGGCAATATTATCACTCGTCGTTCCGAGGGTTTCTAACACCTCATCCGTTTCCACTCTGCTGTATGATTGAATAATATCTTGATCTTCAACTGGAGGCATATCGCTTTTTCTTGGATTGATATTGACTAATGCACTTCCGACTAAACCATCTGTTCCGATACTTGCAATCGCATTTTTCTTGATAAAACCTTTTACATCTTCTTGAATTATCATATTGACTCGAAGCGTAGTATCATTAATAATAGATATTTCTTCAATGCTCCCAACATTGATCCCTGAGAATCTAACATTGTTTCCAGGTTGTAATCCATTGACATTTCTAAAATCAGAATAGATCGTGATCGTATTGCCAAATAAGTTTTTACTATTTCCTAAATAGTAAATTCCAACAACAAAAAGTATCGTACCAATGGTGACAAATACTCCAAGCTGTATCATATTTTTAGTATTTTTTGCCATTTTCTATTATTTATTTAAAAAATGCTTTCACTTTCGGATCTTCTGATTTTGAAAGTTCAGCATAAGTTCCGTTTGCATAATCAATTCCATCTACTAGAATTACCATTCGATTAGATATAACTCTTGCACAATCCATATCATGAGTAATGATGAGGGAAGCAGTATCATATTCATCTTGAATTTTTAAAATCAAGTTGATAATTTCCTTAGCGGTAATGGGGTCAAGTCCTGTAGTAGGTTCATCGTACAGGATAACTTTAGGACGTAAAATTAATGTGCGAGCCAAGGCGATCCGTCGTTTCATTCCTCCTGATAATTCAGCAGGCATCAAATCAATGGCATCTTCCAAACCAACACTTCGAAGAGAACTATGAATCAGTTCATCTTCATCTAGACCTTCCATTCTTTTAGCATGCCGACGAAGTGGAAATTCTAAATTTTCTCGAACTGTCATTGAATCATACAATGCGCTTCCCTGAAAAAGAAAACCAACATCTGTTCTTAATTTATCTAAATCGTGTTGCTCTAATTCCAAAATATCTTCTCCTAGAACTTGAACACTCCCAGAATCATAATCCATCAGTCGCACTAAACATTTCAGCAAAACAGATTTACCAGAACCCGATTTGCCAACAATTACGACATTCTCATTTGGAAATAATTGAAGATTAAAACCATTCAATACATGGTTATCACCAAAAGCTTTTCGTAAATTTTTAATTTCAATTAATGGTTTAGATCCTGTTTTTTCTTTATCCATTTTGTTTTGTAATTGTATTGTTGGAATTTTCATATTTGTTTTTATAAGTCATAAAAAATATCAGAAACTAATACGACAATAAAATCCATTACAAATAATAAAATCGAAGCAAGAACAACCGCAGAATTTGCAGCCGCACCTACTCCTGCTGTTCCTTTACTTGACTGGTAACCTTTATAGCAACCGACAATTCCTATGATAAATCCAAAGAAAAAAGTTTTTATAAATGAAGGAATCACATCTACGAATTCAAGACTATCAATCACTAAGGTAAAATAAAGCTGAAGCGTAACATCTCCTTTCGATGACTCTACCATCCACGAACCAAACAAGGAGATTAAATCTGACATAATAGTCAACAAAGGCAACATCAAAGTAATTGCCACAACTCTTGTCACGACTAAAAACTTAAAAGGATTCGTCCCGGAAACTTCCATCGCATCAATTTGCTCGGTCACTTTCATAGATCCTAATTCTGCACCGATACTTGACGCGACTTTGCCTGCACAAACCATGGCAGTAATAACTGGTCCGATTTCTCGGATAATAGAAATACCAACCATGGAAGGAATCATACTTTCTGCACCAAACTCTATCATGGTGGGTCGAGTTTGCAATGTCAAAACTAATCCCATAATAAAACCTGTCATCCCTACTAGAAATAAAGATTTGTATCCCAACAAGTAGGCTTGACGTAACATTTCTTTCCACTCAAATGGAGGTGTGAAAACTTCTCGAAAAAACCGAAAAGAGAAACTACTCAACTTTCCAGTTTCTTCAAAATAGTTTTTCACAGAGGAAGTATAAGTTGTTGTTTGATTCATTATTTTTCGATTAATCTACGAATGAAGGTTTTCTATTTGATCTGTTTTTCCACCATATAAAAAGGATGGTTCCAAAAGCTGTCAGGACTACTAATAATGAAATTAAAAATCCGATCAACGGAATCGTACCAATTATTTTTAAGGTTAAAAAACTAACCATTGACGCCAGAAAAAGCATTCTCCGATTCCAATTTTTCTTATAATATTTATTCCAACCATAAGCAATTAAGACCGCTGCCAAAACGTGCCCTAACATAATCGTCACTCCATAAAACATCATTAAAATAAAACCTACAGGAATTCCTATAACAGTAAAAAAAGTCAATGAAATCAATAGAGGTAGACCAATTACATAAAGAAACCCAAGTCCTAGATGGCTCACATAATTCCGAGTGGTCTCAGCATCATTGCGAGTAAAAAATCGGTGAAACATCCAAATCAATAAAGCAATCATCAACGCTCCAGCTAATAATCGATATAACCAAAAGGCCACGATTCCTATGCCCAAATATTTCCAATTAAAATCACTATCATAAACTCTCAAGTCTGAGTTATAGTTGGCGACTGCCCCGCCTAATAATGCACTTCCAAAATCTAATTCTTGCTTAGCATTCCAATATTCAACGTCTCCATAAAATTGAGCTTCCTCTCCTATTTCGATTTCGGGAGCAGCAATTTCTGAGCCTCCTTTTACGGTTCCATTAAATGATAAATTACCTGCTTTTACGATTAAAGCATCTTCAGCAATACCATTCCATACGACTTCGCCACTTCGAATATTAGCTTTGCCACGTACTGTTCCATTCATGATAAGTTTACCTCCTGCCAGTATAATTTCTCCATTGATGATGGCATCCTTTCCAACAGTAACTTCGCCTCCTGCTATCAACAAATCTCCATTTATCTCATTTAAAATAACCACGGTTCCTCCTGCTATTCGAAGATCATCGCCGATGTATCCCATTACTTTCAAATTACCACCAGCTAAAAGCACATCTTCTGTGATGGTATCTTGAATAATAATATCCCCGCCAGCACCAACCAAATCTCCCCTAACTGGGGCTTCAATAATAATATTACCACCAGCTACATATAAATTATCATTTACTTCAGTAGTAATATTTACATTTTGTTTTCCTTGGAATGTATTTCCTAACAATATATTCGCATAAAATATTCCAAAGAAAAAAATCAAAGAATAAATAATTCGCTTCTTCATTTTGGCTTTTTTTTCAGAAATTATGAAATAGGATGATCATCTTTACTCTTTAATTGAGATAAATAGACGACTCCTCTTAATATTACAACTCCGATTACTAAAAAAAATAACATAGTTTCCCTTTATTTTTTTTGATAAAATTATTCACCTTCAATAAGTCCATTTTAAAAAAAAATTGAACTGATAGAAATCATATCTATAAATGATTTTCATCACTCTAAAAAAAGGAGCCTTCCTTTAGGAAAGGAAGACTCATGGTTAAAGGGAGGTGTTAATAGGAGACTTTTATTTTTAGTCTCTAAAAAAACTTCATGCAATAAAGATAAATTAGAAGAAGTTAATTAGCGTTGATTTTTGCTAAAGCAAGGGTTAATTTTCATCAATGAACTTTAGATATTTTACGACCTCTTTACAAATCCATTTTAAATAATCTCTAATGAATAAAACCAAAAACACGAATGGGAATTCCCTTTGATTAAAGAAAATTCCCATCCCATTTTCTACATTAAAAAAATGTACAAAACGCCAAGTTATAGTTATTGAGACTTCCGTTAGACTAACAAATTACAAGTAATTCATTTGCCCTACATCTGACCAAATTAACACTTTCATCATCCCAATGCTGAAACCGGTAGGAACTACAAATTTCTGATTTCGGTGCCAATTTCATCTAGCTGAAAGTTCAGCAGGTCTTTTATCTTTCACTTGATATTTCAAAGGTATAGTAAGTAGTTTAATATTGAAATGACTTTTATCAAAATCCAAAATGATTTTTGTTAAGTTAATGTTGTTGATTTTAATCAACCTAAATCAACCCATTTTGAATAATCGCAAATCGTCTAAAGCGTTGCTTCAACTGAGTATAGTCTTTTTTAAATTTGTCCATTTCTTTTCGAGTAGTAGCATGCATAGAATCTATCATACTTTTTATGCTTCCATTAGAGCGCACAAGTCGATTATTATTCACGACATGCTTTCGTATCATTAGTATGAGTTCTTCAATTTCCTCATTTTTTTGATTAAAACTATCATATAAATCTGACAGCTCATCTATCGTAGCTTCATCTTCAATTTTCTCCATCAACTCCAACAGACGAGATTCATAAAGTTTTACTTCTTTATTAGAAAAAATTAACTCATTCAACCAAACATGGTGATCAAACTGAACATACCCTAAAAAATCTAATTCCTGTTTCATCTTTTTTTCTAATAAAAATATCACGAAAGAGAAAAAGAAAAATTGATTTCTGTCATTTCAACGAGTGATATATATCACAATAACGGGCTCATCAACTTCGCTGTAGATTCTTTAAAGCGTTCAATCGAAGGTCGCAAAATAAAAGCATGATAGAGGACAGGCTCAGAATCAACTAGATCTTTATAAAATTGAGTTCTCAATTCTTGACAAATTTCTTTATCATAAATCATTGCATTCACTTCAAAGTTATGATCAAAACTTCGCTCATCCACATTTGCTGTTCCTACACTCGCGACCAAGTCATCTGCTATCAAAACCTTGCTATGCATGAACCCTTTTTTGTAATAATATATCTTCACACCTGCTTCTAACAATTCTTCTAAATAGGAACGAGTACTCCATTTGATCAAAAATGAATCAGAATCATCTGGTAAAAGAATCCGTACATCTACTCCACTCAAAGCGGCCGTTTTGAGTGAAAACATAATATTTTCACCTGGAACAAAGTAGGGTGTCCAGATGTAAATATATTGTTCCGCATTAGTAATCAATGAAAAATATTCTTGCTTGATATTGGAATAATTGGAATCAGGTCCACTCGTTACGATTTGAATTGGCACTCCTCCTTTTATATCTATTGGAAAAAAATCTTCCTTTTGAAAAAGATACTCACCACTCACAAAATACCAATCACTCAAAAAAACCATCTGCAAACTACTCGCCGCATTCCCTTCAATTCGAAGATGAGTATCTCGCCAATCATCCAGAGGATCGCCATTTTGCAAATACTTATCAGAAACATTAATCCCTCCTGTAAATCCAACGATACCATCTATAACAATAATCTTACGGTGATTTCGATAATTGATTTTATTCGCATATTTTCCAAAATGAACTGGCATAAAAGGGAAAATTTGTATTCCTGCTTTTTTTGCTCTCTCAATAAAATCTTTACTTAAACTCCAACTACCTACTGAATCATAAATCATTCTCACTATAACACCTTCTTTAACTTTTTGGGCTGAAATCTCTAGCATCTTATCCAACAAAACTCCATCTTCTAAAATGTAAAACTGAATATGAATATATTGTTTAGCTTTTTTTAAATCCTCAAAAATAGCGTTGAAAGTTTCTTCTCCATCACTTAAAATTTTCACTTGATTTCCGTCACTAAGTAAAGCTTTACTATTTTTCATCAGCAATTTTACTAAGCGACTTTTCTTTCGGATAGAAGGAGTCTCCAATAAATGATGTTGATCAAAATGCTCAAAATGATGTTCTATATGCTTTTCATAAATATCATAATCTTTGGTCCTTTTCATTTGAAAAATCTTAGCCTTACGATAATTCTTTCCAAGAAAAAAATAAAAGACCAACCCCATAATCGGTACAAACAATATGAAAAGCATCCATGCTAAACTCTTAGATGGACTACCATTTTCCATTATCATTTTTACCAAAACAACAAATAGAAATACTGTATACACAAGGATTAAAAAAATGAGAATCCACATTTTTTATATTTCTAATTATTCTATTTTATTTGTTTAACGGTTGCTTATACAACCTTGTTTAATTAACGAATTATCATTATTGGAAGTTCATGAGTCAAGTCAATTAAAGTTTCTGCAACACTTCCAAAAACGAAATTACTGAAGTAAGAATGTCCTTTTGCGCCCATCACGATAAGCTGATAATCTTCTTGCTCCGCAAATTCTAACAATGTATTTGCAATATTTCCACCTTCCGTCATTTTATAAATCAAGTTGAAATTTGATTCATCTAAACCATATTGATTGATAAACTTTTGAAATTGTTGATTAGCTACCTTAGGCAATAAAGTATTTAACTCTTCGTAAATTTTATACGATGCATATTGCTCCACCACAGAAGCATCTAAGACATGCACCAAATCAATTTTCCCATTTAACTTCATTGCCTTTTTCAGTTGCTGAACTACCTGTATTGCTCGATGTGAATTCTCTGAAAAATCCACGGGGACAATGATCTTCTGAATATTTAGATCCGCAGATTGTGGGACTAACAATAAATCTGCTTCTGCATTATGAGCCACTCTTTTTGACGTAATTCCACTTCCTTCCGATTTTTCTTTTTTTCCAAAAATCAATAACTCAGGTTTTACATCATTGACCATTTTCATAAGTTTAGCAAAAGGTCGTCCTTCCTCAATTTTTATGTGAATACTTAAATCTGTTTCTCCCGACTTAGTTTTTATTTCATTAAAAACTTTTTCTCGAATTTTCTCCACCGCAGGAGCTGTTGGAAGAAAATAGTTACTTGGATCCAGCTTGATAAAATTAGGAATAAGAATCACAGGGATAATATGAGCACCATAAATAGTTTTAGCATCTAAATATTTAGCCATTTTCAAGGTGTAATCCACCAACAGATCATCTAACTCACTCATATCCAAAGTCGTTAATATTTTTTTATACTCTTTCATCTTATTCTTTTTTGTAAAAATATTTTAAAAGTGGCTCGAAGTAAGTGACAAAAATCACCTTCTCCCCTTAATATTTATCATCGACTTCAGAGAAGTAAATATTTAATTTTAGATAAAAACGTAAATTATGAAAAAGCAAATTGGAATTTGGCTTGACTTCAGAGAAGCCCATATTATTACTTTAGATGGAGAAAAAAATAACATCGAGGTTATCCCTTCAGAAATCGAAGATTTTAATCCTAAAGGCGGTGCCCGATCAAAAACTCCTTACGGTCCAATGGATGTAACCTCAGAGAAAAAGTATCTCGAAAGAAATAAAAACCAAGTAAATGAATACTATTCTAAGATTATGGAACATGTCAAAGATGCAAAAGAGATTTTTATTATGGGGCCCGCAGAAGCAAAAATTGGTCTGCGGAAAAAAATGGTAAAAACGAATTCATTCAGTCCTTTCATCAAAGGATTTGAAGCAGCAGATTCAATCTCGGAAAATCAAAAAATTGCTCGAGTTCGGGAATTTTTTGGAGAGAATGTTAGATCAAAATAAAATTACTAGAAGGAAAATATTGGAGACCAAAAAAATTACACCAATGTCAATTAAAAACTCCATTATCAATAGTCATTCCCATTATCTCGAAGGGCCTAATAGTAGAGGGGATGAGTTTTTATTTACCCTTCGTACGATGTTCCAATTTATCCGAGGATTTCGGAAGTTACATTTTGTGGGGCCTTGTATTACCGTTTTTGGGTCAGCTCGTTTTGATGAAAATCATGAACATTATAAACAAGCTCAAAAGATTGGAAAACAAATTTCTAACCTAGGGTTTACAGTAATGACTGGAGGCGGAGGTGGAATAATGGAAGCTGCAAATCGAGGTGCATTTGAAGCAGGAGGAAATTCTGTCGGTTGTAACATTGAACTTCCGGAGGAGCAAGAACCTAATCCATACATGCATAAATGGATAACCTTTAGGCATTTTTTTGTACGCAAAGTTTTGTTGTTAAAATATTCTTATGCCTTCATAGTAATGCCTGGCGGAGTAGGTACAATGGATGAACTTTTTGAAACATTAACGCTCATCCAAACTGGAATTCTTCATCATTTCCCTGTTGTTGTTTTTGGAAAAAGCTATTATAGTGAGTTAATGGATTTTTTGGATCGAATGGTTTTAGAAAAAACTATCTCACCTAAAGATTTGGACTTAGTTAAATTTACAGATGATATTGATGAGGGCATGTCCCACATCCAAAAATATATCGAGGATAATTATAACATAAAAAAGAAAAAGCCATTGAGGTGGTTATTCGAGTAGAGGTAGAGACTGAGGGTTTAATCAATTCCAATTAATCACCCACTCCTCTACTCTCACTTCTATATTGATTAGCTTATTATCCCGACTAGGAGAAATTGAAATCACCAAAATTCGAGTTTCATGCAATGGTGTAGTTTGCGGTAATTTTTGAATTTTCAATTTCCTCACTTTTTCAAAATTCATGTTGTTGTTGTTTTATACAAAAGTGGAATTTTCTAATAAATATCGAAATGATAAAAATCAAAGAACTTCATGATTTAAATCAATCCTTAATTTCTTCAAAAAACGGAACTTAGGGTATACTTTTTTATAAAGAAGTGGTTTAAAAACTTTTGCTTAAACAACTTCAAAAAATAAATCCAATGTCTAATCAAAAAAATACACCTCCTCCAGAAAAAATATCTCCCAATTTTTTCCGTACGGTGATATTATTTACGATCATTTTAGTATTATCACAATTCCTAGTTCTCAATCAATTTCAACCTACCGAAACTACTTGGAGAACTTTTAAAAATGAAATGCTTGCCAAAAATGATGTCGAAAGAATTAGAGTAGTCAATAAGGAAGAGGCTCAAATTTTTATAAAAAAAGAAAAATTAGGATCTGAAAATTATAACTCAATTTCTGAAAATAATCGAGGTCCTCACTTTACTTTCCAAATAGGTTCTGTAGAATCATTTGAACAAAAATTGTCTGATTCACAAAATGAACTTGACCTTCAAGAGCTCCCTGAAATCACCTATCATACCGAAACGAATTGGCTACCACTTCTAATTTCTTGGTTGTTACCATTAGCGATTATTATCTTTATTTGGGTTATTGTTTTGAAGAGAATAGGTGGAGGTCGGACAAAAGGATTTGGAGGAGCCAATCCTTTTGACTTCGGAAAATCAAAAGCAAAGATGTTTGATGAGACCAATAAGAGTGCTATTACTTTTGAAGATGTGGCTGGCTTGGAAGAAGCCAAAACTGAAATTATGGAAATCGTTGACTTCCTAAAAACGCCTGCAAGATATCAAAAACTTGGAGCAAAAATTCCAAAAGGAGTCATCCTAGCAGGTGCTCCTGGAACTGGAAAAACTTTGTTGGCAAAAGCTATTGCTGGCGAAGCACAAGTTCCATTTTTCTCTATTTCAGGTTCTGAATTTGTAGAAATGTTTGTCGGAGTTGGTGCATCAAGAGTGCGTGATTTATTCCAAAAAGCAAAAGCAAAAGCACCTAGTATCATTTTTATTGATGAAATTGATGCAGTCGGAAGATCACGAGGTAGCGCATTTTCACTTCAATCAAATGACGAAAGAGAAAGCACACTTAATCAACTTTTGACCGAAATGGATGGCTTCGACAACAACAAAGGTGTAATCGTGATGGCTGCAACTAACCGTCCTGACATTCTTGACAAAGCATTATTACGACCAGGAAGATTTGACCGACATATTTATTTAGAATTACCAACACTTCATGAGCGGATTGAAATTTTCAAAGTTCATATCCGAAATTTAAGCATGGGAGATGGTATTGATTTAAACTTCTTGGCTTCTCAAACTCCAGGATTCTCAGGTGCCGACATCGCAAATATTTGTAATGAAGCAGCTCTTATCGCTGCTCGAAAAAAGAAAGAAATAATAGAACAAGAAGATTTCATGGAAGCGATTGATCGCATTGTGGCAGGAATCGAACGTAAGAGTAAAATTATTTCTCAAGCTGAGAAAAGAATCATTGCCTACCATGAAGCGGGGCACGCTACAGCAAGTTGGTTTCTTCCTACAGCAGATGAGTTGGTCAAAGTAACTATAATCCCTCGCGGAAAATCTTTGGGAGCAGCCTGGTATTTACCTGAAGAGCATCAACTCATGACTAAAACTCAATTCATGGATAAATTATGTATGGCTTTGGGTGGTAGAGCAGCAGAGGAAGTTTTTTTTGGTGAAGTGTCTTCTGGAGCACTAGACGATTTAGAAAAAGTAACCAAACAAGCCTACACAATGGTGGCTTATTATGGTTTAAATGAAAAATTGGGAAATATAAGTTTTTTTGATTCAACTGGTAGAAGTGAAAATTCTTTGCAAAAACCATATAGCGAATCAACAGCTAAAATAGTCGATGAAGAAGTCATGAAATTAATCGATGAAGCTTACCAAAAAACCAAACAAATCTTAATTGAACATAAAGATGAATTAACGGAACTGGCCGAATTACTGCTGGAGAAAGAAGTCATTTTAAAAGATGACCTCATTAACATTTTTGGAGAAAGAGAAAAAGGAAATTCTGGTTCTCCTAATCTTAAACGAATAGCTTAGAGACTGTTTTAAAATTAAGAGATTCATAATATGTCATCCAATCCAAAAAACATCTGGGTCACCAAAAATTCAGGTGAGCAAACTCCGTTTTCCAAAAAAAAATTATGGCTCTCATTAGAGAAGTCTGGAGCAAATAAAAATGAGATTAAAGAAATCATTTCTGCAATCGAAAGTTTGTTATACCCAGGTATTACAACTAAGGAAATTTACAAAAAAGCGTTTTCCCTTCTACGTAAAACTTCTCGCCCCTATGCTGCAAAATACAAACTCAAAAAAGCACTTCTAGAATTAGGGCCAACAGGTTTTCCTTTTGAAAAATATCTTGCTGAAGTTTTAAAACATGAAGGTTATTCCCTCTCTGTAGGAGATATTATGAAAGGCCAATGCATCTCACATGAGGTCGACATTGTTGCTAAGAAAGAAAAGGAAATCATTATTATGGAATGTAAATTTCATGCAAATAGTCGTCGAATTTGTGATGTAAAAGTACCACTCTATTTTCATTCTCGTTTTTCAGATTTAGAAAAACAATGGAAAAAAAATCCTAACTCAGAAGAAAAAATATACACCGGCTGGATTGCCACCAACACTCGTTTTTCTGGCGATGCGATTAAATATGCACATTGTGTGAAGTTAAATTTGTTAGGTTGGAAAACCCCAAAAAAAGGAAGTCTAAAAGAAAGAATTGACAACTCAGGTGTTCATCCAATCACTTGCCTGACAACGCTTACAAGTAAAGAGAAAAAATTATTATTAAAGAAAATGATTGTACTCGCGAAGGATATTTGTTACGATGAAAAAAAATTACGATCCATAGGTATTAGTGAGGTGAGAATAAAAAGAATAACTAGAGAAGCAAAAGGGTTATGTGGATTGTAATTTTACAATCCACATAACTCGCACTAAAAGTAGTGCACGATGATTACTGTGATTTTAATAAATTAATACTCACCGTTCCCAACTCTGAATTTGGAAATTTAGTAAAATGTTTTTCCACAGGAAATAAACCTGCCTCGGCTGCAACTTTATTAAACACTTCAATTTCTACAATATACTGATCAGAAAAACCATGGGTTGCATTGTAAGCTGTTGCTGCTGTTTTTCCCAAATTCTTAGAGGTTATTTTTGGCGAAATAGTGTGTAATTCAATGACTAGTAATCCAAATTTTTCAACATAAGGTGACCACTTTTGAAAATGTTCTCGAAGATTATCTTCCACTTCTGCATTGGAAATTCGACGACCTCTAAAAGCAAAAGCCCCTGTTGAATCACTTTTTCGATTAGGTGTATTTTCTGAAGGGTCATTCCATATTCTATTGTGATCAAGGAAGGTTCGAACGTTGAGTAAATCCTTTAATTGAATCCCATAGTTTTCTTCCAAATCATTGGCTAATAAATCTGGTCGGCCGATATCTCCAAAAATAACTTTTGCCCAAATGTCAGCTTGAATAATATTGCCTCTCGTTACTTTCAAGGCAGCGGAATTATAATCAGCTCCAACTAAAAACAAAGGATGTTCTTCCAACATCGTTCCACGCAAAGTTCGTTGCTCGATAACATCAAAAAGATGGATCAAAAAAGCACCATTTCCACAACCCATATCAACAATACCTTTCGGTTGCATTTCTATTGGTTGATTAAAAAGGTCAATGATAATTTTATCTACCACTTTAAAATAAGTAGAATGTGCGCCCCCACTTCCCCATACATTCATCTCTCTATCCACATGAATTTCTTTTGCGCCTTGCGGCAAATTCCAAAAAATAGAAGGATCACCAAAAATCAGTTCTTCTACTTTTCGAAAAGCTGGAATGTACGATACCGTCACTCCATAAGCACTTGCTCGTCGAGCATAAAACATTCCTTTTTCCGTAAACCGATAGGTTCCATTTTTCTTTTCGAACCAATTTAAAAAAACAAACATATCAAGTAGTCGAGCGAAGCTTTCTCCATCACCATGAAACTCCTCTGGCATAAACGATGCTTCCATAAAATATTTATGAAACATCCCGTTCATTCCCAAAGCAACTACTGTTGGTCCAACAATAATCCCTTCAATATGCTTTAAAATATGATCTTGTAAATGTCTTGTTATTTCATTTTCAGAAAATTGAATCCCATAGTTATTTTTGAATTTTTCAAATATTTTTTCCAAAAACAAAAATGGTTCTAGCTCAAATTTTCGATGGTGATATTTTTCAGATAGTTGAATTAATTTCACAACATCTTCATACAAAGGAATTAATTGAAATGCGATTTCACTCTTTTCATTCAAACTAATTTGGATATCATTTTCATCAATGATATTATGTTCCAACCAACCTTGAGAGGCTAGCGTATGCAAAGCAACATTTAAATATCCTTCGTTTGCATTAAAATTTTGAACTAATTCTTGAAGAGAAGTTTTCTTTGTTTTTAATAAAAAATCTAAGATTCCTTTTTGATGTAAAGCAAAGGCGGTGGGTGCAGTTACGATGCCATCGAGGTGGCGGAAGAGATCTGCACGGAGTTCTTTTTTTTGATCTTTAGTCATTGGGATTGATTTTTTATTGTGATAATTATTCAGTTGATATATTGAGATGAGATTGAAATATTTAAACATCAATTCTTAGTCCAAAATAACTATTTATTATCTCATATGCTACTTTTTATAATATTAAAAAGGATATCCAATAGCCAAATTAAAAATTAAGTTTTCACTTCGCCAATCAGAACTTCCAAAATCAAATCGATCAAAAGTCCATTGAAATCCTTCATTCAAAAAAGGTTTTCGCAAAGGTGTTGCAACATCTAATCGTAAGACTAACAATTCGATATCAAGTCGAAAACCGATCCCTGCACCAACTGTTATTTCTTTCCAAAAAGTATCAAAATGAAATTCCTGATTAGTTTGAGTAGCATTATTGAGCAACCATACATTTCCTGCATCAACAAAAAGTGCTCCTTTGAAATACTCAAAAATCCCAAATCGATATTCGCTACTCATCTCTAATTTCACATCTCCGGTTTGATCAAAAAATTGATTCTCCACACCACTCCCTGAGGTCGTTGTTCTCACAAATCCTCCTGGCCCTACACTCCGCAAACGAAAGGCACGAAGACTATTGGCACCACCTACAAAAAACTGTTCAATGTAGGGGAGTACATCTGAATTACCATAACTAAATCCTACAGCAGGCGAAATTCGAGTAGCCAGCGTATGTTTTTTTATTCTTTTATAAAAACGAAAATCTGTCTCTAAAGAAGTAAATTGAGCGTAAGGCAAAGCCAAGAATTTATATTTCCCATCCGCATTTTGAGAAAAATTAAAAGCCTTGGCAGCTAGGTGAGTTAAATTTCCAGAGGTATGCAAATTACCTTTGAAAAACCAATAATCTTTTTTGATGTCTACAGTTTGATTAGTGAAAATATAAGTGTAGTCAAGTCCACCAATGAATAAGTTTTTAAAACTATTTTCCAATCGAGGATTCGCATTAATCAAGTTTTCAAATGCTTGGGTTTTGTCCAAAACATTCACTCGATTAAGACTAATTGGAAATAACTGATGTTGTTTTTCGGCAGTTTCTTTCCATTGATACCCCCATTTAAAATTAGTCGAATTGATACTAAAAAGCGAAACCCTTCTTTGAAAATCATTTCCAATCTTTAAGGTAGTTTGAGGAATAAACAAACCCGAATTAGGTTTTACTTTGAATGGCAAAATATATCTTGGAGCCGAGAAACTTGCTTCCACATTCAATTCCAACGTATTGATAAAACCCAAATCATTCCCTACTTGAGTTTCCACTCCTCCTGAAATAGTAGAATTAAATGTGATCGCTTTTTTAAAAATATTTTTATGTAGATAACTGCCTGAGGCTGCTATTCCATAAAAACGTCCCGTCCGATTATTCAATTCTAAGTTGCCTGAAATATTTTGATCATGAGCAGGTGTGAGATAAAAATTACGATTGACTATTGGTTGTAATGAATCTCCTGTTCTCTCATATTTGAGATTGACAAATTTATAAATACCTAAATCCAACAAGTGGCTGACGGAAACATTTTGAAGCCTTTGAGAAACTACATCGCCTTCATTTTGCAAGATCATTCTGTCCAAAACTTTGTGTGCGACCAACTTTTCATTTTCTAAAATGACCATATCGGATTTAATCTGAACCGTATCTTGTTGCGTTGCTAAGTCAGTAGTTGAAAGATCATAATTAGAATGAATGATGGTTTTCCCAATCCGGTATCGTCGATGAGTTGAAGCATCCGTTGGAGGTTTTACACGCATATAAATGTCTGTAGTAAGAGTTCCAGGCAAGGTATCTATAAAGTAATAAATATGATTTTCGTTAAATTCTAAATAACCATTTTTTGAGACAACCTCACTCAATCGAGTTCGCTCATTGGCTAAAGCGATTTCGGAATAAAAGACTCCTTCTTTTAGCAAAGTTTTCTTTTGGTACCATTTGATCAGTCTTCCGATGGCAGTAGAATCACTTGGCAAATAGATTTTATTGATTTTGTATTGACCATTGGTGAGCACATGATAAGTCATCTCTATTTTCTTTCCTTTCACCAAAGTGTCTACTTCAATATCTGATCTAAAAAACCCATGGTCTTTGAGCAGGCTTTTCATCCGAAGTCGATTACGGGACTGAGTAACTTCATCGTAATAAGCAGGAGCTTCACCGAAGTTTCTTTGCATCCACTTCCGAAATCCTTTTTTCTTTTTAGTCTTCTCTCCTATTTGGTGAATCTTTAACCCCAACTTAAAAATACCTGAATTGGGTTGAGGTTTTATAACTAGATCTAATTCAGATTTTAGCTTTTTCTTTTTTTTGATGTCTTCTGGATTCTTGAACTTGATGGAGGTTTTACTTACTAAGTATTCATTCTCTCTGAGGTCTTTGGTCACGTTGCAACTAGTCAACCATCCAAAACATAACAATATAAATACGTAAAACTCTTTTTTCATATTTAGTTCTTTTTACCTCCTCCAAAAGATTTACTGACTGAAATACCGACACCAGATTTTACGGCATTCTCTTCGTTCAAAACATCATAATCACTTTTTCTAAAAACCTTTAATAAATATTCACCAGAATTTGTCAACTTATATTCTAACACAAAATCTCCCGCAATTTGAGAAAAACCAGAAGATTCAGCATCTGAATTAAGGTCGATGTTACCTCCTGCTTTTATACTAAGTCTATCATTAATTTCTTTGGTTACACCTACTCCTACTTCAGTTATATTTCCTCCTTCACCTTCGTTAACATATTTCGATTGGTAAGAACTGACATCTATACTAATCTTTACACCTTTGATATATTTATCAGCAAGTTGATTCAATTGTTGAGAAACAAATTTACTCACGCTTCCCAAAACAACTGCACTTCCCGTCGAACCAAAACTAGCATCTCCACTCGAAACGATAAACCCATTTAAAATTAATAATCCAAAAACTTGCTTATTCAGTTCATTGGGATCATTTCTAAGTTCTGCTAATTTTCTTTGAATTTCGCTACTGACAATTGTGCCTTCCGCCTCAGGTATTGCAATATCAAAAGTCAATTCTGGTGCAGCGATATTTCCATCCATCTTCATTAATACTTCAACATCTTGTCTTTTTTGAGCGACAGATATTTCGGAGGCACTAAGTGTAGTTTGGTTTTCTATTAATTCAAAAGGAGTCGCTTGGGTAGTATATTTTGCGGTGACATTAAATCGAGCATTGAGAGGATCACCACTAAATTCAACCGAACCACCTTCCACAATTTCAAAGTCCCGCTTGAATATATCGGTATAGGAAAATTTATATTTTCCAGATTGAATCACATAATTTCCAAAAATATTTACTTCGCCAGAAGGTAATAGATTGATGAGTAAATCAGAGTTCCCTTTTGCTTCCAACTGATCGCCCGTGAGCGGATCAACGATCACTCTAAAAATAGCGGAATCTGTCAATTCTAGATTTAAGCGAATTTCTGCTGGGAAAGCATTTTGGATTTCGTAAGCGATTTTTGTGGAATCTTCGCTTTTGGTTGCGTAGGTTTCAGGATTTCCGAAAATGATAAAATTCTCTTCCAAAAAACTCTCTTCCTCAGAAAATGCTGAAACATTTAATTCGGAACCTTCTAAAGTTTTCGCATTCACTTCAATCAATGGATTTTCAACTATGCCTCGAATACTTGCATTTGCATTCAAAAATAGTTTTCCATAAAACAACTCATTGTCAGTTGATTGAGTGTTGAGGAATGTAAATCGATTGGTACTCAGATTTAAATCTAATTTAAAATTAGAGAAAAAATCATGAGTAATTTTCCCACTCAAAATAGCTTTGTCCTTCCTCCAATCATTTAAAGCAAGTGTTCCTAAATTTATTTCTTGGTTGGTGATTTTTATTTCTCCTTCGTTGACTGCATACCTAGTTTTGGAAAAATCAATCACCGTACTTATCTGATTTAGATTTAAAGTTCCAATAATTTTTGGTTGATCAGGAGTTCCATTTAAAGAAAATATCCCATTGACTGTTCCTCTACTTTGACCAAATAAGCCGACGACTAAAGGATCAATTAACCTCAATTGAAGGGAAGGAATATTGGCAGTAACATCATATTGAGAAGTTTCAATATTATAATCTCCTGCAACCTCGAAGTTATTCTCCTCCCCTTCTAACAATACTTTTACATTTATATTCTTCGAATTAATTGGTTGTTCTAAATCAATATTCAAAGCGCCTACAGGCTCGTCATTAAATGACATATCGGGAATCGTCAAATCAGCGGTATAATGTAAATTTTTAAATGGGTCGATCACTTTTAAGTCTCCATTAAGCATTCCTGAGAAGTTGACATTTTCAATATTTGCCAATTTAGAAAACTCTCTTAATTGAAAATCTTTAAAAGAAATATTGATTGGAGAAATTTGTTCATTTACACTTTTTGTCAAACTGTGAATTCCTAATGATTGATCTTCGTAACTAAAAATCAAATCATTAATCAAGAGAAAATTTGTGCTAAATTCGATAAAACTATTTTTATCAATCTGCCAAGATTTGTTGTTGGCTATCATTTCATTTCCAAATTCTACTCGAGAATTTTCAGCGCTAGGAGTAACGCTTGCGGCGATATTTAAGAGTTGTTCAATCGTATCATTTTCGACATGTAAATCAAAATACATGCTGTCATTCAATAACTTATTTTTTAAATTAATTTGCGAAACACTCCCACCTGACGGATCATCTATTTCATTGATAACCAATTGATTAGATAGCTCTTTTGTATTTCCACTTAGGTTCCAACCGACGTTTTTGATTTTAATCCTATTATATAAAATTTTCTCTGCGCCAATGGAAAGGTTTAGGTTTTTTTCCTTCGAATTAAAATTCCCCACTAGTCTCGCATTTTCCATTGAGTTTAGTTGAGGAACAAAAATATTAATTGAATTAATGTCTTTTAATTGAAATTCTAAATCAAAATTTTGAGTTCTTTCAAAGTCTTGATACTCTTTTACTTTTTGACTTTTTGATGAAAAATTATCCAAAGGATAGTGATCATTGATGTAAGCTAAAATCAAATCAGGCAATTCCTGCAAATTATAATCTCCTTTGATTTCACCAGTCAAAAAAGAAGACTGGATGGTTAAATTTCTATTGGAGGGACTTGATCTAGTTCCTTTTATTTCTAGAGAATCTGCATTGAATTTTTCGCCTTGATGGTTAATGACTATTTCTGTCAAATTCATTTCCCCATCAAAATCTTCAATATTTTTCCCGCTAAAATTCATATCTAATTTGGCGCTTAAACTCAATTGGTTTTCCATCAAGTTTAATTTTTCCAAATTTAAAGTATCAACCAACATCGTAAATTCGTAAACTGGTTTCTCTTCTGAAAGGCTAACTTTACCATCAAAGTCAACCGTAGCATTTGGATCTTTTAAATCTAATTTTCCAAGAAAAATTCTTTGTTGTAAAACCCCATCTACCAAAATATTTTTATACTGATAATTTCGATATTCTAGTTCTTCAATTTCCGTTTTTAAATCAGCATCCAAACTGTCAAGTGTAAATCCTTTTCCTTTCAATGTTGCATTTAACGTTACCTTCCCTAATTGCAAACTATCTCCAAGCAATCGTCCTAACTGAAATTTATTCAACCGAACATCACCTTTGTAATCTGCCGAAGAATAATCTTTATTAAAATCCATAAAAATATCACTCTCCAAAATTCCCAAGTCGGTGGAGAGTTTTCCATTCAAATCAAATGTAGTCAAACTCCCATCAAACTTTCCCTCATATCTAATTTTGCCAAGTGTATCGAGCATCGGAGGAAGTCCAGTTTTTACAAATCCATCCAAGTCATCGGTTATGGTAAAAATGTTTTCGATGTTTAAGTCCAGTTTCATTTTGTCGATATCTGGCAGTCCAACGATCTTTCCAGTTAAATCAAAGCCTGTGTCTGCATCAGTTTTTAATTTTAATTGATTGACATCAACATCTGCGATTTTCCCTTTCAACTCACCTTCTAAATTAAAAACGCCAAAGTCTTTTAATCCTTCTGGCAAGTTTACATCTTTCAAAATGGAATTCAATTTTTCATAGGAAGTTGATAATTCTTCTACGTTTAAATCGAATTTCATTTTTTCATTTTCTAATACATTTTTGACCAAACCATTCATCTTTAGCACCAAGGCATCTTCTACTTCAACATCTACTCGTTCGGCAGTAAAATCATTTATAGTTCCTGAAACGATTCCATTCAACTTGATAAATCTATTAGTCGTTAAATCTACTAAAGGTAATTTTGCAAGTGCGCCAACGAAGTATTTCAAATCGTTGGAAGTTATTATTGTTTTGGAAAAATTAGCTGTAAATATACTGTTATAAAACTCCTTATCAAGTTCCATGAAATTATCAAATTCGATCATCGTTGTATTATGAATTCGTGAATTGGGAGTATTTACCTGCAAATTACTAAGCGCTATTTGTTGAGGTTTAATTACTACAGTAGCTCTAAAATTATTCAACGTGAATCCACTTTTTTCTTGAACTTGTAAAGATTGAATAATGGCCACAAAGTTATTCCTGTCCCAGAGAAAGTTTTTAATATTTAAATCTAGATCCTTTAAGGCGAGGTCATTTACATCAAATTGGTTGCTAGATTTTTGGGCATTTTTATTTTTTATAAAAACATCTGAATCATTTATGGTACAATCATTAACGATGAAATCCCAGCCAGCGTACGGAAAACTTAAGCCACTAGAATCGTTCTCTACATCTTGATTTTTTGCAACTTTCGATTCATTTGACTTTGCTAACACAAGTTTCACCAAACTATTATTCAGGTCTATCTTTTGAACTTTAACTTGCTTATTTTTCAAATCCATCACATCCACATTTACTGCAAGTTCTCCTAAAATAGTTTGTAAGTTCAATCCTGTCTTCTCATCAATCAAATTGAAATTCACTTTTTGTAACAATACATTCCCAATTTCAAATTCCCATCCATTATTAGTTGTGGTGTCTTTTTCCACTTTAGGTTTATTTGAAGAAAAAGCATCAATCAAAAAATTAACATTAAAAAGAGAATCATTGGAAGTCCGATGAAGATTAACTGTCGCTTGATTAAAAGTAACTTGATTAAGGTGTATTTGACTATCAAAAAGAGAAAACAAACCGATACTTGCATCTAACTCTTGAGCAAAAAGTAACGTATCTTTTTGATGGTCTTCGATGTAGATATTTTGGAGGGAAACAGTTTTGAAAAATTTAATATCAACACTTTCTATTTCAACTTTTGTATCTAAAGTTTTAGAAAGATTATTGGTTACTTTTTGGACAATCCATGTTTGAACAGTTGGTATTTGAATTGAAATATACAACAGTAGAAAAAGTAACAAAAGTGTAATAATACCTTTGCTCAAAATTCTAAATATTTTTTTGCGATACTTCATTCTTTAACTTGGGAACTGCGTTTATCAGCTGAAAATAAGGGTGAAAAGAGATAATAGAAAAAACTAAAAGATTAATATTTATGATGATATAAAAACTACTTTAAGTATTAAATTCAACAATTAAAACGTCCTGATTATTACTCAAAACTACTAAATATATGACCCTTAATATTGAATTTGTTTTAAATAAAAAATATAAAGCTTAATATTTTTTTTTAAATTTACACTGCATCATTTATCAGAAGAGCGATTATCACTCTTCCTCCAACCAAATTGCCACTAATATTAATTTTTTAAACTTGGATTTACTTATGTACTTATCTTCTAGTCACATCCAAGCTCTCCTATGTTTATTGGTTGCTACTTTTTCTTTTAGCGAGATGGTATTTTGTCAAACATCAAATTACCATGTCGAATATTTTAATGTAAGAGATGGACTTTCTCATCGACATGTTACCTCGATACTTCAAGATAAAAAAGGTAGAATATGGATAGGAACCCGATCAGGGATTGATCTATATGATGGTTATCAATTTTATAATTTCTCTTCTATCCATGAAGATCAGCTGAATTTAGATAACGAAGTAGTTTCAGCGATGGTGGAGGATAATAATGGCTTAATTTGGGTTGGGACTGATCTCGGCTTAAAGGTTATCAACCCTTATACAAAAAAGAGTACTGCTCTTTTTCCAAATACCAAGATTTTTGATCTTGCCATTAAGCAAAATGGAGAGATTCTAATTTCTAATAATGACAAAAAAATCTGGGTTGCAAAAGATCCAGATTCTATAGAATTATTTTTGGAATTATCTTCTAATATTAAAGGTATACAAGTAGATAAAAATGGAATCATTTGGTTAAGGGGATCTAAAAGAAAATTATATCGTGTACAGGATAAACAGTATGATTCTTTTGATGTAAAGAATATTTATCAAGGCTCTGATAAAGAGTACTTTAGAACTAAAAAATCATTTTATCTAGATAAGGATGATAACTTTTATATTCATTTCAACTATTGTAAAGTATTTCAATTTGATAAAGAAAAAAAGAATTTTACTTCAATAAAAGGTGATACAACTACCTTACTCTGTGAAGTAGAGCAATTATTAGAAAAATATATTGACCAACATTCTGAACTCAAAGATATTCACAGCCAATATCATCTTTCCAAACGCATGTTTATCCATACTATAATTCAGGATCAAGTGAATAATATATGGGTGGGAACTAGATTAGGATTATTTAAAATAAATAAAAAGCAAATACAGTTCGAAACTCCTAAAGAGAATAATCGCCTTAGCTTACGAAATATAATTGAAACTTCAAATGGGATGATTTATATGGGAAGTTATTCAGGATTGCAAAAATATGATCCTAGCAAAAAGGAATATGTCAACCTAAACAAATTGCTCAATAAAAAACTTCTATCTCAATTGGGAGCACCGAGAACCCTTTTGCTTGATAAAAAGGAAAAAGGAATCTGGATTGGATCTCATGGAAGAAATATACATTACTGGGACTTAAAAACTAATTTCCTGGAAAGAATTAATTCTCCTAGTTATTCATTAAAGTCTTCTATTTATGACCACCAAGGGAAGTTGTGGTTTGGAGGCGATGATGGTTTAATTTATTCATTACCTAAAGATCCAAAAAAATTTTATAAAGTATCCACAGGAAAACCTGGTACACAATTGCTTTTTTCTATAGTTCATTCATTTGCACAATATAATAATGATACAATTCTTGTTGGTACCAATAATGGTCTATTTTTATTAAATACTATTTCGATGAAAATAACCAAATATAAAAATCAAAAATACTCCAATCTTTTTTCTTCACTCGACATATATAGTTTTACTAAAGATAGCTTTGGGAACTTTTGGATGGGAACATTTCAAAAAGGAATAATTATTTTGGATTCTGCCCTAAACTTTAACCAAAGGCTTACGATAAAAGACGGTCTTCCAAATTCTACTATATATAACATATTACAATCTGACGAAAACAATTATTGGATAAGTACTGACTATGGCTTGAGTCAATACAATAGATCTACAGGAGTATTCAAAAATTTCTTTACAGATGATGGTATTGCCCATAATGAATTTAATCAAGGATCAGCATTAAAGGCAAGTGATGGAACTTTTTATTTTGGAGGAATCAATGGATTAACATCTTTTAAGCCTAAGCAGATTAATGAAAATAAAATCCCTTCGAAGCCTTTTATTTCAAAAGTTAAAAAATATGATACTGACAAAAATGAAATGATTGAGAATCTAATTTTTAATGAAGAAGAAGGAATTGAACTTTTTCCAAATGATCAATTTGTTGAATTCTCTTTTGCTTCTGATGAATATTCAGATACCAGGACTTATCGATTCAAATATTTGCTAGAAGGATATAATAAAACTTGGGTAGATAACAATAATATCAATAGTGTTCAATTTAATAATCTGGATCCTGGAAAATATCTACTTCGTGTGCAGTCGGCCAACTCTAGTGGTATTTGGTATCCAGAAGAGATCAAAGTTCCAATTATTGTTCACCCCACGTTTTATCAAACTAAATGGTTTCTTGGATTAATGATATTATCAGGTATAGGGATATTAGGCTTGGTCTATACTATTCGTATTCGACAAATTAAACAAATTGAAAATATTCGAACTAAAATCGCTCGTAATCTTCATGATGATGTTAGTAATACATTGAATAATATTTCCATTATCGCCACTATGTTGAATAATAAAAAATTATCAGAACACGAATTTGATCAAGAAGTTCATCGTATCAAACGACTCAGTAAGGAAGCTGTAATCAATATCTCGGATGTAATTTGGACGGTCAATACTGAAAAAGAGAAGTTGGATGATTTAATTATTCGTCTTGAAGATGTTGCGGATGATTATTTACTTCCTATGAATATTGCTTTCAAGTTTAATATTGGAAAATTTAAACGGAATAAAAATTTAAGTATCCAAACGCGACAAAACATCCTTTTGATTTTAAAGGAAGCACTCAATAATATCAGTAAACATAGTCAAGCTTCTTTTGTAACAATAAATCTTTATAACAAGGATGGTCAATTCAATATGAGTATTCAAAATGACAATGCTAACTCATCATATAATGTCGATGCCAAAAACATGAACATTGGTTTGGCTAGTATGAAATACCGTGCTAAACAACTTAGTGGAACGATTGTTACAAAAATGGAGGATAATAATTTTACTGTGACTCTTCATACTAAACAAATTGATTAAAATGAGTGCTGCTGAAATTTGTAGTTTTTAAGATTCATTTTCTACAAATTTCATCTTAACTTTGAATTGTCCTCAAAAAATTGAACATTTGCCTCCTCTAAATTAAACAATAACAAAGTTTGATAATTATTTTCAATTGTTATTATAACCCCCTTTTTCAAAATCATTTAGCTCTCCTTTATTTATTTTCAAATAGAGATTTTTTTTTCTAAAACAGAATTTGATTTTAAATTTAATTATTTGACCTAATAAGAAATTATAGGATTTATAATTTGGGTATGATTAGCATATTTAATGCTTCTATATAGTTGACCAATCGTCTGATAAACTATTACCACTCCTGTTAACTACCATTATTCAAATATAAAAAAGTCCAATAACGCTTAAATTAACTTGATTTTTTTGTTTTTAAAAGAATCCAATTCATTCAACCATCATCTTTCAAATTTAGAATTAGATAGAAATTTACATTCAGATTTTTTAACCCAAAGTGAAAAACACATCAGTAATTTAATTGAAAAGGAAATTAATTATCTATTAAAAAGAATTTAAAGAGGAACAAGATTAATTCGTTTAAAAAATCTAAAAAAACGTTTAAATGAATATTGGGATAATAGAAGATAACCATTTTTTTAGGGAAAGATTAAAGGAAGAAATAACAAAACTTCCTGATTTTCACCCTATCCTAGTAACAGATTCTGTTGAAGAATACAGGAAATGGTATAACTCTAGACTTCAAGTTGATGTTATTTTATTGGATATCAATCTACCTGGCATGTCCGGTTTAGATGCTATATATATTTTGAAGAAGGAAAATCCAGAGGTGGATATTATCATTTTAACTATTAATAAAGATTCAAACAATATCTTCAAAGCTCTTAGGGCTGGAGCTATTGGATATTTGTTGAAATCTGGAGATTTGGATATTGGAAAAGAACTAGGTCTAGTAAAGACTGGAGGTAGTCCAGTATCACCATCAATAGCTAGAAGTATTTTTGAACACTTTAATCCTCCTAAATCTATCTTCAAAAAGAAAAACAAACAATCATTGACAAATAAGGAAACTGTAGTCATTAATCATTTAGTGCAAGGTATGTCTCATAAGATGATCGCTGAGCAAATGGGAATATCTGTCAATGGAGTTTATTTTCATTTGAAGAATATATATAAAAAACTACAAGTCAATTCCAAAACTGAAGTAATGAAAAAATACTTAGATGGTTTGATTGATCTTTAATATATACCACAATTACTTGTAGGTTTCCTAGTAAAAGCATCATCTTCCCTATTTATTCATACCAAAGAGTCAACAAATTGACTATATTAGAATTTACATAAATAGAAGCAATTGAATAATCCAGAAAAAAAAATCCAAGATATTTAAAATTATAGGGCGTGTGTTAGTTATCAAGGGTAGTTGAGTTTCCTCAACTGCCCTTACTAATTTCCACCAAACTTTATTAGTTGAATTTTTAGAGGATAAAATTTAGGATAGGATTATATCCACCTATTTTTTCTAAAATAGAATAGAAGTCCAACGGTAATCATTGCCATAACTCCAAGCAAAATAAAATATCCATTTTGCGATTTGAGCTCAGGCATGTGCGTAAAATTCATTCCGTACATACCAGTCAAAAAAGATAGCGGAATAAAAATAGTCGAAATCACCGTCAAGACTTGCATCACTTGATTCATCTTAAAACTAATTTCAGACAAATATAAATCTTGCAATCCAGTCACAATGTCTCGATAGTTTTCAACCATATCCATGACTTGAATAGTGTGATCATATAAATCTCGAAGAAAGATTTCTGTCGAATCAGAAACGAAAGAACTTTCAGATTTGGAAAATTTACTAATCGCTTCCCGTAGTGGTTGAATCGCTCTTCGTAGGGTGAGCATCTCACGTTTGAGATTATGATTTTTAGTTTTACTTGCACTTTGAGGATCTTCCATAATTTCATCCTCGAGTTTTTCTATCTCCTCTTCCACTTTAATTAATACAGAAAAATAATTATCGACAATGTTATCTAATAACGCATAACCTAAATAATCAGCCCCTCTGGTTCTTATTTTTCCACGACCGGAATTGATCCTTTTTCGAACTCCAACAAAAAGATCATCATCATCTTCTTGGAAGGAAACCAAAAAATTTTTTCCAATAAAAATAGAAACTTGTTCCGTTAATATTTTAGCCGTATTAGTATCAAATTTCAATGCCTTAGCAGAAATAAAAACACCGTTATCGTATTCATCAAATTTAGGTCGTTGTTGCGTATCTGCAATGTCTTCCAATACTAATGGATGAATATCATATTTTACCCCCAACTCTTCAATCATATCGGTGTCATGGATTCCTCGGATATCATACCAAGTTACCTTTTCCTCTTCGGGTGAAATAAAATTAACCTTACCTTCTTCTCCGAAATCCTTAGCTTCTAAACTTGTGGTGTCAAATCTAACGAAATGTACATCAGTATATTCCATCTTTCGATCACCAGTAAATATGACACTTCCGGGTGCGAGTCCTTTGTTATCTACTCTCTTTTTCTTGCTCGTTTTATTGTCCATATTTAGCTCGTTTTTCGATGAGAAAATGGTTTTATAAAAACTCGTTTTCTCTTATTCGATTAATAATCTATTCCTAAGCCTGTGTCGGCTTCTTCCGAGTATCTGTCATTATATTTATAAACTCTACCATCAACGCGAATGCCATAGAGAAATAAATATAACCTTTTGGTATATGGAAATCTAAACCATCTGCTATTAACGCCACTCCAATCATAATCAAAAATGCTAATGCTAAAACTTTAATTGCTGGATGACGACCTACAAAGTCTCCAATCGAATCCGCCGACAACATCATAATAATCATCGAAACAATTACAGCTGCGACCATCACACCTATATTATTAGTCATTCCGACTGCTGTAATTACTGAGTCAAATGAAAATATAATATCCATTAAAACAATCTGAACGACTACTTCTCTAAAACCAGAAACAGCTACCTCAACTTTTTCCTCAGTCTGCGCATCTTCAAATTTTTCATGAATCTCGGAGACACTTTTATAGATCAAAAACAAACCTCCTAAAAGCAATATAATATCTCTCCCAGAAACGCCTTGCCCTAAAACAGTAAATAAATCATTGGTTAAACTCATGATCCATGAGATGGAAAAAAGTAATCCTACTCTCATGATTAATGCTAAGCTTAATCCTATTCGACGAGCTCGCCCTTGTTGCTCTTGGGGTAATTTATTGGAAAGAATAGATATAAATATCAAGTTGTCAATTCCTAAAACGATTTCTAATCCACAAAGGGTTAAAAATGAAATCCAAATATCTGGGTTAGTAATCCAATCCATTTTTCTGTAATTTTTTATATTTAGTAGTCTGTAATTTTTTAAAAAAATGAAAATCATTCTTGATGATCATCACACAATATTAGGAATTCATATTTAAAAACCATTATAATAATCTCAAAAAAAAAGACTTCACAAAAACTTGTGAAGTCATCAAAACAGTACTCATCAAAAAGCATTTAGATATCTTTCTTAAAATAATTTATATGGATATCAATCCTACTTTTTTTGTTTTTAATAAATCTCCTATTTCATCAAGAACACTCATATCCTCAATCGTTGAAGGTGGATTAAATGATTTTCCGTCAGCCATATATCTCATGATTTTTCTTAGAATTTTTCCAGAACGAGTTTTGGGTAATCGTTGAGCGACGACTGCACGCTTGAAGGAGGCAACTGGTCCAATTTTATTTCTCACCATTTGAATTAATTCTTTTTCTAAATCATTTTCATCAATCTCAATTCCTGATTTTAAAACCACGAACCCAACAGGAATCTGCCCTTTTAATTCATCTGCTATTCCAACCACCGCACATTCTGCCACCGCCGAATGAGAAGCTAATACTTCTTCCATCTCTGCCGTCGAAAGTCGATGACCTGCCACATTGATGATATCGTCTATTCGACCTGTAATGAAAAAATATCCATCTTCATCTACATAACCTCCATCGCCTGAAAAATAATATCCTTCAAAAGTAGAAAGGTAGGATTCTTTAAATCGATCAGTATCATTATACAAATTCGGAAGACAACCTGGAGGAAGTGGCAATTTTATGGCAACTGCTCCTTCGGTGTTCGGAGGTAATTGATTGCCATCAGCATCTAGTATTTGAATATCATATCCAAAAACAGGTTGAGAGGCAGATCCAGGTTTTATTTTTTTCAATTCAACACCAGCCATATTTGTCAACATTGGCCAACCTGATTCCGTCTGCCACCAATGATCGATGACAGGTACTTTTACTAAATCTGTCAACCAATGATAAGTGGACTCGTCTGTTCTTTCACCTGCTAAAAAAAGATATTTCAAACTTGATGTATCGTATTTTTCAAAAAGCAATCCTTCTGAATCCTCTTTTTTTATCGCTCGAAAAGCAGTCGGTGCTGTAAATAACACTTTCACTTTATACTCATCTATTACTCTCCAAAAAGTTCCTGCGTCAGGAGTCTTAATTGGTTTCCCTTCAAATAAAACTGTCGTGCATCCATGAATCAATGGAGCATAAACAATGTAAGAATGTCCAACTACCCAACCTACATCTGACGCTGCCCAATACACATCTCCCGGCTGAATATCGTACACCCAACTCATACTACTTTTCATCGCCACCGCATGTCCACCATTATCTCTGACAATTCCTTTGGGTTGTCCTGTGGTACCTGAAGTATATAAAATATACAACGGATCAGTCGCATCTACTTCCACGTAAATAGCTTGGGATGCACTAGCAGCAAGGGTTTCCCAATCGTAATCTCTTCCTTCTTTTAATTCTGCTTGAAAAATTTCTCTTTGAAAAACTACACACGCATCCACCTTATGTGAGGCTTCTTCTATTCCTGCATTGATGATTGGCATGTAAGGAATTACTTTATTGATCTCCTTTCCACACGATGCTGCCAATAAAACTTTGGGCTTTGCATCATCGATTCTGATCGCCAATTCATGCGCTGCAAAACCACCAAAAACAACGGAATGAACTGCTCCTAATCTTGCACAAGCGAGCATGGCAACTATCGTCTCAGGAATCATCGGCATATAAATAATTACTCGATCTCCTTTCGTTACTCCAAGATTTTTTAGCGCGCCTGCAAATTTGGACACCTTCTCCAAGAGTTCTCGGTAAGTAAATTTTTCCTTCTTATTCGTTACTGGAGAGTCATAAATTACAGCTACTTGATCTCCCCTTCCCTGCTCGACATGATAATCCAATGCTAAATACGAAGTGTTTAATTTTCCGCCTTGATACCATCGAGATAATCCATCCTCATCATGTGAAAGTATTGACTCAGGGAAAGTAAACCAATCTAATTTTTCAGCTTGCTCTTTCCAAAATGTTCTTGGACTGTTTAGACTATGCTCATATATATTTTGGTAATTCATTAGATTAGATTTTTGATTGGTGAAGAAATTAAAAAAACTGACAGCTTTTGTTCGTTCAGATTATGTAGATTTTTATTTGAGGAAATTCGTCAATTTGTGGAAGATAAAATATCAGTTTTATTGATCTACTAGATTGATGTAGCTTTACTTTTGGAGTCATAGATTCATAGAACACACAGGGTTTTATTATTGCAAATAAAAACCTATGTGTCCTATAACTCTACGTACTTGTATATATAATTCTAAAAAATTCGAGGTAAAAAACAATAGCCTCCTTGGCTATGTGCTAAAATCAAAACTGGAAATTCTACTTTTTGGCTAGTGAACCTTTCATTACTTCTTTTACAACATCAGGATTTAATAATGTACTTACATCTCCTAAGTTTTTCGTATCACCCGAAGCAATTTTTCTCAAAATCCGTCTCATGATTTTTCCAGAACGAGTTTTTGGTAAACCAGAAACGATTTGAATTTTGTCAGGTTTTGCAATTGGCCCAATTTCTTTAGTTACTATTTTGAGTACTTCTTTTCTAAATGCATCTTCATCAGCAACTGCTTCATTCAAAATAACGTAACCATAAATTCCTTGCCCTTTGATATCATGCGGATATCCAACTACCGCAGATTCTACCACATTGTCATGTTCATTAATTGCATTCTCTACTTCGGCCGTTCCCATTCGGTGACCTGATACATTTATAACATCATCCACACGTCCGATGATTCTATACATTCCTTTTCTATCTCGACGAGCACCATCACCTGTGAAATACATATTGTCAAACGTTGAGAAATAAACTTGACGGCATCTTTCGTGATCGCCATAGGTAGTTCGAATCATAGAAGGCCAAGGATATTTTATACATAATAATCCTTCTTTTCCATTGCCTTTAATTTCTTTTCCTTCGGCAGTCACCAAGCACATTTGAACACCTGGCAATGGGTAACCTGCATAGGTTGGTTTTTGTGGAGAAATATCTCCCAATCCCGAAATCATAATTCCACCAGTTTCAGTTTGCCACCAAGTATCTACGATAGGTAATTCATTTTTCCCTACTTCTTTTTTATACCAATTCCAAGCTTCTTCATTAATTGGTTCCCCCACAGTTCCAAGAACTTTGAGCGAACTCAGATCATAGTGACTTGGCCAATGATCACCCATTGCCATCAAGGCACGGATGGCAGTTGGAGCAGTATAAAATTGGTTAACTTTGTGTTTTTCACAAACATGCCAAAACCGTCCAGGGTCTGGGAAAGTTGGAACTCCTTCAAACATCATGGTCGTCGCACCAGCCAAAAGTGGTCCATAAATTATGTACGAATGTCCTGTGATCCAACCAATATCTGCCGTACACCAGTACACATCTCCTTGCTCATATTGGAAAACATTTTTAAAAGAGAAACAAGTATAAACCATGTAACCTCCACAAGTATGAACTACTCCTTTTGGCTTACCTGTCGAACCTGAAGTGTATAAAATAAAGAGCACATCTTCAGAATCCATTTGAGCCGGTCTGCAAGTTTTTCGCTTACCTGCAATTTCATTATGCCACCACTTATCTCTGTTTCTTTTCATTTTCACTTTGCCACCTGTGTTCTTATGAACGATGACAGTCTCGATACTTTTACATCCCATTTTCAAAGCATCATCAACTACTTGTTTTACTGGAATATTTTTAGCACCTCGATTATTATAATCTGAACAAATCACCATTTTACAAGAAGAATCTTTAATTCGATCAGCCAATGCCGTTGCAGAAAAACCTGCAAAAACAACAGAGTGAATCGCTCCAATTCTAGCACATGCTAAAACTGCAATCGTCAACTCAGCCACCATCGGCATATAAAAACAAACTCGGTCTCCTTTTTTGATTCCGTTCGCTTTCAACATATTTGCGCAGCGACAAACTTCAGTATATAATTCTCGATAAGTATAAGTTTGGAATGGTTGACTTGGATCATTTGGTTCCCAAATAAGAGCCGTCTCATCTCCTCTTTCTTCCAAATGTCGATCAAGGCAATTAACTGTAATATTCATCTTCCCTCCGAGAAACCACTTCACATCAGGTTTTCTAAAATCTGATTCTAATACTTTTTTCCAAGGCTTCATCCAAGTAAAAGTCTTCGCTTGTTTATCCCAAAATTTCTCAGGATCTTTTACACTTTCAGCATAGGTTTTTTGATAATCTTTAAACGTTTTGATTTGATGAGTCATTTGTTTATTTTTTAATTATATAAATATATAGATTTGTATATGTATCTCTAGAAAAAAATGTTAGCCATATTCTGCTAACTCTGAAACTACCATGACTAATTCATCATTATCAAATGGTTTAGTCAAGTAAATATCTCCTCCTTTGCTGTACCCATTAATTTTATCCGCTTCTGTTCCTTTTGCTGTCAAAAAGATAATTTTAACTTCAGAAGAACTTGGTGTGTTTCGCAAAATTCTTGCTACTTCAAACCCATCCATTCCTGGCATCATCACATCCAACACAATTATTTCAGGCTGAAAAACTTTAACCTTTGCCAAAGCTTCTTCTCCATTATATGCCTTCTCGACAACGAATCCATTTTGCTCCATTAAGAACTCTATGGCGACTAAAATATTAGGTTCGTCGTCAACGAGTAAAACCTTTTTCGTTCCCTCTGACATTAATGATGTTTGTTTTGTTAATAAAAGTATAAAGATTTTCTATGGCAATAAATTTAAGCTATTTCCCAGAAAAAAAAGAAATTTAAATCATCTTTTTAAGATGATTTTTCACACCAGTTTTAGTTAATTTAAAGTCGGAATTTTTATGATAAAAGTAGCTCCCTCTCCTACTTCACTTTCAACAAAAATTTCCGCATTATGCTGTATCAATATTTCTTTACAAATAAATAATCCTAGTCCGCTCCCTTTTGGTTTTCCCATTTTTTGAGAACTTAGTTGAGTAAATTTACCAAAAATTAGTTGCTGGTTTTCTAGTTTTATTCCATCACCATTATCTGAAATTTTCAAAGTGATAACTTCATTTTCTTTTTCTAAGGTCAATTCTATTTTTCCATTTTCGTCATCACAGAATTTGATAGCATTAGATAAAATATTTAATACCACTTGAGTGAGTCGGTCAAAGTCTCCAAGTGTTTTTAATGCTCCTTCTGGAAATTTAAAATCATAAGTGATTCCTTTTTGATTCAAAATTTCTTCTAGGCCATGACAAGTTTTTTGCACCAAGTCATTAAAATCAATTTCTTCCTTTTTTACTTCCGCAGCTTCAGATTGTACTTTTTCCAAATCCAAAACTTGGTTGATTAATCTAGAGATGCGTTCACTTTCTCGCACCACAATATTCAAATAATCCGATCGCTTCTCTACACTTAAATCCTGATTATCATAAATAATTTTTGACAAAGACTTGATTGAAGTTATTGGAGTTCTCAGTTCATGTGTAACTGTGGTGATGAAATCTGCTTTTAGTTCGTCGAGTGCTTTGAGTCGTTTATTGGCTGTTTTTAATTGACTAGTAGTTGCTTGTAATTCTTTTGATTTTTTTTCTAACGCCTTAGAATATTGAATAACTTCTTGAGTTCGATCAAGGACACTTAACATCTCCTCCAAGCTTATGGAATCTTCTTTGACGACTGACTTCAAAACAATTTTTGCGCTCGCTGCACCAATGGCTCCAGCTAGATGTGTTTCTGCAAAATTGATGATTTCAGCATTTGCATTTTCCATTTTACTCAAATCAATTTTACGTTTTTTTGCAAAACCTTTTAGGATTTTCTTTCCTGATTTTTTTCCTAAAAAACGATACATGAGTTCTTTGATTTCATCTAGGTTTGCTTTTCGTTTTACCACTTCAAAGTCACCATCTGTTTGTGTGTATTTTTCAATATCTACAAATAAATCTGCTTGAGTTATTTCTATTTGCCTTTGCTTTGTATTCAATGAAACCACAACAAAAACAAAGACATTTATAAGCAAACTCCAAAATGCCGAATGCGCCACATGATCAGTTCCATCCATTCCTAACATTGCAAATGGCTTCAAAAAACTTATTCCAAAATAACCATTTTCAATGGTAGCTTGGGAGAACAATCCAATGTCGGCCATCGTCGGCCATCCCAATGTGATCACCCAAATAAAGAATCCTGAAAGTAATGCTGCAATGGCACCTTTCCTAGTGGCATTTTTCCAATACAATCCTCCAATCACAACTGGTGAAAATTGCGCAATTGCTGTAAATGAAATTAAGCCAATCGAAACTAATGGATATTCTGTACTCACATATTTAAAATAAATGTAGGCTAATAGCATCACCATAACAATACTCACACGTCGAATATTAATTAGTGTTTTACTTAAGTCTTTCTTAGCATTTTCTTTGATCAAAGATGTTTGAATTAATACTGGCATCACCAAATTATTACTGATCATTATGCTCAAAGCAATCACCGCTACGATAACCATTCCTGTTGCTGCTGATAATCCTCCAAGGTAAACAAAGAGTGCTAATACATCATTTCCATAATACATCGGTAGGCTCAATACAAAATTATCTGGTTCCACTTGTCCATCGGGAAAATGTAACAATCCACCACAAGCAATTGGGATGACAAAAATATTGATGAGTAAAAGATATAATGGAAATAGCCAAGCTGCTTTTTCTACAAATTTAGGATCTGTATTTTCAACAACCATAACATGAAATTGGCGAGGCAATAACATGATAGCACTCATCGATAAAATAATCAACCAAGACCATGACCAACTATCTACTCCCGAATCATTGATGGAAAAAATTTTAGACAATTCTTCGTCCTGGTACGCCTGACTAAATAGATCTTCAAAGCCACCATAAATTCCAAAAGTTACAAATATTCCGATGGCCAAAAATGCCACTAATTTCCAAATGGATTCAAATGCAATCGCTGCAATTAACCCTTCATGCCTTTCATTCGGATCAAGATGACGAGCACCAAATAGGATAGTAAAGACTGTAAGAATTACCGCAATCAAAAATGCTTTCTCAAGATAAAAAGCAGAACCGTCCAATAAGTTACCTAACCAATCTTCTTGATAAGCCAAGATACTTGAACTCGAATTAATTGCTTTTAACTGAATCGAGATGTAGGGAATTATGCCAAAAACGGCAATCAAAGTGACAATGATTCCTAGCGTAGTACTCTTGCCATATCGAGAGGAAATAAAGTCTGCAATGGAAGTAATCCTTTGCGATTTACTGATGAGAATTATTTTTCTTAAAATAAAAATCCAAAGAGGTGCAATTAATACTGGTCCGATATAAATTGTCAAAAAAGTAAGTCCTCCCAACGAAGCCGCTTTTCCTACGCTTCCGTAAAATGTCCATGCCGTACAATAGACTGCAAGTGATAAGGCATAAGTGTAGGGATTATTAACCACACTTTTTCCTTGCCTAGCTTTGGTATCTGCATAGTAGGCAATTAAAAATAAAACTAAAATATATACGATGGAGCTAAATACTGCTATGCTCGTAGTCATTTAATTGTTGGATTTTACTTAAGTAAAAGAGCAATACTAAATTTGTTTTTAAGCACATCACTTTCCGTTATTTTTCCTTAAAAAATAATTCCGTACCGCAAGGTATGCAATGATTTTTCAAGAAAAACTATCAAAAAAATCTTGCACTTAAATATTCATACTTAATACTGCTCTCTTACTTATCATTTTGTTTCGATCGAACTGTCCATGCTATAAAAATAATTAAAACTAACCAAACCAAAAAGAAGTAAGCATACAAGGCAGGGATACCAAAAATAAATTGGTTTTTTCCAAATAGGTTGATGATTGGAAAGTTGAGTAATACGATTCCCAAGAAGAATAAACCAATAAGTTTTGGTATTTTTTTATCAGACATGAAATAGGAGGTCTGTCCCATATTATTTGCTTTTTACAAACAATATAGATGAAAATAAAATAGGTAATAAAAAATTTTAAGGAAAAAATTTCCGAAGTAGATTAATCAAATTTAATCTACGTTCGGAATTAACGAAAATCTTAGAGATAAAACTTTTGGAATAATTATCTCCACTTTTATTAACAAACAAAAATCTTGAAAATGATTTTTCATTTGTTTAACTAAAAAACAAAACGAAAAATTACTTCCTTTTCGGTTCTAATAGTCCAAACCACCCTGGGTTCAAAACTTTACTTTTTATCAAAGCCCACAGAAAAAGTAATCCAAACAACCCAAGCATAATAGAGATAATGAAGTTACTTTGTAACTGTGGTTCTAAAAAAAATCGAATTAATAAGGTACCCAAAAGGTAAATCGTAACGATGATATCTGAAGCGGTTTTTCCTATTTGTAATTTCATTAGTGTAAGCGTTATAAATTTTAAAAGAATGTCATTAGGGATCGGATCCCTCGGAAGAATCCGATCCCTGACAATTTAATGCGTAGCTGCTCCCGCTCCACTTGGAATTCTAATATTTTCCACAATCTCTTGCACCTCTTGCGGCGGTGCTGGCGTCATTCTAGACACTACCATTGACACTACAAAATTCACTAACATAGCAATCGTTCCAAATCCTTCTGGAGATGTTCCAAACCACCACTCACTTGATGGTAGAGGATCCATGACTCCAATCAATCCAGTTTTGTAGCGAATCATATAAAATAACATCAGAGTGATTCCAACTACCATCCCTGCAATGGCTCCTTCCCGATTCATTCGCTTATCAAAAATCCCTAAAATAATCGCAGGGAAAAATGATGCAGCTGCTAACCCAAAGGCAAGCGCGACTACGGCGGCGACAAATCCAGGTGGATAGATTCCAAAGAGTCCGGCGATGACGACTGCTACTAAAATACTTGCTCGTGCTACTCTTAATTCATTTTTTTCTGAGATGTTAGGCCGTAATTGCATCTTTATTAAGTCTCTAGAAACAGATGTAGAAATTACTAATAACAATCCTGCTGCTGTTGATAAAGCTGCTGCCAATCCACCTGCTGCAACTAATGCAATCACCCAATTTGGAAGGTTGGCAATTTCGGGATTAGCTAGTACCATAATATCTCGATCAACATAAAGTTCGTTCGCAGTTTTCATGCTTGCATTTTCAATCTTTCGTTGTCCATGAGTTCCTCTTTCGTTGGTAAAAATTGGTTTTTTACCATCTAGTGCACTTCCTGCTACGTACTGAATTTTCCCATCATTATTTTTATCAGCCCATGCGATCAATCCTGTGTTCTCCCAGTTTTTAAACCATTCTGGAATTTCTGAATATTGTTTTTCGCTTACTGTTTCGATTAAATTTGTTCTTGCAAAAACTGCAATCGCAGGTGCTGTTGTATAAAGAATTGCAATAAATAATAATGCTAAACCTGCTGACTTCCGAGCATCTCGTACTTTTGCTACAGTAAAAAATCGAACGATTACGTGAGGCAATCCTGCTGTACCAACCATCAAAGCACAAGTTATGGCAAATACATCCCAAGTACTTTTTGAACCATTGGTATATTCGCTAAAACCTAATTTGGTATGCAGTTCATCCAGCGTATCGAGGAGATAACTTCCATTTTCTAGGGTTCCTCCCATTCCTAATTGTGGTACAGGGTTACCTGTCATATTAAAAGAAATAAAAATTGCAGGAACCATAAAGGCAAAAATCAAAACACAATATTGTGCTACTTGTGTATAGGTAATTCCTTTCATTCCTCCGAGGAAGGCAAAAAACAAAACGACGCACATTCCGATAATTACTCCCCAATGAATTTGTACCTGAAGAAATTGAGAAAATACGATTCCTACTCCTCTCATTTGTCCTGCCACGTAAGTGAAAGAAACTATTAATGCACAGAAAACTGCCACCGTACGTGCCGTGTTAGAATAATATCTATCTCCAATAAAATCGGGTACGGTAAACTTTCCAAATTTTCTCAGATAAGGTGCCAGCAATAATGCCAGCAAAACATATCCTCCTGTCCATCCCATCAAATAAACTGCCCCATCATATCCCATAAAAGAAATCAATCCTGCCATCGAAATAAACGAAGCGGCACTCATCCAATCGGCAGCAGTTGCCATTCCGTTTGCAAGTGGAGATACACCTCCACCGGCAATATAAAATTCTTTAGTCGAGCCTGCTCTTGCCCAAATTGCGATTCCAAAATATAGAGCAAAGGTTACTCCTACTAATATCCAAGTCCATGTTTGAACACTCATTTTTTTACTTTTTTTTGATTAAAAATTAACGCTCATTGACAAACCTTATCATTTAATAAATTTGTCATTGAACAAAAACTAAAAGGCTAGTTTACTCTTCGTCGTAGCCGTACTCTTTGTCGAGTTTGTTCATCCAATTCACATACACGAAAATCAAAACGACAAAAACATAAATAGATCCTTGCTGAGCAAACCAGAAGCCTAATTTGAATCCTCCTAATCTGATGCTATTGAGTTGATCCACCAAGAGTATTCCACAGACATAGGATACAGTAAACCAAATGGATAGAAGTATGGTAAGATAGCGGAGATTCTTACTCCAGTATTCTTTTGCGTTTTTGTTAGACATAATTGTTGATTTTTTCGAATTGATAACAATGTATTTACATTTTTATCAATTTCTGTTTTGTTAATAAAATTTATAAAAATAGATGTAATTGTAATCTAAGTTGAGAAAGCGCATCATCTCCAGTTGCAATAGCACCTTCTCGTATATCACCCATAATTCTGTGATACTCTAAGGTGATTTTTGCATTGTGACCATTAATATAATAATTCGCTCCGATATCTAATGAACCAATCGGATCTGCTAGCCCCTCATAATTTCCTGATTGGAAAGCAACATAAGGCATTAGCTTCGCAGACTTGACAAAATATCCTAATTGAGCATATACATTGGTTCCTGTTCCAGCCCAACGACTCACATAATTTTCGCCATAATTAAAATTTTGAAAAGAAGCATAAGCATGAATACAATCCCCTTTTTCAGTTGGATATTCCATAAATGCATCTAAAGCAAAATGAGTAACATTATTATGAGCTCCAGTTGAATCATTATACATTCCATTAGGATGAGTAAAAAAACCGGCTCCTATTCCTAATATTTTTTTCTTTCCCATATAAGTACCAACTGCATAAGGTAATTTAGTAGATTCAGTATCCCAAAAATTATATCGGAAATATCCTTCCACTAAGAAGTTGCCTGTTGGATCTTCATCCTTATTCAATTTACTAGCGCCTGTATAAGACAAATTTGATCCCACTTCACTATAATCTTTCCCTGCACCAAGTGGACTTCTTCCTGGGGAATTAACTGCAACTCTATAGTCAAATTTATTAATTTGCCCCTTGGCATAAATTCCTAAATGACGAGCGAATTGATCAGTAATTCCTAATGAATGCCAACTTGTAAAAGGTCTTGCCTGATCAAGTGTCATAAAGTTAAGTGTACTCTGATTAGCCAATCGAGTCATACCTTTCCAATAGTGAAGCCCTGAACCAATAAAAAGCCCATCTGAAATTTTCAACTCGCCCCATGCATCATGTAAAAACATTTGTGGAGAATCTCCATTGCTTCCAAGAGAAGATAAATTACCTGGAGTCAAACTATTCAAACCAAAATGTGTGAGTATTAAAAATTTAGGAGAGACCTGTGCAAAAGCTAAAAATCGAGATCGTCTGATACTTGGTGTAAGTTGTAATTTAGCATCATCTGCATCTAAGTTATTTGTGGTAAGCCATAGTTGATGCCACATAATGAAGCGAACATATTTTTTCCCATCCTCAGATAATTTAACAGTAAGTGGTTTATAAGAATGATCTACTTTCGGCTTATCTGCATCTTGAGCAGTAAGGTTATTTGAAATAAAAATAGCTAAAAGTAGCATTATATAAATACGAAAAGATTGTATTGCCTTTTTCATATGTAAGTTGATAATTTGTTTTTAAAATATAGTTCTTCGCTGCAATTGCTTACACTAAAGTATATAGATATCTATATATATCCAAATGTAATTTAGATATTTTATTTTTCAGCCGTAGGAAATAACGAGAAGAAGAATGAGTACAAAAGGAAATTTCAAAAAAAAATATTCAATCCAAAATTAGAAATGCATCTACCCTACTTTAAATAAAAATCAATTTAAAATACTGATAATCAATGTATTACAAAATAAATAAAAATAACTTTATTAAAATAGTATTGTAAAACAAAATAACCTTAGCTTCTAGGTGAGATGAGATAAAAGAGATAAAATTATTTTTTAATAAAAAAATAAAATATCTTTAAATATAGATAACTATATGTGTTTTTTGTAAAAAAACGAATTATAAAGTATTAGTCAATACTTCGATTATTGTATAATATTCCTTGCTAGAAAGTGAGTAAAAGGAATTTTTTCCTTCTCGAGTGACGTCTACTACATTTTTATTTTTTAAAATTCGAAGGTGGTGAGAAGCAACTGCTTGTTCTATTTTTAGCTGCTCATGAATTTCGCTAACGGAAAGTTTTTCATTTTTATAAAGCATATCAATTATCGCAATACGAATTGGGTGAGCTATCGCACGGAGTGTCTCGGTTGCATTTTCTAAAAAATTGATATTGAAATGTGTCTTCATAATTTAACGCAAATTTAAAAGATATTTACCATATAAACGTATATATATATCTAAATATTTAAAAAAAACATTTGCCTTATACTTTTTTTAGGCATTGAAAAAATTAGAAACTTAAAACTGATTTTAATTATCTTTTAATCTTAAGAGTCTGTTTTCAGACATTAAAATTGTTTAAATTCACCATACCATTATGAATAATACCATTGCCATTCGAGTCTACGATTTTTTAAAAAATTATCCTCCTTTCACTTTGGTGGAAAAGGAGCGACTCATGAAAGTGGCAGAAAAAATAGTTATTCAATATTATGAACCTCAACAATATATCTTTGAGCAAGACTCTCCTATTTCAGATTATTTTTATGTAGTCAAAGAAGGGGCTGTTCAGCTGCTGAGAAATGAAGAAGATCAAAAAATCCTGATTGACGAATGTGATGATGGTGATGTTTTTGGTATTCGACCTTTGCTGGCAAAACGTCCTTATGTTGTATCTGCACAAGCAATGGAAGAGACTTTAATTTATGCGATTCACACGGATGATTTCCAAGATATTTTTCAAAATAATTCTGAAGTAGCATTTTATTTAGCTTCTAATTTTGCTGCAGGCGTAAGAAATCAATATGCTGAAAAGAAAAAAGGAAAGTTTTATTATGGAGCCGAAAAAGAAATTTCATCTAATTATAAATTAGTTGAAGTCCAATCTATCGAGAGTAGCAAAACACCTGTCACCTGTCCTCCCACCACTTCAATTCGTGAAGCTGCAAAAATCATGAGTAAAAATGGTGTAGGTTCGATCATCGTCGTCAATGAAAATTTTCACCCTTTGGGAATTACTACTGATCGAGATTTTCGGCAAGAAGTTGTTGCAGGGTCGATCTCTCCTAATCAACCGATTTCAGAAATTATGTCTTCCCCTGTAATCACGATTCCGCCTGATCGATCAGTTGCCGAAGTGCAAATTGAAATGTTGCAACATAGAATTCATCACTTGTGTATCACCGAAGATGGAACCACTCATTCCAAAATTTTAGGAATTATTTCAGAGCATGATTTGCTCGTGGTGCAAGCTAACAATCCAGCCGTTTTAATTCGAGAAATAAAAAAAGGAACATCAGGCGCAACGCTAAGAAAAATCAGAGACAAGGCAGAAGTATTGTTGCAAAAATACTTGGAGCAAGAAGTTTCCATAAAGTACATTTCTGAAATTATGTCAGAAATTAATGATGCATTAATCATTCGTGCTATTCAAATTGCTGAAAATGATTTGGAAGTGGCAGGTCATGAAAAACCAGCTGCCGATTATTGTTGGTTAGCTTTGGGAAGTGAAGGAAGGAAAGAACAATTGCTGCGAACAGATCAAGACAATGCTTTAGTTTTTGAAAATGTAGCGGAGGAAGATTATGATGAAGTCAAAGGTTACTATCTCGCTTTGGCGGAAAATACCACTTTGATTTTACATGAATGTGGATTTGAATATTGCCCTGCGGACATGATGGCGAGCAATCCTCAATGGTGTATGTCTCTAGAAAAATGGGAACAACAATTTTCTAAATGGATGAATCAACCAGGTACGAAAGAAGTGATGATGACGACCATATTTTTTGATTACCGTCCGATTCATGGAAATTTCAAATTGGCAGAAGAAATGACAGAACATATTTTTGAAGGTATCGACCAGCAAGAAATTTATCTTTCTCACCTAGCCAACAATGCCTTGCAAAATCCTCCACCTTTAAGTTTTTTTAGAAACTTTATTGTAGAAAAAAATGGAGACCACAAAGACCAATTTGATTTGAAAGCACGAGCCATGATGCCCTTGGCAGATGCTGCCAGAGTGCTTATTCTCAATGCTAAGGTTGGGCAAATCAATAATACATTTGAGCGATTTGAAAAGTTGGCAGAACTGGAAGAAGGTAATCGAGAACTTTTTGAACAGGCTGCAGATGCTTATGAAATATTGATGAGATTTAGAGCGACCCAAGGTTTGAAACATAAAGATAGTGGCCGTTTTGTCAAACCATCTGAATTAAATAAAATGCAAAGGTTGATGCTTCGAAATAGTTTTCAACCGATTCATGATTTGCAAAGTTTGTTAAAAGTTCGATTTAGATTAAACCTGTTTGGATGATGTTTAAATTTTGGAAAAAGAAAAAAGAATATCCTGATTTTTGGAAAAACTACTTAGCTCATTTCGATAATAAGCTTCCTAAAAGTACGCTTATTAGTGAATTAAAATTTGTGGTTTTCGACACAGAGACTTCTGGCTTTGATCCTAAAAAAGATAAACTATTGACGATCGGAGCAGTTCGGGTAAGCAATAATCAAATTGACTTGGCAGATAGTTTTGAAGTAAGAATTTTACAACAAGACATTTACAATACTGAAGCAATTCCAATTCACGGTATCGTTCCAAACAAAGAAAAAGGAATTCTAAAAAATGAAGCAATCCAACAATTCATCAATTACTTAGGTGGCGATATTATTGTGGGGCAAAATATTGATTTCGATATTGCTATGATTAATCATGGACTCCAACCTATTCTAAATGAAAAACTGAAAAACAGAAGTTTAGATACTGCACAATTGGCGAAGAGAGCAGAACATCTTCGTTCTCCTCAAATGATGAAACCTTCTGAGTTTACATTAGATGCACTTTGTGAGTGTTATAATATTCCGATGCATGATCGACACAATGCTGCAGGAGATGCTTTGTTGACTGCTCTTTTGTTTTTAAAATTATTGACAAAACTAAAACAGAGAGGAATAAAAACTTTGGGGGATTTACGTTAAATGTCTAGTATTGATTTATATCACCAATTCAATATTTCACTCTCCTTTTTTATTTTAAAAAAATGTACTTGATTATCTTTACATTAAAGTTGTTTTCTCTACCATACAGTTTTTAATCGCCTCGAATCTTCACTAATTACACAAATTTTTGACGATTAGATTATGGATTATGATTTTCTAATTAAATCTGACAAGTCAGATTTTGCGAAATTCCACGAATGTATAAATAATAAGAGTTTTCGTGAAGTTTCGGAGATTTTGACTTGTCAAAATCCTTTCGGGAAATATAACTTTTACCAATCTAATTCGTGAAAATTCGTGGCAAAAAGAAAAGTAAATGTTAAATAAAAATTACTCATTTTTATAAAATCATATTAACCATCCTCCTATGAAATTATCAATCAGTCTTTTTACCTGCATCTTTGTATTCCTTGTTTTTGCTTGTTCAGATGTTGATGAATCAAAATCAGGTCTTGCACCTATCCAACCTAATCCAAATGGAGATAGCGAATTGGCACTTTTGATGCGCGAAATGTTTGATGATGGGATGCGAATGAAACAACAACTTGAAAGTGGAGACAAACTAGAAGTCCTTGCGAAGTTTGAAAAAATCCATACCGCTACAGCTACAGAACCTGAAAAAGCGGCCAGTAAAGAATTCAAAATGTACGCAGATGCTTACCTTAATATGATCGAACAATTAAAAATTAGCTCACCTGAGGACACAGAAATTTTGTACCAAGGCTTGGTTAAAAGCTGCCTGAATTGCCATCAAGCAATGTGCCCTGGTCCAATGGTTCGAATTAAAAAATTATATCTAAGTAAAAAATAAGGACTTCCAACTATTTTTTTCCTAAAGAATAATCTCTGTAAACGTGTTTGTATACAGAGATTGTTCTTTACATATTAGAAAAATAATAGTTAGAGTTATACGAATGAAGTATAAACAATAAGGAAAATAATGGCGCAAAACCTAATTGGTTGAAAAAGACTTTTTTGAAGCCAGGATGTGTGATAAATAAGTGAAATGTTGGGGGAAAATAATCTGCATTGAAAACTTAAGGCTGAATGATTTTACCATTTTCTGCTTCTCTGTGAAAGCAAGTTGGAGAAAGTAATTAGTGCTCCTCCCATGATAAACGCGCCTGTTGCAATGTACAGAATTAACATAATAAATGATTTTTTGCGTTTAAAAAAAATATGGTTTTCTCTCTATCCTCATTAGGAGTTGTGGGGGTTCTGCTAAAGTGAGAAAAATAAAACGGAATTCCAACCTTTTAGACAATTAAAAGTCAAAAAATATATTCTAACAATTCAATTACGAAATGTCAACGTTATAACAATATATTTACGGAGATAAAACAGGACTCCTATCTGCGTAATAAAAAATACTACGCAAATAATTCAACTAAAAAGTAGAGGTAAAAAATTACTAAAATAAATCCTTCCCATCGCGATATGCTTCGAGAAAAACACATCACTCCAAAAAGCATGGTCATTACTATCATCAATGGTAAACTAAAAGATAGGATATCAGGTTGGATTTCTAGGTGACCAATAAAAGGAGGTATACCAACTACGGCAAGTGTGTTAAAAATATTAGAACCTAAAACATTCCCAACTGCGATACCAGTTTTTCCTTTTTTTGCAGCATTCAAACTTACAATTACTTCAGGTAAAGATGTTCCAAGTGCTACTGCTGACAATGCAATTACTCCTGAACCAATTCCTGCAATATCAGATAACTTCTGAATGGAAACTACCGTATATTTTGCTCCCAACCAAACTAGAAGAGCGCCAGCAACCAATAAAAGAAAACTTTTGATAGATGCTTTGGGGTGTTTTTCTTTTTCTTCATCGTCATCTGACTTTAAAGAATAAAACAAAAATACCACAAGTGATAACAAAAGTAATCCAGCCTCAAAATAAGATACATTCTGATCCCTTACGATGAACCAAAGGAAGAATGCCGTAAACCAAAGATATGGCATATCTATTTTCCAAATATTGGTTTCTAGTTTTACTTCTTTTACATAGATAGCTACCAATCCTAAAACCAAGGCAATATTTGTAATATTAGAACCAATCACATTACCCATCACAATTTCTGACTCACCCACAAAAACACTCGCCACAGAAGTAGCTAACTCTGGTAGCGACGTACCAAATGCAATAATCGTAACACCAATAATGTATGGGGAAATTCCAAGTGATAATCCAATCTCTTCTGCCGAATCAATAAACCAATCTGATGCTTTTAGCAAGACAGCGAGACTACCTATAAAAAGACCAACATAGATTAAAATTTCTGTATTCATATATTGTTAGGCTAGAGAATTTTTTGAACCGCAAAAGTACAATTTTTTATCATTTGCTCTTGGTTTTTCTACAAATGAAAAGAAATAATTGATAGAATTTGATTTGAGATTAATGACTTCAATTTAAATATTGAGCGAGTTATTTTTCTAATCTAAAAAAGTTAAAACGACATGCGGATGATATTTGAAAAACTTAATTCTACATGACAACCTTTTGGACTAAAAAAAACGTCAATAGTAATGGATCTAGTTGTTATTTTTCTTAAAACATATTGTTATCTCAGGCGTATTATTGTATAGAATAATGAATACAATTTTTCGTTATTTTCTTACGGAGCATTGGTACTCTAAATATAATCATTGATAAATGACCCTAAATTGACATCTAAATTTTCCTTGATTAAATGAAAACTTCCTAAATTGAACAAAATCCCACTTTGATATGATAAAGCTTCTACGTTTTTCCACCTTTTTAATTGCTGCCTTTTCCGCATTGTCGGTTAATGCCACCCATAATCGTGCAGGTGAAATTACCTATGTGACGGATACGTCTAATTCTCTTTCGATAACAGCTACAATTACCACTTATACCAAAGAAAGTAGTGTTCCGGCAGACAGGGATAGTCTGGAAATTTGTTGGGGATGGGAAAACAATGATGTTCTAGTTTGTGAATGGGTGCAAAGAAGTAATGGAAATGGTGAATCATTAGGAAATGACATCAAGAAGAATCTTTATACTGCTTCTCATACTTTCCCTGCATTTGGACATTATGTGATTAGCATGACTGACCCTAACCGAAATGGAGGAATCTTAAATGTTAATCCTCCAAGTTCAGATAATGTTCCTTTTCATCTCGAGACGACGGTTACGATTTTTAACCCTCAATTTAATGGTTTTAATAATTCTCCTATTTTATACCAACCTCCTATCGACAACGCATGTATTGGTCGTCCATTTGTTCATAACCCAAATGCTTATGACCAAGATGGAGATAGTCTTTCATATGAATTGACGGTACCTTTGCAATCGGTAGGAACAGTTGTTCCTAATTATAGTTATCCAGATCAAATTCCGAATATAGACCCTCTCAATAACACGATATCGATCAATTCAGTCACCGGAGACCTGACTTGGATAACCCCACAACAAGCAGGGGAATATAATATTGCTATTTATATTATTGAATGGCGAAATGGAAGTCCACTCGATACGATGATAAGGGATATGCAAATTACTGTTTTGGATTGTGACAATGAGCCTCCTGTAATTGAAACGGTAGATGAACTTTGTGTAATTGCGGGAACTCTAGTGGATTTTGAAGTAATCGCTACAGATCCTGATGTTGGCCAAAAAGTTAGGCTAACTGCTTTGGGTGGTCCTTTTGTTTTGACTCCTAGCCCCGCCCAATTTTCACCTAATACAAATACATTTGAGACACCTCCTGTGGTTAGTAATTTTACTTGGCAAACTACCTGTGAACATATTTCGGATCAATTTTATTCTGTGATTTTTAAAGCAACTGATAATTATATTCTAGGTACAGATTCAGCAGGGTTATCTGCCCTTAAAACTGTTCGAATAAAAGTAGTTGGCCCTCCACCTGAAGATCTGCAAGCAGAGGCCGTCGATGAACAAATTAATCTAAGTTGGGAAAAACCTTACGACTGTGAAGTAGTGGAAGATGATTATTTTAAAGGGTTTTCTGTTTGGCGAAAATTAGGCCCTAATGCTTTTCCTCTCGATACTTGTGACCCTGGTTTAGATGGAAAAGGATATACTCGCCTTGACAATAAAATATTTGACATGTCTGGAGGCAGATATGTTTTTACGGATTTTGATGTGGAAAGAGGACGAAATTATTGTTATCGAATCGTTGGTGATTTTGCCAAAACATCAGCAGGAGGATTTAACTTTAACTTTGTGGAAAGTTTAGCTTCAATGGAAATGTGTGTTCAATTGAGTCGCGATATTCCTCTGATTACTAATGTAAGCGTTGTAGAAACTGATCCATCCAATGGAGAAATTTTTGTCCAATGGTCTACCCCTAATCCAGCAGATTTAGATACTATTGAACTTCCTGGTCCTTACAAATATGAAGTTTGGAGAGCTGAGGGAATAACCAATACAGGATTTTCACTAATTCATACTACTCCAGAATACAATAATTTCTATGAAGCAGTTGATACCAATTATACTGATATAGGTGGTCTAGATACTGAAAATAATGCTTACACTTATCGTATTGCTTTTTATGTAAATGGAGAAACAGAACCATTAGGATTTACTAATGATGCTTCCTCTACATTCTTGAATATTGCATCAACTGATGAGACCAACATTCTAACTTGGGACTTAGATGTACCTTGGGATAATTCTTTTTACACCATTTATCGAGGTAATAATACAGAGCCTATTTCTCAATATAATATTATTGGAACTTCCGAAACAGAAGAATATATCGATAATGAAGGATTAGTTAATGGAGTCGAATATTGTTATTATGTCAAAGGAGAAGGTTCTTATAACATTGAGGGTATTTTGCCAGTATTAATTAATGACTCGCAGAGAGAATGTGGAATTCCATTAGATACTATTCCTCCTTGTCCGCCTGAATTAAGCATTACTAATGGTTGTGAAGATATAGGTGATACTGGTTCTGGAGATGATATTATCAACAATCTCGTTTGGATTAATCCAATGAATAGATTAGTAGACATTTGTGCAGAAACGGATGACGTGGTTTACTATAATGTTTACTATGCACCTCCGACTGACAATAGTAATTTCCAATTGATCTATACAAGTGATGATTCGGCAGATACGACCTTGATGCATAATTCTGAATTTGGAATTGCGGGTTGTTACGCTGTTACAGCTATTGATACTTTTGAGAATGAAAGTGCCTATAGTAATATTATCTGTGTTGACAACTGTCCAATTTACAAATTACCCAATGCCTTTACTCCAAATGGAGATGGTTCGAATGAATTATTTATACCTTATCCTTACCGATTTGTAGAGCGAGTTGAGTTTAATGTTTTCAATATTTGGGGGAATTTAGTTTATACTACTACTAATCCAGACTTAGGTTGGGATGGGAAAAATCTAAATGGAAAAGATGTTGCTCAAGGAGTATATTATTACACTTGTCGAGTATTTGAAAATCGAGTTTCGGGCGTAACTGAAAATCCAGAAGTACTCAATGGATTTATTGAACTGCTGAGATAATGGTTAAATAGTTAATCATTTTAAAAAAGAGAAATGGGACTTTAGGTTTCGTTTCTCTTTTTTTATTTTTGTAAAAAACTAATTTGTAACTGTTGTGTTATAAAAACATTAAACCGTAATCGTCAATCTGTCTTCTTTCAGAAAGCAAAGCGCACGATCGGTCATCTGTCCTCAAAAAAAATAAAATCATGTTTACAGGAATTATTGAAGCCGAAGGCAAAGTAGAAAATATCGAAAAGGAAGGAAGCAATGTTCATTTCACCCTCTCCTCCCCTATTTCCAATGAATTAAAAATAGATCAAAGTGTTTCACACAATGGAGTTTGTTTGACGGTAACTCATCAAACAGATCAGCAATACAAAGTAACTGCAATTGAAGAAACGATGATTAGAACTAATTTAGGAAAATTCAAAACGGGTGATGCGATCAACCTCGAAAGAGCAATGGTTCAACATGGTCGATTGGATGGACATATCGTGCAAGGTCATGTGGATGATACTGCAACGTGCATTGAAGTGAAAGAAGCGGAAGGGAGTTGGTACTTTAGTTTTCAGTTTGATAAAAAAAATGCGCACTTATTGGTAGACAAAGGTTCGATTTGTGTGAATGGAGTGAGCTTGACGTTGGTGAATCCTACGGAAGATACTTTTTCAGTTGCGATTATTCCTTACACTTATGAGCATACTAATTTTAGAAATCTAAAAGTGGGTGATGTGGTGAATTTGGAATTTGATATTTTAGGGAAATATATAGCGAGATATGCGGAGTTGTATATAAAGAAGAATTAATTTTCTATTCAAAAATCATAGCAACTATCATTAGCCTACCTTGAAGCAAGGCTGACGAGGAATTACAAGAAAAACAGTAACAATTTCATATCCCCAACTTAAAAGTTGGGGATATGAAACTTCTGTTTCTTTGCTGCCCTACGCAAGCATCGCGGAATTCCTTAGATTAAAAAATTAGATTCAGCTGAAAAATTTATTCTTCTAAGCAGCAGCTAAAGATTGTTCAAATAACAATTAATTTTTTCATCCACCAAACACCACTTTCCAGCTTTTTTTATTTCCTATTTTAAATAATATTTTTTCTTTTCACAATTGTTAAATAAACTGTGACTCTTTCATTTAAAAAAAAATTTATATATATTAGTCATACTAAAAAGAGCCGAAGAAAATAAACACAATAATTTCATATCTCACAGTAGTATCCTCACAGTAATCATTTCCTTGACTCTTCAGTATTTTTAAGAAAAAATTCATTTCGACAAAAGCTATTTTGTTAGTAAAGATAAGATCCCATTTTCGCAAAAGTTTGAGTTCAATGAGCAGTCTCATTGCTTGAGAACTTTAACATGCTATTAATATTAAGTACTATCCAAATTATATTTTTAGGAACTTCATTTAGAGTAATGTCTAATGACTACTATATAATTCATGAATTTTAAAACTTAATTTAAAATTGTTCATAACCCAAAATCGTCTTGCCTATGCCTAAAAAAACACTCCAAAAAACACTACCCGAATGCTTTAACAGAAATTAAAGTATTCTAACATAATCTATTTTATATAAAACTATCGGAAAAGATTTAACCCCAAAATCTTAAGCAAACCCTTATTTCTTAATTTAAAATTTCTCATTATGAAACTTAAATTTATTTTGAAAATACTTTTACTTTTTATGTGTTTTATGATTTTTGTAAACACAAACTCAATTGCTCAATGTTCAAGCTCTCCTATTGAATGCCAACCTACAACCAATGGCCATGGACCAGATCCTTGCGATGCTAAAGTATATTGTTCAAATAGCGGCGTTGTTGAACAAGGATTAATAGCTTGTACAACTGCAGCAGATACTGATGGATGCGGTGTAGAAGCAGATGCTCCAGTAAACCCTTTCAATAATAGTACTCTTTTTTCCAACCAAAGTGTACCTGCAAGTTGTTATATAGATCCTTCTACAAATAATCCATATACCTATATACAATGGATAAAATTTGCTACTCCTCCAGAGGTTAATACTGTCAAAATTCAAGGAGTTGGTCAGATGAATGCATGGGTTGTTTTCTATGCAGGCTCTGAAGCGAACACTCCTCCATATCAATTAAATGGTTGTAATAACTTAACTTATGTTGATGGTGCTTGTTCTGAATTGAATCAGTATAAAGTATGGACTAACACAAATGCTATCATTGATCCTAATACAGTTAACATTTACTATATCGCATTACTTTATGATGCACCTAGTAATGGATCAATTAATTTTAAAGTAAAAGAGTGTGATTTAATAAATGGTTGTGTTCCGGAGGTAAATTGTCCAAATCAAGATTTAACCATTTGTCAAGGTGAAGAAGATCCAGGTGCTGGTATTCAAGATTGGTTAGACGAATTCTCATTCTCTTCTTGTGGCAATACTCTAGCATGGGTTTTATCTGGAAATGGTATTAATGCTGACTTTGATGGTTTACCTGCAACAATTTCTGCTTTAGCTGCAGGCACGTATACATTGACTAATTCTTTAGTGGATCAGAATAACAATATTATAGCAAGTTGTTCTGCTGATATTATTGTTAATGCATTAACAACAGATTATAGTGACACTCAAACAGTCTGTACAGAAATTGGAACATACACTTGGTCTATTGATACCGATGGAGATGGAATCAATGAAGATTACACAATTAGTTCTGAAACCACCACCACATTTAATGTAACTGATGTCAACGGTTGTGATTACGATCTAATATTAACTTTAGATTTTTATCCAGTACCATCCTGCTCCATCGAAGTATCTCCGAGTAATGATTGTGGAGGTAATGATGTAACACTTACCGTTAGTGGTGCTGATGGGACAGCTCCTTATACATTTATTTGGGATACTGATAATGATGATGACTATGATGACGATGATACTGCTGGTTCTGATCTAATTAATGTTGGAGAAGGAACTTATAATGTCCAAGTAACTGACGCAAATGGTTGTACGAGTGAATGCTACTACACCGTTTCCGAAGATTGTGAAACATCTTGGGCAAAGGCTTCTAATAGTTTATGCTTTAATGAATTAGGAAGTCAGGGTTGTCCAAATGCGAATCAACTACCATGGGGATTCACAACTCCTGTTGAAATTGGTACCACATATACTTTTGATATTATTGAAGGTGCACCTGGAATATGTGCGGATAATGGATCTTTGGGAGATACTGTTGGTATAGCCATTCTAAATTGGGATATTACTACTCCTGTCATTAATTTTTTGACTACTGACGGGGAACACTATTTTTCTGAAATACATGTATGGGTTGGAAAGAATCCTCTTCCTAAAAAGGGGAAAAAGTGTAAATCAGCCCCAGGTCAACTAGGTTGTACTTTTGAGAATATCAATGAAACTAGTTTCCAAATTAATGGACTTTCGGACAATATATGTAACGGAAATACTTCTGGACAGCAAATTTGGATAGCAATCCATGCTGTTACTTGTGATCTCATTTGTGAAAATGAATCATATGCAGGTGGATCCGAAGTTCATTTTTCAAAAGATGATGAAACTGATCTAGAAGCTTCAAAATCAAGTGATTATATAAATTCATTTGACTTTCAAATTTTTCCAAATCCAGTTGAAGATGGACAATTAGAGATTCTTATTAATACTGTTGAAGCAAACAACGTATCTATTAGAATTTTTAACATCCATGGGAAATTGATGCATCAAAATAAACAACAAGTATTTAAAGGAAAAAATAAATACTCTCTTGATGTTGATGAGTTAGATTCAGGTATTTACTTGGTTCACATTCAAAATGGGAACAATCTAATTAGTAAGCGATTTATTAAGGTTAATAGATAATTCAGGGTTATTTATTGTGTGAAATTAAAAAAAGGCTATTTCATAAATTATTTATGAAATAGCCTTTTTTTATAAATATGTCCCGTCCTAAAATAGAGATACACAAAAAGTACCACTATTATGAAAAGTCAAGAAAATCAGTATGTCAAGCGGACCCAGCGCGATTATTCGATGTCGTTTAAATTGCGTTTAGTAGATGAAATAGAAAGAGGAGAAAT
>CAZMBP010000027.1:0-18537 GCA_964564545.1 uncultured Saprospiraceae bacterium
CAAAGAATCATTTTGAAAAGCAATTCGTTGATTTGATGATACATGATAAATACCATTTCATCAGGTAGGGTAGTGCGTTGAATTTGCAAACCTAGCAACGCATCTGTCTGAATATAATCCCAATAATTCATTGGTTTACTCCAACGTAATCCTTCTAAATGAACCTCAGGATCTTGTCCAATGGCCTGATATTTTTCGTTTATTTTTTCCAAAAGTTCGTTTGTTGTATTTGTCATTTTTTTGATTTTTTAAATTATAAACTTACTTTTTCTCCGAACAACTGATGGATCAAATCATCAACTTTTCCAGTTTTAAATAATTCTTCAACATCGTATTCAGCCATAATTTTTCTCATATTTTCATTTTGCTCATTGCCTTTTTTTAGCGCAACGGAATAGCGAATATGACTAAATGAAACCATTGAATATAAAGGCATATAATGCTGAGGATAAAGGAGTTGTATTCTTTTTTCTAATTTTTTTTGCAAGATAAAATCAGGATGATTAACTGCATCTCTCATCACCCAATAATTGTGTATCGACAAATCTTGCATCGCATCTCCGTCAGGTTTTCGTTGCGTTTGGTATTTAGAAAAAATGGTTTTCCAATCGTCGCCATACTTTTGCATGAACTCCCACATGACCGTACAATCTTCAAAACCACAATTCATGCCTTGCCCATAAAATGGAACAGTTGCATGAGCGGCATCACCCATCAAAGCTACTTTGCCATGTGTCCAAGGGTAACATCGAATTAAAGCTAATGCAGAAAGAGGATGATCCTCCCAAGCATCTGCAATGTTCGGCATTAATTGATAGAAGTCTGGGAAAATTGTTTTGAAAAAATGATCGACTTGCTCCTTCGTTTTTAATTGCTCAAATGAATTTTCTTCTCCTTCAAAAGGCATAAACAAAGTGCAGGTAAATGAGCCATCTTCATTCGCCAATGCGATCAACATAAATCGACCTCGTGCCCAAATGTGTAAAGCATTTTTATCCAATTTCCATGAACCATCTTCATTGGCAGGAAGCAATATTTCTCGATAGCCATCGTCAATATATTCTTGACTATAATCGAACCGATTCAACTTTTGCATTGCATTGTATCGAACCGCTGAGAAAGCACCGTCGGTTGCAAAAACTACATCAGATTGATAAGTCGTTTTTTCGCCTGTCTTTGTATTTTCCAAATAAACAATTCCAGTATCAAGATCAGCATCGTAACATTTTTCATTATAAGAAATGGTGGCATTTCCTGCCGTTTCTGCAATCGTCATCATCTTCGCATTGATGTCTCCTCTCGAAACAGAATAGATAGCTTGATCTTTTTGACCGTAGGGTTGGAAGTTGGTATCGCCTTGTTCATCGTGTACAATTCGACCATACATTGGAATCGCAATTTTTCTAATTTCATCTCCGACTCCAACAGTATCGAGTGCTTTCCAGCCGCGAGTAGATAATGCTAAATTAATTGACTTCCCTGCTGATATTTCTGCTTTCCGAATGTCAGGTCTTCTTTCAAAAATCCGAACTTGATAACCTGCCTTTGACAAATATACTGCCCACAAGGAACCTACTAGTCCTGCACCAATTATAGTTGCTGTTTTCATATTAAGATTCAGCTGTTTTGAGTTCAGGAACTTCCATCACAGTTCCGCATTTATTACAAGTTCTTAAATCATCGTTGGAATAAAATTCATCAAGCAATTTTGAAAGTTGCGAAACGATATCTTCTAATGGAAAAGTTGCTTTGTGTAATTCGTTATTACAATTCTCACAAAACCACATACAAGCATCCAATTCATCTTCTTTTCTCATTCTTTCAATTACTAGTCCAACGGTGTTTGGTCCTCGTTGGGGAGAATGTGGAACTCTTGGAGGCAATAAAAATATTTCTCCTTCTTTGATTTCGACATTGCGAACCTTTCCATCTTCAATAATCGGCAAGGTCATGTCGCCCTCAATTTGATAGAAGAATTCTTCTCCTTCATTGTAGTGAAAATCCTTTCGAGCATTCGGACCACCAACGACCATTATGATAAATTCGGTATCCTTATAAACAACTTGGTTTCCTACTGGTGGTTTGAGTAAATGACGATTATCGTCTATCCATTTTTTGAAATTGATTGGAGGTAAGATCATGATTTTAATTTTATAAAATAAAAATGGTGAATGATTTAAAATTCAATCATTCACCATTAAAAAATATGTTTAAAGTGTTCCTCTTCTTTCTTGTTCCGCTTCAATTGATTCAAATAGTGCTTTGAAATTTCCCTTACCAAAAGACTGCGCACCTTTACGTTGGATAATTTCAAAAAACATGGTTGGTCTGTCCACTACAGGTTTCGTAAAAATCTGTAACAAGTAACCTTCTTCATCTCGATCTACCATGATTCCTAAATCTTTTAATTTAGCAAGGTCTTCATCAATGATTCCTACTCGTCCACCAACTGTGTCATAGTAAGTTCCAGGTACGTATAAAAATTCAACACCACGCTTTCTCATTTCACTTACTGTAAACACAATATCATCCGTTGCAACCGCGATGTGTTGACATCCTGGTCCTTGATAAAAATCAATGTATTCTTCGATTTGCGATTTTTTGATTCCTTCGGCAGGTTCGTTGATTGGAAATTTTATTCTTCCATTTCCATTGGTCATAACCTTACTCATCAAGGCAGTATACTGTGTAGAAATATCTTTGTCATCGAAAGTAACCAAGTTGGCAAAACCCATTACATCTTGGTAAAATTTTGCCCAAACATCCATTTCATCCCAGCCAACATTTCCTACCATATGATCAATATATTTTAAACCAGTAGGAGTAGGGTTGTACTCAGATTCCCATTTTTCATAACCTGGTAAAAAGATGCCATCATAATTTTTGCGTTCTACAAAGATGTGAACAGTATCACCATAGGTATGAATTCCTGAACGAACGACTTCTCCAAATTCATCTTTTTCGACAGTTGGCTCCATAAAAGGACGGCCTCCTCTTTTTACTGTTTCTTCAAAAGACTTAGTAGCATCTTCTACCCATAAAGCAATAACTTTTACACCATCGCCATGCTTTTTGATATGTTCTGCAATCTTAGAATCTCCTTGCAAAGGTGTAGTTAGCACTAAACGAATTTTGTCCTGTTTCAAAACATAAGAAGTTCTATCTCTTAATCCAGTTTCCAAGCCAGCGTAAGCGAATGATTGAAAGCCAAAAGCAGTTTTATAATAATGTGCTGATTGTTTTGCATTTCCTACATACAACTCAACATAGTCTGTACCTAAAAGTGGAAGGAAATCTTTTGCCTCAGAAAATATTTTTTCTAATGAATAATCGTAATTTTTAATTCCAGTTAAATCACTCATTTTTATTTTTTTAAAGTTTTACAAAATTTAAACAATTGGTTCTTCAATCCATGATTTGTAATAATCAGGAACTTCAATTTTCATGGCTTCCTCTGTAATCATTACTGGATTAAATGGATCAATCATGACCGCTAATTCTCCTGTTTCTTTTTTACCAATACTTCTCTCTACTGCACCTGGATGAGGGCCATGAGGAATACCTCCGGGGTGTAAAGTGATTTGTCCTTTTTCAATATTATTTCGACTCATAAAATCACCATCTACATAATAAAGTAATTCATCAGAATCAATATTACTATGATGATAAGGTGCAGGAATTGCATCTGGATGATAGTCATACAATCGAGGAACAAATGAGCAGATCACAAAATTATGTCCTTCAAATTGTTGATGAATTGGAGGTGGCATATGAATTCGTCCAGTCAATGGTTCGAAATCTAAGATAGAAACTCCATAAGGATAATGGAATCCATCCCAACCGACTGCATCGAAAGGATGTGTTTCATAAACGTAAGGATACACCAAGCCTTGTTTTTTAATCATGACTTTAAAATCTCCTTCTTCGTCATGTGTTTCTAGATTAGTTGGGAGTTTGATATCTCTTTCGCAGAAAGGGGAGTGCTCCAAAAGTTGTCCATATTTATTTCGGTATCTATTCGGAGTTTCGATAGGACTGAAAGATTCAACAATTAAAAAACGATTGTTTTCTGTTTCAAAGTCCAATTGATAAATCGTTCCTCGTGGAATGACTAAATAATCACCATACTCAAAATCGATACTTCCAAAAATGGTTTTCAATTTTCCTGAACCTGCATGTATGAAAATCATTTCGTCAGCATCCGCATTTTTAAAATACCAATCTTTCATACTCTGACGAGGTGCTGCCAAACCTATATGCAAATCATTATTAACAAAAAGGATTTTGCGACTCTCTAAATAATTATCTACTTGTGGAATATTAAAACCTTTGAAGCTAAGGTTTTTTAGATTTTTTGAGATAGCGACTTTTGGCTCTACAGAAAAAGGCTCTCCTGCATGTTTCACTCTAGTCGGTGGTTGTAAATGATAAACTAACGAAGACATTCCTGCAAAACCTTCCGTACCGACTAACTCTTCTTGATAAAGTCCACCATCTTTTTTTCGGTATTGCACATGCCGTTTACGCGGGATCTTCCCAGCTCTTTGATAAAATGCCATAGATTTTTTTTATTTGGTTAGTAAAAGAAAGGATAATTTAATATTGAAAATTGCATAATCCTCCCAGCGGCAAAGCTAGGCTTTGAGTAAAGAAATTAAACTGAGAAGGATCATCTTATTGTATGATTTTTATCACCAAAAAATGTTATTTTTTTTTTGACCTTTGTCGATTGTGGTTTAGACTTTTTTAGTGAAAAAATTAGACAAACTGGAAAAGTTATTTGATTTTAAAATTGAGATTAATAAATATTTAAAATGATAAAACAAAAAGTGGAGTTGATGGCTCCTGCTGGAAATTTTGAATCTATGATGGCAGCCATTCAAGGCGGAGCGGATTCTGTTTATTTTGGAATAGAGCAATTGAATATGCGGGCAAGAGCGACTATGAATTTTACATTAGACGACCTCGAAGCTATTTCAAAATTGTGTCAAGAACATAATGTCAAATCATATATCACGCTGAATACCATTTTGTATAATCATGATTTGAGTTTGATGAAAAGGATTGTAGATGAGGCGATCAAACATCAACTTTCTGCTATTATTGCTTCCGATCAAGCGGTGATAAATTATGCTTCTTCCAAAGGAATGCCTGTACATATTTCTACTCAAGTAAATATTTCAAATATTGAGTCAGTTAAATTTTATGCTCACTTCGCTGATGTCATGGTATTGGCAAGAGAGTTGAGTATGGTGCAAATGAAAGAGATAACTGATGCTATTAAACGAGAGGAAATCAAAGGGCCATCGGGAGAGTTGATTCGAATTGAAGTCTTTGCTCACGGAGCATTGTGTATGGCGATTTCTGGTAAATGTTATTTGAGTTTGCATTCTCATAATTCATCGGCGAATAGGGGAGTGTGTATTCAAAATTGTCGCCGACAATATGAGGTAAAAGACAAAGATGAGGACATTAAATTTCACATTGAGAATGAATACATCATGTCGCCCAAAGATTTGAACACGTTACCTTTTTTGAATCAACTTTTGGATACTGGAATTGATGTACTCAAACTCGAAGGCCGTGCAAGAGCACCTGAGTATGTAAAAAGAGTAACACGTGCTTACAAGGAAGGAATCGAAGCTGTTCAAACTGGAACATTTACGCAAGAGAAAATTGACGGTTGGATGGAAGAGTTAGAAAAAGTTTACAATCGTGGATTTTGGGGTGGATATTATTTAGGTAAAAAAATGGGCGAGTGGGCCGACACTTATGGTTCGCAAGCGACTACCAAAAAAATATACATCGGCAAAGGAGTTCACTATTTTCCAAAAATAGGAGTTGGAGAATTTAAAATAGAAAGCCATCAATTAAAAAAAGGGGATGAGCTTTTGATCACCGGACCTACAACTGGAGTGATGGAATTTAAGGTGGATGAAATTCGAGTAGATGATGAGTCAGTAGAAAATGTTTCTAGAGGAACTTCTTGTTCGATCAAAGTGCCAGAAAAAATTAGAGCCTCAGATAAGCTTTATAAAATCGTCGATGCCAAATGATAGTTGTATCTCAAAATAGAAAAAAGTGTATCGGGTGTAATTACTGTGTTGAGTTAGCACAGGAATTTTGGCGCATGTCAAAGCGAGATGGGAAAAGTGTTTTGATTGGAGCTAAGGAAAAAAAAGGAATGTACACCGTTCGATTGGATAACGAATTTTGGGATGCGAACGAAGCTGCTGCAAAAGCTTGTCCGGTGAATATTATTAAGTTAAAGCAACTTTGAAAATGAAAGAAGTTTTGTCTAAAATAAGTTCAATGTGAGGTTGAACGAAAAACTACTTAACATAACGATAATTATGAGTGTATTTGTATCGTCCTAAAATAGGTTGACACCTAACTCACAAAAACATTCCATTATTCTTTTCATTCAAATATTTAAATGCTAGGAACCATCTCTTTTTTTGAGCAACCAGTACAATCCTTTCGTTCCTGCCTTAATATCATCAATCAACAATAAAACGAACAGTTTTTCAATATAAGCTATTATACCAATCCCTAAGGCAAGATAAAAAAGCCAAGGAAAAAATCCCCAAGCAAATAAAATGAAAAAGAAAATCCCTTGTAAATATGCTGAGCTAACGCTAAGATAAAGGTGTAACCCTGGCATTTTTTTAAATTTGAACAGAGAAATAATTATGGTCAGAAGAAGCAAACTAAAAAATATATATAATATGCTTAAATGTGGTTCAATTTCTTCCCATTTGAATTGAACGATTCCATAAATAGCTGAAATGAAGAGTCCCATATCTGCTAAATTATCTAAACCGGCACCAAATCTAGTCGCTAGATTATAGTGCCTTGCAATAAATCCATCTATGATATCACTCACAAGATTGATGCAAAATAAAATAACAAATAAAGTTTCATTGTTCGTAAATGCAAAAACCATTATCGGAAAAAACATAACCAACCGATAAAGACTTATTGCGTTGGGAACGTTTATTACGTTTTCATTTTTTATTATCAGTTTCATTTAAATTGTTTTTAATTATTTTTTTCTTTTAAAATCCAGTATAACCCTTTCGCATTTGATTTCATTTCCTTAAGGACTAATTGAACAGAAATGTGTTCTAGAAATGAAGCTATTCCCCAAGTTATCATGATGTAATAAAAGGGTGTAAAAAAATCAAAAACAAAAAGAGTAAAAAAGAAAAAGCCTTGAAGATATCCACCAATTTTAGAAGAATACAAATGTAAACTTGCAGACCTACCAAATTTTATAAAGGATAATAAATTGGCAAAAACGAATAGACCAACAAATGTAAAGAAGGATAAAAAATGAGGTTCGAAATCTGCATATTTAAATACCATCACTCCTATGATCGCTCCAATATAAGTGCCAACATCTGCTATAGAATCTAGTTTTGCTCCAATTTCAGTTTGCATATTAAAAGTCCGAGCAATCCATCCATCCAAAATATCGGTTATTAAACTGATACAAATTAACCAAGTAAATAATTGTTCATATTCCATGATCAATGTATAAATAATCACAGGAAAAATAATGATCCGATATAAGGAAAGTATATTCGGAATGTTAAGTGGAATTTTTTTCATGACATTTTATTTATCAATGAGTTTGCTTTTATACTTTATTATTTTATTCGAAAAAGAAAAATTTAACCGATCAAACATTAATCTTCCCTTTTTAATTACCAATTTTTAAAATCGTTTTTTTATTTTCAAAACAACTAATAGCCAAGAGAAAAAAACATGAATTAATACTGCCAGTAAGAATAACTTTACCATTCCCATCCAGCTAAATCCAAAGAGAATTTTACTTACCCAACTCACTCCCAAAGCAGAATCCATTTTATCCAGCAGCATAAAAAGTTTCTTATTTTTTTTTGCTTCTTGCCCTGCTCCTATCCCCATTCGTCTTTTGAACCAAGAGTTAGGTAATTCAAAAAGCATATACACGAAACCTAAAATTCCTCCAATTGTAAGTGCTTCCAAATTTCCAAACATAGGAGAAAAAACATTCACAGCCCAAAACAAAATACTATTGACCAAAGTCAAAAAAACTATTCCACGCCACGTTTTATTTGCACCAAAAAGAGGTGGTGAAATAGAAATTGCCAAAAAAGACAACCAATTTTTTTTTACAATAATCATATGAAGAATATTCGATACAATCATTGGAATGAAAATATGAAGTAAATAATTTTCCACTTTTAATCTTTATTTTCTTTTGATAAAATATCAATCATTCTAAATGCATTTAAAAATACGCGCTCTGCAAATTGGTAGTTCATCAATATTTTTCCTGTCATGTAAAAAGTAACTCTTGTTACTAAAAACTCCTGAAGAGAATAAAGATATCCCCTCTCCCACTCTTGCCATGTCAATGAAGTTGATTGTAATTCGAAATGATATTTTAAATATTCTAACAACAAATTTTTGTCAAAATCTAAAGGCAAAGCAAAACTCAAAAATTCAACAATATCTCTATGAGGAAAATTCAAAACAGCTAATTCCCAATCGTAAATACAAACTTCACCTCCTTCCCGAATAGCCAAATTTCTAGAATTAAAATCATTGTGAACAATCGTTTTTGGAATATTAATTTGCTCATGAAATTCTTCTAGGTTTTCGATGTAGGAAAATAGTTTCAAGGCTAACTCATGCCATTCCTCATCTTCATATTCGAGAGAAATTATTTTTGCAAATTTGAAATACAAAGCCTTGGCCTTCCAGGGCTCAAAGATTTTAATCTCTGCGGGTAGTTCATCTTTTTCTAAATTAGAAAATACATTATGGACTTCATTGATAGTACGAATAACTGATTTGATAGTACTAGGCGTCCAATGCTCAGGATGATTTTCAGCATTAAATATTCCTAGTTTTGAATAGTCTAACATCTCAATTATCAGCGTGTAAATTTCACGTTTTGGATGTTTATAACTTCCATAAAACTGAGGCATCACCTGCATTTCTTTTTTATCCAAAAGTCGATACAATTTAGTCTCCTTCAAATGACAATTTTTATACTCTAGAAAATTCTGATGTGACGAAAGCAAATCAGCCAAATTTGGATCGATTGAAGCAGCCATATAATGTAACCCTTGAAAAACTTCGATATCTAAAGGTTTGCTTTTAAGTAGAACTGTTTCTTTTTTAGGTATTGAATTTTTGGAGTTATTCCAAATAACTTCTAATGGCACAAATCCCGTAAGTTTATTGTTAACCCGACTTGTCAAATTAATAATCAAACCATTTTCAACTAAATCTTTTTTCAAAAAATCGACAGAACTCAATTTTTCACGATAGAATTGTTTTAGATTTTTTTCCAAAAAGGTTTTATTAATTTCAGATTTCACTAACCAGTTAACAGGTTTATTACGCCCTAGTTTTTCATGTACTTTTGCAAACTGTCCACCAACAATTGCTGCTAAAGTCGAGACCTCCAACGCTAAAGCAAATCCAGCAATAAGTTTAGCAAATCGTTCCACTTTCCCAGTTCCTGCGCAATCCATCATTCGTAGTGCTTCATTTTGTCGGAGTAATTGAGTTCCTCCACCTACTGTCCCAATAACCAAAGTAGGTAAGTGTAATGAACAATACATTCCTCGCTCCGTTTTTTCTATATTTAAAATCCCAACTCCTGATTCATGAATACTTGCCAAGTCTTGTCCTGTCGCTACAAAAATAGCAGCAAGCACATTTGTAATATTAATGTTATAACCAATCATTCCATCGAGTCTACTCATCGTTTTCGACAGATTCAGACCACGTACTATATCCTCTGATTTGACTCGTAACACTTTTTCGATTTCACGGTCAGATAATTCACATTCAGCAATCACATGGATTCCTCGGCCTTGATTAATTGAATAATGCGATACTTTTTTATCCGAAGCTCCATTGCCTTCTATGACAAATTGAACAGGTTTTATTCCACATTCTTTTTGAAAATTTTCATTTACCCATTGGATTGCATGAGAGGTGCAAGTAGTCGTCATATTTTGTCCTGAAGCATCGCCAGTTGAGTAAATAAATTTTAAATGAACACTTCGACTTGCAATAAAAGGTGAGATCGTTTTTAGATCTGCATGGTTCGAATATTGTTCTGCAATATTTTTAATACCCTCAAAATTCTTTTCAACCCACTTTTTAAAAATCACACATTCTTCCAGATTTCTAAATAAAAACATTGGGCTACGTACCATTCTTTGATGCACCACTACAGCATTAAACCCACCGCTTTTACTGACCACTTTAGCACCTCGATTCATACTTGCGACCAATGCTCCTTCCAAGGTTCCTGCTGGAGCATATACATAATCACTTGTTGTTTTTTCATTAAATAATAGTGGGCCAGCCAAACCAATTGGAATTTCGACAGATCCAATATATGATTCAATATTATGACGGATCTGATCATCTAATCTTGAATCAGCTAAATGAGGAACTTCAATTCCATTCTTATTAAGGAAGTCCAATCGATATTTTTTAGCATCTTTTGTGTTTAAACCTCGACCGGGCACGATAGGGTAATTCGTCATAGCTTTTTTTGTGTTTTCCAGTTTTCCAACCTTCAAGCTTCCATTTGTTTTTTTAAAATCTAGCATAGTTTTTAATTAGTTAAATCACTATTCTATAAAATACCCAATCTAACAATTGAAGTATTTTAATCTTAGGATATTGTTTTTAAAAATTTATGACTCGGGGCATTTTAGAATCCATAACATTATATTTACAAAAAACAATTTATTCTAGCGTAAGGTAAAATAACTGATTTAAAATTCTTATGATTCTTATCACCATCATTATTTAATCAAATTTTGCTCTTGACATTTCTCTTGCTCTTCCAATCGCTTTGTAATAAACCATCAACACTTTAACGCTAAATTTAAAACCATCAAATCCAACTTTCAAAGTTCTTTAATATTTTGTCTAAAATGGCAAATATGGTTTTATCTTCTTTTGAAAACAATTCCCATTAATTTGCAACTAAGCATTTGAACAAAAAATAAGTGAGCAATTCTGACTGAACACTTACCTCAACTCTTCACATAATCTTCGAATATATGATTTAAAATGGTGACAATTATCACTATCCTTTTTGATTTTTGTCAGAAGTATTGGTATGGGTGTTTTCTAAATTTAGAAAACAAAATATTTATCAATGCACGAATTATCAATTGTTCAAAACATCCTAGAAATAGCAAATCACGAAGTGAAAAAAGCAGGAGCCGAACATGTCGACCAGATTGATTTAGATATTGGAGTTCTTTCAGGAATAGAAATGGATGCTTTGATTTTTGCTTGGAATGCTTGCGTTCAAAATACCATTTTAGCAAAAGCAAAACGAAATATCCAACGCATACCTGCAAAAGCAAAATGTACAGTTTGCAATTCTCTATTTGAAACTGAAGATTACTTTACTCCATGCCCAGACTGTGCGGAATATCTGACAGACATCGTGCAAGGAAATGAATTAAAAATCAAGCAATTGATTATTTCAACATAACATTTCGAAACGAAAACAAAAAAATAATTATGTGTACCACCTGTGGATGCAATCAACCTAGTGAAGCCGTCACTATTGTAAAAATTGGCAAAGAAGTTAATCATCAACACTCTCCTCTCCTACCGCATCATCATGATCACCACCACCATCATGAACATGATCACCACCATCATAAAAATGAACACGATCATCACGACCACCACCACGGACACGATCATCACCATCATCATCCAACCAAAACACTTGTCGAATTAGAACAAGATATCCTTTCTAAGAATAATCTGATGGCGGAACGGAATCGTGGTTTTTTAGAAGCGAAGAATTTGTTGACTTTAAATTTAGTAAGCTCGCCAGGTTCTGGTAAAACTTCATTATTAGAAAAAACGATTCATGACTTAAAAGAGGAAATAGATTTCTTCGTCATTGAAGGTGATCAACAAACTTCGAATGATGCGGAACGCATTCATGCAACTGGAGCTCCTGTTGTTCAAATTAATACTGGCAAGGGTTGTCATCTTGATGCTGATATGGTACATACCGCAATAAAAAATTTACAACCTGCAGAGAACGGAATTTTGATGATCGAAAATGTAGGCAATCTTGTATGTCCTGCCCTTTTTGATTTGGGAGAAAAATCCAGAGTGGTGATTATAAGTGTTACGGAGGGAGATGATAAACCTATCAAATATCCTGATATGTTTCACTCTGCTCAACTATGTATAATTAACAAAATAGATTTACTGCCATACGTACAATTCGATGTGGAGCAAACGAAAAAATATGCGCTTCAAGTTAACCATCATCTTGAGTTTATAGAATTGTCTGCGACTAGTGGAGAAGGTATGAATCTCTGGTATGATTGGCTAAAAGCAAAGCAATCTGAAAAGTAATATTCAAATAAAATGTCACGCAAAGTTCGCTAAGGACGCAAAGAATTAACAATCAAACCTTAGCGCTCTTAGCGCTCTTAGCGCGAAATAAAATCACACTTTGTAATTGTTTAATAAAAATAAAAAACCATTATGAGTGCAAATAAATCCAACACTCAATTAGACCGAACTGAAGTACTTAACCAACTTTGGCACTATCAAAATCAAAGAGGATTCATTCACGATGTGGATGTGGAGGAATGTGCTAAGAAACTAAGTATCTCCAAAATTGAATTAGAAGGAATCATTTCATTTTATCATTTCTTTCATCGAACTCCTACAAGTAAATACACTATATATCTCAACAATAGTATTGTCTCGGATATCAAGGGGTTCAATCGAGTTAAAGAAGCTTTTGAAAGAGAAACTGGTGATCGATTTGGTGAAGCGGAATGGTGTGGTGAGTTTGCTCTTTATGAAACTGCCTGTATTGGATTGAGCGATCAAGAGCCAGCTGCTTTAATTAACTTTCATCCTTTTACCAATCTTAATTCTCTTAAAGTTCGACAGATAATTGCTAAACTAAAACAAGGTATTCCTGTAGAAGAGATTTGTGATGAAGTACCTGATCATATCCGTTTTACACCTCCAAAAAATAAAACTATATTTTTTAGAGAATACCACCCAGGTATGATCATTTCCAAACTTACCAGTTATACACCAAAAGATATTATTGAGGAAGTTAAAAAATCAAAACTTAGCGGAATGGGTGGTGCTTTTTTCCCAACAGGTATGAAGTGGGAGTTTTGTCGTCAGCAAGAAGCTAGTCCAAAATACATTGTTTGTAATGCCGACGAAGGTGAACCTGGAACTTTCAAAGACAGGGTATTAATGAATTCCATGCCGGGCTTAATGCTAGAAGGAATGATTACCGCAGGTTATGCTGTCGGTGCAAAAGAAGGAATTATTTATCTCCGAGCAGAATATACATGGATGGTGGAAAAGATTGAAAAAATGATTGATCATTTCCAACGCATGAATTTACTTGGCGAAAATATTATCGGAATTGAAGGATTCAATTTTGACATTCGAGTTCAGTTGGGAGCAGGTGCTTATGTCTGTGGCGAAGAAACTGCATTGTTAAATTCGCTAGAAGGGAAACGTGGCGAACCTAGAACTAAATTATTTTTCCCAACAGAAAAAGGATATCTCAATCAGCCTACCGTAGTTAATAATGTGGAAACATTTTGTGCAGCAGCAAGAATTGTAGAATTGGGAGCAGACTTTTTCTTACAGACTGGAACAGCTGAATCTCCTGGAACAAAATTATTAAGCGTATCTGGCGATTGCCATCGACCTGGAATTTATGAAGTCGAATGGGGAACTACAGTAGCAGAAGTACTCGAACTCTGCGAAGCTGAAGATCCATATTTCATACAAGTAAGTGGTCCTTCTGGTGAAGCCATTTCGATGAAAGATAAAACTCGAAAAATTGCCAAAGATGATCTGAAATGTGGTGGCTCATTTATGATATTTAATTCTAGTCGGGACATTCTTAATATCCTCTCCAACTTTACTGATTTCTTCAAACATGAATCTTGTGGACTTTGTACACCTTGCCGTGCTGGCAATTTTATCATCAAAAGAAAATTGGAAAAACTACAAAAAGGATTAGCCTATAAAAAGGACTTAGAAGAAATGGAAGAATGGGGAAGCATTATGAAAATAACTAGTAGATGTGGATTAGGAAAATCAGCAACGAATGCACTCTCTACCGCATTGGAAAATTTTCCAGGTTATTTCAAAAACAAATTGGATAAAAAAGGAAATGGCTTCAACAAAGACTTCGATCTTGAAAGAGCTACTCAACCTTACGAAAAATTCAAAAGTTAAAACCATATAGCAATGTCAAAATCAATCAAATTAAAAATCGACGGAAAAGAGATAAAAGCTGTAGAGGGACAAAACTTGGTTAAGGTCGCAGAACAAAATGGAATCTTCATTCCTTCACTTTGCTATTACGAGCATATCGATCCACCGCTTGGCACATGCAGAGTTTGTACTTGTAATATCAATGGTCGATCAGGACCAGCTTGTATGGAAAAAGTCAAAGACGGAATGGATGTAGAAGTAGCCAAACCTGAGTTAGTAAACATGCGAAAAGCAATTGTAGAAATGATGTTTGCTGAAGGTAACCACTTCTGTCCTGCTTGTGAAAAAAGTGGTGATTGCGACTTACAACACATGAGTTATGAAATGGGGATTACGAATACTCGATTCCCTCACCTTTTCAAAGATCGCTTAATTGACTTTAATCCTAAACGAATGGTTATCGAGCATAATCGCTGTGTAAAATGTTTGCGTTGTGTGGAAGAAGTCGTCACCAAAGATGGTCAACGTGTCTTCTCATTTCGCAATCGAGGAAATGAAACCGTAGTCGGAATTGATTATGAAAAAGAAGCTGAACTGACCGAAGACGAAGCGCTCAAAGCCATGAAACTTTGCCCTACAGGAGCCATTTTAGTTCGTGGTAAGAGTATGGCATTACCATTTGGAGATCGACGTTTTGATATGGAATCAGTTCAGAAAGAAGTAGTTCCTGAAAAGAAAGAACCTACCAAAAACGATCAACCACTTGAAAAGAAAACGATTGCTACCATATCGCTTGCAGGATGTTTTGGCTGCCACATGTCTTTACTGGATATTGATTTGGGCTTGCTAGATATCATCGAGTTAGTTGATTTTAATAAAAGTCCTTTAAATGATATTAAAAAATTCACTAAGGAATGTGATATCGGAATCATCGAAGGTGGATGTTGTAATACTGAAAATATTGAAGTGCTTCGGGAGTTTCGAAAAAAATGTAAAGTGCTTGTTGCAGTTGGAGAATGCGCGATATGGGGAGGCTTGCCAGCGATGCGTAATATGATTCCTCTCGAAGAATGTCTCGAAGAAGCATACCTCAATTCCGAAACCACAGAAGCGGGAGAATCTACCGTTCCTTATCACGAAGACTTGCCTAAGATTTTAGATAAAGTGTATGCATGTAATGAAATTGTAAAGATCGATTATTTCATACCAGGTTGTGCTCCTACCGCTAACCATATTTGGAAGGCAGTCAAAAATATTCTTTGGGGAGAGCAATTTTCTATTTTGTATTCAGAATTTAAATACGATTAAGATGTCAAAAAAAATCATCATAGAACCCGTCACCAGAGTTGAAGGACATGGTAAAGTTACTGTTCACTTGGATGACCAAGGAGCCGTAAAGGATGCCTTTTTTCACATTGTTGAATTTAGAGGTTTCGAACGTTTCATTCAAGGGTACCCGTATTGGGAAGCTCCTTTATTGGTTCAACGCTTATGTGGAATTTGTCCGGTGAGTCATCATTTGGCTGCTGCAAAAGCAATAGATCAAATTGTAGGGCTCAATCCAGTTGACCTCTCTCCTACTGCTACTAAATTGAGAAGACTACTTCATTATGGACAAGTCTTCCAATCTCATGCACTTCACTTTTTTTATCTAGCATCACCCGATTTACTTTTCGGAGCTGACGTTCCACCTGAAAAAAGAAATGTTGTCGAAGTAGCGATCAAGCATAAGGAGTTAGCCAAGAAAGGTATCCTGATGCGAAAGTTTGGTCAAGAAATTATCAAAGCAATTACAGGTAAAAAGATTCACGGAATCGCAGCTGTCCCTGGAGGAGTTCACAAAACTTTCTTTCCTGAGGAACGAGATTATTTTTTAGATGGAAAAGAAATTCCTAATGTGGATACGATGATCGAGTGGTCCTTAGAAATTGTGAATTTCATCAAAGCTTATCATGATAAAAATTTTCAATGGTTAGATTCATTCGCCAACTACCCTTCTGGACATTTAGGTTTAGTTGGAAAAAATGGTGAACTCGAATTGTATGATGGTCGATTACGAGCTATCGATGCTGATGGGATAATCACATTAAATGATGTCCCCAACGATGACTACACAAAATATTTTACCGAAGGTGTAGAAAAATGGTCTTACATGAAATTTCCATACCTCTCCAACATTGGTAGAAAAGAAGGTTGGAACAGAGTCGGACCTTTATCAAGATTAAATGTATGTAACTCAATTACCACTCCATTGGCAAATGAGGAACTGAAAATTTTCAAAGCCTATACCGCTGGTAAACCTAACAATTGCACTATGCATTATCATTGGGCGAGATTGATTGAAATATTGCATTGTGCGGAAGAAATGAAAAACTTGTTAACTGATCCATCCATTATGGGAGAAGACTTATTGCGAGAAGGTACTCGCCGACCAGAAGGAATAGGAATTATAGAAGCGCCACGAGGTACCTTGATTCACCATTATAAAGTAGATGACCAAGGCATGATTACAAAATGTAATCTTATTGTTTCAACAACTCATAATAATGAGGCGATGAACAAAGCAGTCCGTTGGGTTGCCAAAAATACGCTGGATCAGCAAAAAGAAATTACTGAACATATGCTCAACCAAGTGGAAGTTGCCATTCGTGCTTTTGATCCTTGCTTGAGTTGTGCAACACATGCATTAGGTAAAATGCCACTTAATGTTTCTGTCTTTGATCACGCTGGTAAACTTGTTCAAGAAAAAAGTAAAAATTAAAATGGAAGCAATTACTAACGAAAAATATCGAACCAATAAGTTCTCTGATATCAATCAAGAGGATACTCTTTTAATTGCAATTGGAAATAGTGCGCGAAGTGATGATGGATTGGGTTGGGCTTTTTTGGAACAACTCCAACTGCAAAATAATTTCAAAGGAAAATTGACTTCTTGCTATCAACTTCAAATTGAAGATGCCGAGGTGATTTCCCACTATCCAAAAGTCGTTTTTGTAGATGCTTGTGAAAGTAATCTTCCAGAAGGCTATGTCATGGAAGAAACCGAACCTTTAAATGATTTCACCTTCACAACTCATGCATTGACACCATCAGCAGTTTTATTTCTTAGCAATGATTTGTATCAAAAAAAACCTCAAGCCTTTACTTTAAAAATTAAAGGTCATGATTGGGATTTAAAAATCGGCATGAGCGATTTAGCAAAAAGAAACCTAGAACAGGCATTAAATTTTTTTGAAGAAATAATTAAATAAAAATAAAAAGTCCATCGGTTCAAACTTTTTTTGAACGGACTTGAATACTCATAAACAAATAATTTATAATGAAAAAAAATAAAAAATACGTGTACACTTTTGGCGACGGTCAAGCCGAAGGTAACACTACCATGAAAAATTTATTAGGTGGTAAAGGAGCGAATCTGGCAGAGATGAACCTAGTAGGAATTCCTGTACCTCCTGGATTTACTTTGACAACAGAAGTTTGTACGCTGTACAACCAAAACGGAAAATCCTACACCTTAGAACTCGTGAAAGATCAAGTAGAAAGTGCAGTTCAATATTTGGAAAAAGTAATGGATACTAAATTTGGTGATCCTAAAAATCCATTATTATTATCCGTTCGTTCTGGAGCTAGAGTTTCTATGCCTGGGATGATGGATACCGTACTTAACTTGGGATTGAATGACAAGATTGTTAAAGGCATCGTGAAAAAATGGGGACAGGAACGTTTTGCCTGGGACTCCTACCGTCGCTTAATTCAAATGTACAGTAGTGTAGTAATGGGATTGAAACCTCAATCGAAAGAAGATGAAGATCCTTTTGAAGTGGTTATTGATGATTTGAAAAAAGAAAAAGGAGTTGAGCTTGATACTGAATTAACAGCTTTGGATTTACAAGAGTTAGTCAACAGATTTAAAATTTTAGTAAAAGAAAGAACAGGTAAAGATTTTCCAACAGATCCTTGGACCCAACTTTGGGGATCAGTCTTAGCTGTTTTCGAAAGTTGGAATAACGAACGTGCTCAAGTCTATCGTAACATCAATGGAATTCCTAGCGAATGGGGAACAGCGGTAAATGTACAAGCTATGGTGTACGGAAATTTAAGCGATAACTGTGCAACGGGAGTAGCCTTCACTCGAGACGCTGGTTCAGGTGAAGATTTGTTCAATGGAGAATTTTTAGTGAATGCTCAAGGTGAAGATGTAGTAGCAGGTACTCGTACTCCTCAACAAATTAGTTTGGAAGGATCAAGACGTTGGGCAAAATTAGC
>CAZMBP010000028.1:0-188018 GCA_964564545.1 uncultured Saprospiraceae bacterium
GTAACTTCTCCTCCTTTTGGAGTATGATTCAATGCGTTGTCCATCAAATTCTGAATGACTCGTTCCACCAACCCTACATCTGCGAAAACTAAAGGCAAGTTTTCTTTTTCTTCTAAATGAATTTTAATTCCTTTTTCTTGGGCAAGGATTTGATATTTAGCTGCTACATCTTGCGCTAATTCGGAAATAAAAAACGGTTCTTTTTTAGGTTCAATTTGCCTAGCTTCTAATTTTGAATATTCAAAAAGTTGAGCAATTAATTTTTGCAAACGATCTAAACTACTCATCGAAGTTTCCAAATACTTGGTTCGATCTTCTTTCGAAATATTATCTTCTTTAATTAAAAGTGTTTCAACATAACCTTGCACAATCGCCAAAGGAGTTCGCAAATCATGCGAAACATTAGCAATCAATTCTCTTCGCAAATTCTCCACCGATTTGAGTTCATCAATATTTGCAACTATCGTATCTGCCATGCTATTATAAGTATCTGCTAAAACTGGAAAATCTCTTCGATCCTCTTTGCATATTCTAGCTTCATAATCACCTTCTTTAAATCGTTGAACTTGTCGAGTTATATTTCTTAATCTTTTTGTCAAAAACCAAATCGCTAACAATCCAATTACAAGTGCACCAATCAAAGTCAAAAAGAATAAATTGGTTCCTAATTTCAACATATAACTTCCTAAAATCCCAGAGGTAAGTTCAGCTTCTTTATCACTTTGTAAAATAATATAGACATAACCTTTTAGTTCATCTTCTTCCATAACTGGAGCTGCTGAGAAAATCTTACAAGTTCCTGGATGCCTTGGATCATCTCCAATGATAAATGGTTTTTCCTTGGCATCGATAAAAGTTTTGATAGGTTTTAAATCTACTTTTTCCGAAAGGACTTTTCCAAAAGGAGCAGCATGCGTTAAAATATTTCCAGCTGGATCAAGCAAATATAATTCAGCAATCGGATTCATCACCATAGCAGAATGCATGTAATCCATGATGGCTGGTTTATTGATTTTTCCTTCAATAAAAGGCTTCACCTCCTTCGTAGCACTCGCTGCCAAATTTGCATGCACTCGCTGTACCGACTCTTGATAATATCGATTAGCGATATATCCAGAAATAGAAACATAACCTATTCCAAGAACCACAAGAAGTAAAAGTAGCGTTGCCGAAATTTTCCAATAAAGTGTATTATTCGCTTTTTTCATATTTTCCAAAATCTAAAATTAGAAGAATAAGTATATTCAAATCGTTCCCCTTTAGGGGACAGGGGTTTACAGATCTTCATTAAATCGGTACCCAATTCCCCACGATGTCAAAATATAAGTTGGCTTTTGAATATCTGGTTCTATTTTTCCACGCAATCGATTGATGTGGGAATTTACCGTATGCTCATAACCCTCAAAATCATATCCCCAAACCAAATTCAAAATCTGTGTTCGAGAATAACTTTTCCCAGGCTTCGAAGCTAGCAAACTAAGCAAATCAAATTCCTTTGGAGACAAATCTATTCTTTGATTTTGAACAGAAACTTTTCGTTTATCCATATCAATAACTAAGTCGCCAAAATCCATAATTAATGAATTTTTATCTGCCGCATTTTTAGTGTTATTTGACATTTCAGTTCGACGGAAAATTGCTTTTACTCTTGCTACAAACTCGCGCACACTAAATGGTTTTGTCATATAATCATCCGCACCAAATTCTAACCCTAGAATTTTATCAATCTCCTCCGCCTTTGCTGTCAACATTAAAATAGGAGTTACAATATTATCACTTCTTAATTTTCGACAAATTTCCAAACCATCTTTCCCAGGCAACATTACATCTAAAATGATTAAATCAAATTCTCCACTCAATGCTTTTTCTAAACCTACATTTCCCTCATAGGCTTTATCCAATTCGCAATCCATATCCTTCAAATGGATTTCCAATAAGTCCACAATGTCTCTGTCGTCTTCTACAACTAGTACTTTTTTCATATTTGATATTCTGGTTTTTGTTAAGTCATGTTGTTTACTTCTAAAAATTTCTACGCTCATGAGATCTCGATATTTTGGATTTTTGAAAAGAGGAAAACACTTCGTTTTCTACTTTTACAAATTTACATCTTAAATATCACAGAACTATCACGAAAGGTTTGAGTTACCCTCACGGCAATTTAATCACATCTTCTGTCTTTTTACTTTTTTTGAAAAAAACCATTCGAAACTTGTCTCTCAATTGTCAATTTAAAAGTAATTCTAAAAATCACTTTTTTTGGTTCCCCCACTTAAAAACTTGATTATCAAGCTTTTAAGAATTTTAAAAAAATAAAAAATCACTCGATTATTTTTTAGCCATACTCTTGTTATTCTTTTGTGATTTTTGATTGGGTTCTGGTTTCTAATTTTGCTTTTGTAATTAATTAATAATCGAATTAGTTTTTTAAAACCTATTTCAAATCAAAAATTTTAAAACATGACTTTTAAAAATCTTTTATTTGTAGCTCTTATAGCTATTGCCTTTACTGCTTGTAAAGATGACGATGATCCGCAAACTGCAACTACAGAACAATTAAATTTGAATTTAAATGGCCTAACTGATCTTGGAAGCGACTATGCTTATGAAGGTTGGATTATGGTAGATGGTTCGCCAGTTTCAACGGGAGTATTTTCAGTTGATGCGAATGGTATACTTAGCAGGTCTTCATTTGATATTGATGCGAATCAATTAGAAAAATCTACTGCTTTTATTCTTACCATTGAGCCTTCTCCTGACAACGATCCTGCTCCGAGTGATGTCCATATTTTAGCAGGAGAATTTAGTGGAACTAATGCAACACTTACTGTCGATCATGGTGCTGCTTTGGGAAGTGATTTTACAACTGCAACAGGAACTTACATCCTTGCAACACCAACTGATGGAATGAATAATAATGAAAAAAGTGGTGTTTGGTTTTTAGATCCAACAGCTGGACCAGGTCCAGGTTTAGATTTACCAACACTTCCTGCTGGATGGAAATATGAAGGTTGGGCTGTGATTGATGGAACTCCAGTTTCAACAGGAACTTTTACAAGTGCAGCAGGTGAAGACGATTCTGGATTGTTTAGTGGTGCGATGGCTGGCCCTGCATATCCAGGTGAGGACTTTCTTGAAAATGCTCCAACTGGATTGTCTTTCCCTACTGACTTAGCAGGAACGACTGTAGTAATTTCAATTGAGCCAAGTCCCGATAATAGTGCAGCTCCATTTTTATTAAAACCGTTGGTTGCTCCAGTTGATGCTGCTGCCGCTGATCACACACCTTATACTATGAATAATAATGCTGCTGCAACAAATCCAACTGGAACAGCAACGAAGTAATTTTAGAAAATCCAAAACCTATAAAAGCAGTAGGATTCTTATTTGAGGATAGTGTTGCTTTTTCTTTGGATACCAAATGACATAAAAAAACGGGTAGCATTTTCATGCTACCCGTTTTTTATTTTATCAAAATGTCGAAGTGTTACCCACGCTTTCTAGCTCGTGCCCGACCTGACATATCTAAGAATGCTTGTGCACCTGGTTTTTTCAACAAAGTGTACAAAATTTCTTTAGCTCTAAATAATTGAGCTTTAACTGTACCTAAAGGAATTTCCAACTCTCTTGCTATCTCTTCATAACTTAATTCTTCGAAATATCGCAACTCGATCATCAAGCGATATTTTGGAGTTAGTTTCCCCATCACTTTTCGCATCAACGAAACCTTTTGAGTTCGTATGTAAATTTCTTCAGGATCTAGTGAGTTTGATTTTAGATTAGATGAAAAGTCAGCCGCTCCACCTTTTTCAATCGGATCATCAATTGATAATAAGTGTAACCTTTTCTTTCTGATGTGATCAATGCAATTGTTAATTGCAATTTTGAATAACCAAGTACTAAATGCATATCGAGGTGCATAACTTGGTAATTTTCGGAACGCTTTTCCGAATGCTTCTAAAGTTAAGTCTTCCGCATCATCTCGATTGTTAATCATTTTTAACATCATGTGAAAGATAGAATTACGGTAGCGAGTCATCAAGATAGTGTAGGCTTTTTCTTCACCATCAATTGCTCTCAGAACTAATTCGTAATCAGCTTTTGCTTTAGGGGATAAATTTGTCGTAGTTATTGTTTTTACTTCCATTGTATTGTTTTTCTAAAAAATAAAATAGGTGTGAATGCGATGTAATACAGAATGTACATGAAATCCATAATCGGAATCCATAGAAGTAGCTTTGTTTCTTGAAACCTTTTAAGGATTAGTGCGTAATAATAACACAGCACTACTGAACGTATTACAAAAAGTGTACCTAAAAACATTACATTAAAATTTAATACGAATAATGTTATCCCTGTCACATAAAATAAGAAGTGACTCACCGATAAAATCCCTAACAAAAATTTATGTTTTAATTGATAACTGGTAGCCGTGGAAAGGTGTCTAGTTTTTTGACGATAGTAATCTTGCCAAGTAGTTTTCGGTTCGGAATAAACAAATGATTCTTTTTCTAACATTATACTTACATTTTCTCCAGTCGCGACTTCATTGATAAATAAGTCATCATCTCCTGAAGCAATATGCTTGTGTTTTTCAAATCCATTTGATGCTGTAAACAATTCCTTACGATATGCAAGATTGCGTCCAACGCCCATGTATGGGAGCTTTGCGAGCGCAAATGAAAAATATTGAATCGCTGTATAAACTGTTTCGAAGCGAATAAAACGATTCAATAAAGTGGGATATGTTGTGTATGGACCGTAGCCCAAAACAATTTTTGTAGTATCAGAAATCCTACTTTGCATGCAAAACAACCACTCTGAACTGCTTGGACAACAATCTGCATCCGTAAGTAAAAGTGTTGTGTACTTTGATGATTCAATCCCGATTTTTAGTGGAAACTTTTTTCCGACCATACCAGTTGGTTTGGCATCGAGATTAATTATCCGCAAGTTAGAATATATTTTTTTATATTTTATTAAAACATCATATGTTGTGTCATCTGAGTTATCATTGACAACAACTACTTCGAAGGAACGGTAGTTTTGATTTAGAATACGGGGAAGGTTTTTTTCTAAATTTTGAGCTTCATTGCGTGCACAGATGATAATTGAGACAGATTTTTCACTTTTATCTCTTTTCTTACCAATGTTAGGAGTGGATTTAAAATAGGCTAATTTTGAAAAAAGGAAACACCAATAGATTAATTGGACTAAGAATGAGAAAATAAATATCGTAAGAGTGAAAATAATGAAGGGTGAAAAATCAGAAATTTGGGATAAATTAAAATGCATTGAATGTCATTTTTATTTCTATTGCAACAACGAATTAATTTGAGTAACAACACTTTTACGTAATTCTAAAGCTGATTCTTTTTCAATTTTCGAAACTCGAAATAGTCTCCAACCTCCTAAAGTATCTTTCGCAAAATCTTTATACCACCAGGCAAAAAGTCCTGTCACCACTAAACTCCCAAGGTATGCCCATGTCATCCAACTCTCGGTGAAATACTTTTTAAAAACCCAAACTTGTAATCCATAGAAAATAAGATAAGTAAATATTCCTGATAAAATTTTCACCGTTGAAGTGTAGGCAGGGTGCAACTTTAATTTTTTATTAATTAAGGCTGGAGTATAATTCGCTAGAAAATTATTTACCCAACCATATAAAAAAGGTAAAAAACCTAGAATCAAAAAAATACTTCGCATCACCCAATTCATTTTCGCACTTGACTTTTGGGTTTTTATAACAATACTATCACGAATTTTATTCTTTTGTAAAAAAGAAAAATATTGCTCGACTTTTGATTTAAAAGAATTGGCTTCCACAGTTTTTTCATCTTTCAACTTTTGCCAATTATCAATCATTTTTTTTGTTCGATCATAAGCTAAATCAAGGGGGAGAGAGTTTTCAGTTTGTGTCACTTCTTCGAGTTTCCTCATAAAAGCATCTTCCTCATCATCACGTGTATGGATGGTTAAGTCTTGTGCTCTTTTTTGCATTGCTGCAGTTAACTCCTCTACTGCCTGAAATTTATCTTTTCGATAAACTTCTTCAAAATCAGCTACTTTAATTGGCTCTCCAACATTTCTAAAAATAGATGTTCGAAAATTTCTTTGATCTTCATAGTTTAATCCTACTATTAAGATTTCCAAACCTAATTTAAAATCATTTTTATCTTCTGTGCTCAAAGCAATTCGGGCAGATCCTGTTTTGAATCTTCGAATCCTTCGAGGAATATCACTACCACCTTCAGCTGCGATATACAAACAACCTCCTTTAGTCAAAAAATCTTCTGCAAACCTAAAAGCATGTTCATTATTCAACTTCACTCCATCTTTGTCCACATCTTGTCTTCTTTCCACTTTAATACCATAAGTACTGCCTAAGAATGATCCTAAAACAGGAATCTCAAACAACCCTGCATTTGCCAAAAAATGCACAAAACGATTAACAGGAACTGCTGCCATGAAAGGATCATACAATGTATTTGGATGATTGGAAACAAGAATGGTTGGATTCTTTATACGAAATCCTTTTTTATTCCTAGTCACATACTTAGAATAAAATACCTTACTTGTCACAAAAGCTAACGACCACACAAATGCATAACTCAATAATTTATATGGATTCAAATTCTATCCTTTAAAGTTTAATAAAAATTGTTTGACTTCTTCATCGAACTTCTCCCCTTCTTCAAAGTGAAATTCCACTTGAACTGGTAAAGCAAAAATGGGTAATTTATTTTCTTGCAAAAATGGATGGTGCAACTGCAAACGCATCGCATCTTTTTCAGTCGTCAAAATCACTTTCTTTTTCGATTCCATTTTATCGAAGGTCGTTTTCAAATATGACACATCAAACTTACTAAAATATCTGTGGTCTTCATATTCTAAAGTCTTCACAGAATTAACTTGCGACTCCAAATAATCCACTAAATAATCCGTTCGTGCAATCGCACATATTAATAACACATCAACATCAGGCTCCAATCGAGCTCGATATTTATGATTTAAAATATAATATGGCTCGTAATATCTATAATGTGAAAAGAAGATTTTTTGATGTGGAAATGGTTTTATTTTTTTGATAAAAAATTCTTTTTCCTCTTCTGAGATTGTCGGTGGACATTTTGAGACTATTAAAATATCTGCTCTCTTATAAGCTGATCGCCATTCTCTTAACCGCCCAGAAGGTAATAAGTAATCATCCGTAAAGGGGAAATTATATTCCGTTAATAAAATATTCATTCCAGGTTGAATGGCTCGATGTTGGAAAGCATCATCTAGTAAAATGACTTGTGTGTCAGGACTTTCAGATAAAATTTTTGGAACGGCAAATGTCCGATTCTCTGCAACAGCGACATGAACGTCTGGAAACTTTCGTTTGAATTGCAATGGTTCATCTCCTACTGTTTCGGCATTGTTTTGAGGTTCTACTTTTAAGTAACCTTTTGTTTTTCGCTTATAGCCCCGACTAAGTGTTGCCACGTTAAGATAAGGACGAAGCAATTTTATAAGATATTCGATATGTGGTGTTTTCCCTGCTCCTCCTACAGAAAGATTTCCTACAGAAATAATCGGCAGGTCAAAAGCAATTCCTTTGAGCAACCCTTTTTTATAAAAAAAATCAATCACACTCACGCCTAATCCGTAGAGTAGCGAGAGGGGTGATAACAATATTTTTATTAGTTTATTTCGAAACATTTAATTTGTGAATTATCGTACTTATTCTAACAGTAAATCAAACTAGAGGTTGCAGACTTTTCTCTCAAATTGGAAAAGAACAAAAGTAATTGAATTTCTTTTTTATTTTTACAAAAAATCCATTTTACATTTCCCTAAAATTTGAATACTATGAAAGCACTAATCTTTGCAGCTGGCCTTGGCACTCGACTTCGCCCTTTGACTGATGATCGCCCAAAGGCATTGGTTGAAATTAATGGAATGACTTTGTTGGAAATTGTGATTCGTCGTTTGAAAAAAGCAGGTGTGACCGATATCATTGTCAATGTCCATCACCATGCGCAAATGATTATTGATTTTTTGCAAAGTAAAAACAACTTTGATATCAATATTCTGATTTCAGATGAACGGGATGAGTTGCTCGACACAGGTGGTGGTTTGCTAAAAGCGGCTGATTTCTTTTCGGATGGAAAACCATTTTTTGTTCATAATGTGGATATCCTTTCTAATATTGATTTGAAAAAAATGTATAAAAAGCATGTGAAGTCTGGTGCTGTTGCGACTCTTTCTACTCGGCATCGGGCGACTTCTCGCTATCTCCTTTTTAATAAAAAAAATGAGTTGTATGGTTGGATGAATGTTCGTACGGGAAAGATGATTTTGTGCAAGAAGAAAAAGGGGAAATTGAATTTGCGGGCGTTTAGTGGGATTCATGTGATTAGTCCTGATTTGTTTGATGCGATGCCTGAAGGGAAAAAGAGGTTTTCGATTATTGATGTGTATTTGGCGGCGGCGGCTTATCAGAAGATTGTGGGGTATCCGCATGAGGAGGATGTGTGGATGGATGTGGGGAAGATTGAGAATATTGATGAGGCGAAGAGGGTACTCGAGGAAATTGGGGGTTAATTTTTTGCCGCAGATTGGGCTGATAATTATGATGTATATGATTTCCCAATTATTGTATAATCTATTAACTCCTAAAAAGAGAGATCATATAAATCATAATTATCAGCCCAATCTGCGGCAAAAAAAAATCACCCTAGATGCTTCTTCTTCGAATTTGAAAATACTTTCCGTTTGATCTCGAACTTCTCTCCAAAATTAAATAGTAACCCAACTTCAATTTCTGTCGCTCTTAGATAGTTAAGTAGTTGAGCTTCATGGGCAGGATGAATATTTTGAACTGCTTTTAATTCAATTATCACTTTTCCATCGACAATCAAGTCTGCCTTAAAATCACCAATTTGTTCCCCTCTAAAAAAAACCAGGAATAGCTGATTGACGAACAACAGAATGTCCATTTTCTATTAATACTTGTTCCAAAGCATTTTCATAGACACTTTCCAAAAAACCAAATCCAAGTTCATTAAAGACATCATAAGCTGCTCCAATTATTTTCTTTGTCAAATCTGAATGAAGATAGTTTCTACCATTTTCCATTTAATTCATATTTAATAACACCTAAAAAGAAAGATCATATAAATCATAATTATCAGCCCAATCTGCGGCAAAAAAATCACCCCTTCAATATCCCACACCCAATTGAACACTCCAAACACCGCTTCTTCGAACAATACTCATTCTTCAATTGCAATAATGCCTGCGTCTCATAAGCTGACTTCGGCAACATCCCCAGTTCCTCCCATTTCGAAATAATGCTATTTTTCTCCGCAGGAACCTCCTCCAACAATTGAAAAGCCCGATCTTTATAATCCTCCTCATCCTTCCATTTTCCGTATAAAAAAAGAAAAGGTGTAATCGTATTTATAATAAAAAGATGAATCGCATTTCTCCCCAAAGACTTATTCCGTTTCACAGACTCCTTATCAAAAACATAATGTGTTTGCCAATAATTCGAAAGCTTCAGCTCAAACATATTTTGGATCTCCTTGACATTTTTCGCAGCCAATACCTTACTAAACAAATGAGTAGATTGAAAAATTAACTGAGCAAATTGAGCAATTCGAATTGTAGGAAAATTAGCAGGACGCATTCTTAAAAAACGCCAATTCGTTTTTTCTATCGGAGTGAGTTGATATTTTTTTTGTAAAAATTGATACTCTTTTTTGAGTCGATTCGGGTATTCATCCTCGAAGTCATCATTGAGCAAACCTGACTGTCCAAAGAGCAATGCTTCGATTTGAAAAAGATCATTTTTATGTTTTCCTAAGATACTCAAAGGTAAAGTTCTAGCAAGTCTTTCAAATGGTTCGGCATTTACTTTTACTCCAAAGTTCTTCGCTAGAATTTGATAAAAAGTAGATTCCCAGTTATTGGTCTTTTCTTTCAAGAGTTTTTCTATAACAATAGTTTTACATTCAAGCCTTTCCACTAAAAGTCGATCAAGCCAAAGCACTTTTGTCATATGCCCAACCTCGTAAAAATGATGTTGGCAAGAAATCCAATATTCATTATGTAAAAACTTTTGATAAATTTTTGAGATTTTGGAAGAGATCCGTTTTTTTAATTCAAGGCAAGGAATTCGAGATCCGTTTTGGCGATTTATTTTTTCGTCCTCATCAAGTACTACATGTAAAATTACATTGTCGTAGGCAGGATCAGATTGATGTTGATGTGAGCTCCAATCAGAAGCTTTTAGATGCATTTCTACATTTCCTGCCCAAAGTGTTTTTCCAATTTCTATACGTGCATTTGTGAAATCTGGCCCAGAATGATGATTATGTTCACCAATCATTTGAATTCGGATAGGTTGCCCTTCGGTGGTTTGAAGTTCAGCAGTATCAAACCTTTGCAACCTCCAGACGTAATGGAGAAGGTCTTCTTTCATAGTATGTAAGTTGTTTGTTTTCAACTAAACTTACGTAATTTCTATGAAATGTAAATATATTGTTATTTGTCAATTATGAGTAAGGATACATATTGTTATTAGCAATTTATTTTTATGCAAATACGTGGAGGTCTGCTTTAGCTGACCTAAAAAAAGTGCAGAGCAATTTTTTCCAAATTATTAAAAATCGCTTCGCTCTTCTAGGTCAGCTAAAGCAGACCACCACGTGTTTTATAATTTAAAAAACTTTTTAGTTGCTATTGAATTTCTTTTTACATCCAAGAACTGAATAAAGAAAGTTCCTTTTGATAAATCTGAAATATCAATACTAGTTGAATTTATTTTTTCACTTTTAATTCTTTGTCCAAAAGTGTTATAAATTTCAAATTGCTCTATTTCAAAGATCTCTTCTTTTTCAAAAAGCAACTCATTCGAAGCTGGATTCGGAAATATTTTTATCCGCTCATTTGAAATATTTTCAACTGTAGTTGTTTCTTCGCAAATGACATTTTTCAAAATGCCCCACAACTGATCATCAAAAGTCGACAACGCAAATAAACTTACTCCTGACGATTCTCCCATTCTCACCACAACAATATTTTGACTTGGAATAACATATAATTTTTGATCATTTTTTCCCAACGCCGCGAACATTTCATCTGGCGCATTTGGAATTATGTCTCCGTTAAAAACTATTTGAGAAGCTGGCAACATATGCGATCCTTTTCCATTGAGCCACCACAAATATCCATATGATTGATTAAAATTTTGAGAAGTATTGATCATTTCAGTTTGATAATTTTGATCGGCCAAAACTGTCGTTCCATTCCAATTTCCTTTGTTTAAAATCAAGGAACCAAATCGAGCCATACTTCGAGGTTTGCTGAAAAAAACATAATTCACCCATGCGCCAGTTAGACCAGTTTTAAGCATGATTTTTTGAAGAGTATAATTTTGAAAAGTTACTCCACTTGCGTCTTCCACCACATCTTGTAAGAGTCGATAAGGGGCATTGTGATAACTCCACCGATCTCCAGCATCTGCCAAATATTGTAAACAAGATGGATCCAAGCAATCCGGATCAGGCACTCCATCATCCAATCCTGTAGCCATCGAAAGTTGATGTCGAATGGTAATTAAATCTTCTTTGTCCGAAGGCGCACTCGTCCACCCTGTTCCTAAATAATCTGATGTTTTATCATCCAAATCCAGCAATCCTTCTTCTTGCGCAACTCCTATTAAATATCCAGTCAATGTCTTCGCTGCTGACGCCCAATACCAAACACTATCTTGGCCGAAGCCATTATAATATTCTTCAAAAGCGATTTTCCCATCTTTTAAAATGATAAATGCTTTGGTGTTTTTTTCTGCTAAAAATGTGGAAAGGGAATCTAAATCGTCGGTACAAAAACCAGCATCGGTTGGAGTAATGGTTTCCCATTCACTTCCTAGGAGTGGAGGAAAATAATAGTTTTGAGCAGTAAGTATAAATGGGAATAAAAATATTAGGAATGAGAGTTTAGATCTTTTCATAAGTATAAAATTTGATTTTATACTTAGACGGTTTTTATTTTAGAAGGTTTAATTTTTATTTGAAAAATCGTTTCGCTTTTTTAGGTCAGCTAAAGCAGACCGCTACGTGTTTTTATTTTCTTTGAAATATTTTAAAAGTGTAACTGTGTTCGTTTTTTTCATCTGCTTCGTGGGCTTCTTCGTTAAGGAGTTCCCATTCGTCCATATTTATTTCTGGAAAAATAATGTCACCTTCCACTTCCAAATCTACTTCTGTCAAATACAACTTGTCAGAATATTTCATTCCTAATTCATAGATTTGCGCACCTCCGATGATGAATGCTTCTTCTTCTCCATTCTCTTCTGCAATTTTCAAGGCTTCTTCCAATGAATGTAAAACATAACAATTAGAAACGATGTAAAATGGGTTTCGGGTCAAAATCATATTCGTCCTTTTTGGCAAAGGTTTTCCGATTGATTCATAACAATTTCGTCCCATGATGATGTGATGATTTAAAGTCGTTTTTTTAAAATACTTTAAATCTGCAGGCAAGTACCAAGGGATGTCATTGTCTTTTCCGATGACATTATTTTTAGCAGTAGCGACTATGGTAGAAACGATCATTTTATTAATATTGATTTTTGAATGAGAAATTTTTAATGAGAAAAATGCTTGATGTCATTTTTCAATCAATTTTTCATCACGTCTAATTTAGGAACATCCCCAAGTTCTTCAAGAGTGATTATTCTTTCTTCACTTTGAGAATCTTTTAAATGCTTTCGAGTTTTTTTACCAAAAGCATTGATGGCATCTTGGTTCTCTTTATCCATTCCGATGTGCTTTCCATTTCCATTCTCAAAGGCTGAAATAGGTAGCGCAAAGTAAGTACTTTTTTTCTTAGAATCCTGATAAACATATCGCCAAACTGGAATATAATGATGCTCACCTAATGTAATTTCTTTTGTTTTTTTATCTTTTTCCAAAGTGACTTCAAACATAAAACCACCTTCTGTATTTGGAGTAGTCTGTGCTGAAATAAAATTACCTAGCGAGTAGGTAACCAATGTTTTTTTAATCGTAGAATCTTTTTGTAAAACATCCATTTCTCGAATAGGTTGTACTACATGTGGATGCATTCCGATAATCAAATCTGCTCCCCAATTAAATATTTTTTTTGCTAGCTTTCTTTGCTTTTCATTTTCAACATATTTGTTTTCTTTCCCCCAATGAGTGATGACGATAATCGCATCTGGTTGAAGTTGATGTGCTAACTTCATGTCTTCCTCAATTAATTTTTCATCAATAAAATTGACGATAGTTGGTGGTTTAGTTTTTATTCCATTGGTTCCATAGGTATAATTTAAGAAAGCGATTTTGAAATCATTTTTATAGACAATCAATGGATAATGTAACGCTCGATCTTCTTTATTTTTAAAAGTTCCTGTTTGGTAAAAACCATAATCTTTGACCGTCGAAATAGTATTAATAACACCTTTTTTACCAGCATCATTCGAGTGATTATTAGCAGTAACTAACATATCAAAACCTGCTAGACGAAGACCTAAAGCCAATTCATCAGGAGATCGAAATTGAGGATAGCCTCGGTAGGGAGGTTTGCCGGGAAGCGTCACTTCAAGGTTAGCTATCGCTAAGTCTGCTTTTTCAATAATAGGTTTTACATATTGAAAACAAGGCTCGTAATTGTAGGATTCGTTTTTTTTAATTTCAGCCGCTTCGATTTGGGGATCATGCCCCATCACATCACCGACGAAAAGTAAATTTATTTTTGAAATGCTATCAGGTTGGATTTGAGCAGAAGCATTTTTTCCAAAAAGAAATAATAAGAGGAGAAAAGTAATTACAGTTTTATGTCTTGAGGATGAATTCATTATTAGCAGTATGTTATTTAAAAGAATAGTCACTAGGAATTAACCGTTCACAATTAACCGTTAAAAACTTATGGATTAATTTTAACCAAATCAGCATCCAACATTCTATTTTCCCAAAACTTTTTGGAAGGAGAAATTTCACCTGTCAAATATTTTTCAATCATCAAACTTGCAATTGGAGCAGCATATCTTGTTCCCCAAACTCCATGTTCCACATAAACTGCCACCGCAATTTTTGGATTATCCTTTGGCGCAAATGCAAAGAAAACAGAGTGATCTGCACCAAGTGGGTTTTGGGAAGTTCCAGTTTTACCACAAACCGCAATTCCCGGAACTGCAGCATTGGTTGCCGTTCCATTAATAGTTACTCTCTCCATTCCATCGATGATTGGTTGGAAATATTCTTCTTTGATTCTTACTCTTTTCGGATCTGCTTTTTCTAAAAGCATTTCCTTTCCATTTTCTTTATATCCTTTAATCAAGTGTGGTTTATGATACCAACCTTTATTGGCAATAATTGCAGCTAGGTTAGCCATTTGCAAAGTAGTCAATTGGATTTCTCCCTGTCCAATTCCTATGGAAGTAATCGTAGGTGAACGCCAACTGCCCTTCTCGCGAGGGTACATAAAATCGTAAGTTTTTGAAGTTGGAATATTTCCTTTATCCTCATGTGGATAATCTATTCCAAGTTTTTGACCTAAACCGAAATCAGACCAATAGTTCGCCAATGTATCTAAGCCGGCATAAGGATTAGAATAACCATATTTGTCCACCGCATTTCTTAGCAAATGGAAAAAATAGGTATTGCAGGAATGTTGGATCGCCGTCTCAATATTAGGAACAGGACCACTATGATGACATCTTTGAATACGTCCATTATTATTATAATACCCAGGACAATTTAAATATCGATTAGGAGTAGTGACTCCCATTTCCATAGCTGCTAATCCCATAACTGTTTTGAAAATAGAGCCTGGAGGATATTTTGCCTGAACTGCGCGATCAAAAAATGGTTTTAATGTATCTGATTGTAACTGTTCGAATGCCTCCCCTCTTTTTCGATTGATGGTCAGAATATTTGGATCATAAGTTGGCATACTTGCCATCGTCAAGATCTCTCCTGTTTTAGGTTCGATAGCAACAACACTACCTGTTTTATTTGCCATCAATTGCTCAGCATATGCTTGCAATTCAATATCAATGGAAGAGACTAAATTCATCCCTGAAATAGCTGCTTCATCATCTTTCCCATTTCTATAAGGGCCTACTTCTCGACCACGATTATCTTTTAAAAGCAATTCACGACCTTTGCTACCTCTGAGATTTTCTTCATATTGAAATTCTAAACCACTCGCTCCGATGTAATCTCCACTTTTGTAAGTCCCATCAGAGTTTTCAATTTGAAATGAATTCACCTCACTAATATATCCTAGCAAATGTGCTGCATTGGGATATGGGTAAGATCTAACATTTCGAACTTGAACAAAAAATCCAGGAAATTCAAAAAGATGTTCTTGAAATCGAGCGAATGTTTCCGTAGATATTTTTTTGAGAAAAGTGGTAGGCTGTCGCTTATCGTATCTATTGCTTCTCCAATTTTTATTGGTGTTTTTTATAAAATCTTTTTTTGTGATATTGAGTAATTCACAAAACTGAAGTGTATCCATTTTGGGATCGATCTGACTATAAGTAAACATCAAATCGAACATTGCATTATTGTTGACTAATAATTTGTCATTGCGATCAAAAATTAATCCTCTCGAAGGATATAAAATATTAGTCCCAAAAGTAGCTGCTTCTGCATATTGGCTAGCACTTTTATCCCATACTTGGATATAGAATGCTTTTCCTAACAATATAATTGCAGAAAGAAAAAACATTGTTTGAATGACTCGTTGACGATATAGTAAGGTATCCTTCATAAACTTAATCTCGTGGATTAAAAATTCTTACATACAATAATATAATAATGTAAGAAACTATAAAACTTGAAATAGTTCGTAAAACAATTTCTAGCCAATAAACATGTGTGAAAACACTTACAATAAAATAAAACAAAAAATGGAAAAATAATAATGAACTCGAGTAAATTAGAAACCATACAAATCCATAATTTTTAATATTCGGACTATGGTTGATATTATAACCTCCTCTAGGAGTCAATATTTTTAATGCGATAGGACGAATGAATGCTAAAAATACAGTCGCACTTGCGTGAACACCATAAGATGTATAAAATATATCAACTGCCATTCCTAGCAAAAATCCTAAAAATATTAAAAGTGGATCGGGGATTCGAATAGGTAATAATAAAATAAATAATGGATAGACCATCACATGGACATAATTGAACTCGCCCCAACCAACAGTCATTTGTCGGAAAACCAAGACTTGAATAAATACTAAAAAGATAAATCGTAACGAATGTGTAAGTGTAGTATTATTCATCTTCTTTTCCCTCCTCTATTTCTTTAAATTCGTCTTTGAATAAATTATTGACAATGTATACATGTCGAGCAGTACTCAGATCATTAAATAGTTCTACTTTGATGGAGTGAAAATTTCCTCCCTGGGGATCTTCTTCTATTTCAACAATTTTTCCAATTGGAAGACCTCCTGGAAAATAAGAAGAGGCACCACTTGTCTGGATTATATCGTTAATTTCAGGATTTAAATGTTTTGGAATATATTTTAACTCCATCAATTTTGGATTTCCTATACTTGTCCAAACCAAACTTCCAGGTACATTTAGCCTTGCGATTTTTGCACTTATCCTTGAATCTCTATGCAAAATTGACATCACTCTCGAATATCGATTATTAGAACTTATGACAATACCAATTATTCCTTTATCATCAAACACTCCTTTTCGAGTATTGATCCCATGTTTGACTCCTCTATTTAAGGTTAAAAAATTATTAGGAAGGTTAATTGTGTTGCTGACAACTTTTGCTTCAGTATAAATATACTGTTGTTCGAAATCCTCGGCTGAATATTTCGCAGAGTCTTGCTTAATTTTATTTAAAAATTTAGCTTCGTCTTGCTGTTGTTTTAATTCTGCAATTACGCCCGAGAGGCTATCATTGACTGCAGACAAATTCCAATACTGCGTTATTTCCCCCCAACCATGAGTCATACTATCAGACATGATGCTCTTGGAGTTATGATAAATTTCTCTTTGATTTTTATTAAAGGTAACCACAAGCGAAAGGCAAATGACTTCCAAAATTAAGAAAACCAAAATCCCTCCACTTCTCGTAAATATTGCAACAATTTGTCTCATGACGAAGGAATGTAAACAATGGTTAACTGTGAATGGTGAATATTGCAAACAGTATTAACCATTCACAGGTAACCATTAAATATTAAACGCTTTTTCTATCTATTAAAAAGGAAAACCGGTCAGAATTTTTCAAAGCAATTCCAGTTCCTCTTACAACTGCTCGAAGTGGATCTTCTGCCACATGGACAGGTAGTTTAGTTTTTTGTTCGATTCGTTTATCCAAGCCTCGTAACAATGCTCCTCCGCCAGTCAAATGTAATCCTGTTTTGTAAATATCAGATGCTAATTCAGGTGGAGTAGTTTCCAATGCTCTCAAAACAGCATCTTCAATTTTACTAATAGATTTATCTAGTGCATGAGCAATTTCTGTATAAGCTACATAAATCTGTTTAGGAATTCCTGTCATCAAATCTCTACCATTCACAGCATAATCTTCAGGTGGATTTTCCAATTCATGCAAAGCAGATCCCACATGTATTTTAATTTGTTCAGCAGTTCTTTCTCCAATGAGAATATTGTGCTGACGTTTCATGTAGTTCATGATATCATTAGTAAATTCATCTCCTGCAATTCGAATAGATTGATCACAAACAATTCCTGATAATGCAATTACTGCAATCTCAGTTGTTCCTCCCCCTATATCGATAATCATATTTCCAATTGGCTCTTCCACATCTAGACCTATTCCAAGTGCAGCTGCCATTGGTTCATGAATCAAATAAGTTTCTTTTGAATCCACATGATCTGCCGAATCAAAAACAGCTCTTTTTTCCACTTCTGTAATTCCAGAAGGAATACAAATTACCATCTTCAAATGAGTAAAAAACTTCCGCTTATTACCTGCCATATTAATCATCCCTTCAATCATACTTTCTGCCGCTTGAAAATCTGCAATTACACCATCTTTCAAAGGTCTAATAGTTTTTATATTATCATGTGTTTTCTCATGCATCTGCATCGCCTTCCGACCAACTGCAATCGTTTCTCCCGTTGATCTTTTCAAGGCCACAATTGAAGGCTCATCTATCACTATATTTCCATCTTGGATGATCAGCGTGTTTGCTGTTCCCAAATCAATCGCCAGTTCTTGAGTAAAAAAATTAAATAATTTCATTTATAATTTCTCTGTTTTTTAGTCTGTTTTTTTGAATAAAAAAAAACTTTTAAAACGGTTAAATACACCTTTAAAAATTTGGTGTGAAGATAGAAAAAAATATTCGAAGTTCTTAGTTGATTTCTTGTGCTCAAATGAGAAAAAACTCATCACTCATTGCTTCGTTTTTATGGATATCGAATACCTACCAAGGAATACCAATATTCAACGAATTTAAACTCCAACAACCACTTCCCACATATTTTCTTCCTTCAAATATTTTTGTGAAAGCACCATCAAATCCTCTGCAGTAATCGACTGTACTCGATTGACCATATTTTTAAAAAAGTCTTTTGGCAAATCTTCTGTCTTTGATATTTTCACTAATTCAGCGACATTAAATGCACCATCCAAATTGGTCAAAAAGAATCCCATCAAATAGTTCTGAACCATTTTCAATTCTTCCTTCTTAATCGGTTCTTTTTTCAATCTATCAAATTCACCATAAATAGCTTCCAAAGTTGGTTGTACAAATTCATTCCCCACTTCTGTTCCTACATAGAAATATCCATCAAAACGCATCGGATCTAATGTCGAAAAAACATTATAAGTATATCCTTTTTCCTCCCTGATTTTAGACATCAATCTTGATCCGAAATAACCACCAAGAATAGTATTTAAAATATAAAAATCATTATAATCTTCATGATGTCGATTAAACAATTTACAACCTAATCTAATCGCAGTTTGAAGTGTATCTGGTAATTGAATTTTTACTTTTTCCGCAGTTAGATTGGTTTCAATCACCTTACTCTTAACAGCCTCTTTTCTTACTAACGTTTTTCCAATGTATTGATTGAGTAGATTGATAATTTTAGGACTTGTTTTTCCACTAATTATTATCTGGCAATTTCCTGCATGAAAATTTCGATCAAAGTGATGCAGTAATTCTTTGCGCGATAAATTATCATAAGTTTCTGCCTGACTATTATAACCATAAGGATGAGTTGAGGAAAAAATCTTTTCCGTTACTGCTCGATAAGCAACCACATCATTTTTCGTCAAATCAACTTGCAGTCGCTGCTTGTTATTTTTCTTAAAAATCTCTAATTCATCCTCAGGGAAAGCAGGTTCCAATAAGATTTCAGATAAGACTCCTAACAACTTTTCAAAGTGCTTCGTCAAACTATATAAAACAATATTCGAAGTATCTAAATTGACTGGAACATTCATCGTTCCTCCATAGAAATCTACCAATTCATGAATCTCTGTTGCTTTCCTTTTTTTAGTCCCCTCTCGGAGCAAAGCTGAAGTCGTTCGAGCCACCAATTTTTGATGTTCAAATGGTCGACCAGCTTTGAAAATAATCTCCATTTTCAATATCTCTTGCGTTCCCATATTTACTTCGTAAACTGGAATTCCATTATCCAACTGATGTTCTTGAAAATCAGGAATATGAATATTTGAAATATCTTTAATTTCGGGTTGAATCGATCGATCTGGCATCCGCTATATTTATTTGAAAATATGTCTTCAAAAAAGAGCGCAAATTTACGCTTTTTTTCTAAAACAATGATGATTTATCTCCTCGTAGCTGCTGACTTTAGTCGGAAGTAAAAAAAGGAAATAACAATTGATAAAACTTATAGTTCTTTACCTTTTGAGTCCTTTTTTGTTTCTCTTCTTTTTTGTTAAAAAAAATCGCTGTACTCTTTTTTTGCCGCCGACTAAGGTCAGCAGCTACTAAAAAGTTATTAACATTATGTTGATGATTTATTGAAAAAATATGCTTACTAACATGTATTTTTGCAGACTGATATTAAACCTCGGACGAAAATCAACTATAATCCGTCCATCCTTAAAATTGAAAAAAAAATAGAACCACTATGAAGTTCAGCGTATCCTCATCCGACTTATTAAAGCACCTACAAGTAGCAAGCGGAGCTATCGGATCCAATCCTGTTTTACCTATCCTCGAAGATTTTTTATTCACTATAGAAGGTAGAAATTTGACTATTTCAGCAACTGATCTAGAAACTTCTATCGTCACTACCGTTGATGTTAATTCTGATGGAAATGGTCGAGTGGCCGTTCCTGCAAGAATATTGTTAGATACCTTAAAAGAGTTGCCAGGACAGCCTGTAACATTTAATGTCAATGAAGATAATTATGGTATTGAAATTACTTCCGCTTATGGAAAATATAAATTGGCAGGTGAGAATGGAGATGAATTTCCAAATATTCCTCAAGCAGATGAAGTGGATACAGTTACTTTGAATTCAAGCTTGTTAGGAAAAGCAATTTCTAAAACTTTGTTTGCGACAAGTAATGATGATTTGCGACCTGCGATGACTGGAGTTTACTTGCAAGTGGATTTTAATAAATTAACTTTCGTAGCAACTGATGCTCACAAATTAGTGAAATACACTTTCTCGAATGTTAACAGCCAAGTATCTACTTCTTTTATCATTCCTAAAAAAGCATTGAATCTTTTGAAAGGTTCATTGCCAAGTGATGAAGATTTAAAATTGTCATTTAACAATGCAAATGCATTTTTTACCGCAGGAAATATTCATTTAGTTTGTCGATTGATCGATGCACGTTACCCAGATTATAATGCGGTAATTCCAACTGATAACCCGAATACATTATCAGTTCCAAGAAGTGATTTTCAAAACTCACTTAAACGTATCGCAATCTATGCGAACAAAACGACGAATCAAGTTATCCTAAATATTACTGAAAGTAGCTTAACTGTTTCTGCCCAAGATTTAGATTTCTCTAACGAAGCAACAGAGCAATTACCTTGTACCTATAATGGAGATCCTTTAACTATCGGATTCAATGCAAAATTCTTAATTGAAATGTTGAACGTTTTGGATACCGAAGAAATCAAAATGGAACTCTCCACTTCGACTCGGGCTGGAATTCTTCACCCAACTGAAAAAGAAGAAGGGGAAGATATTTTGATGCTTGTGATGCCGGTGATGTTAAGTAACTAGTTATTGGTTATTAAGTTATTGGTTATTCTCACAATGTAATAACCAATAACTTAATAACTAATAACCTAAAAACTATGAACAAGGAATTCTCCCTCAATATTTTTTTCCTCATTTCTATTAATCTCCTGATTAAACCATTCTTTATTTTTGGGATAGACCGAACTGTTCAAAATGTAGTTGGTACTGATACTTATGGAATATATTTCACTCTTTTAAGTTTGACTTACCTTTTTGGAATCATCAATGATTTTGGAATTCAAAATTTTAATAATCGTTCCATTTCTCAAAATCCAAGTTTGCTCCAACAATACTTTCCTAATATTTTGGCGATAAAAACGCTGCTGGGAGGAGCTTATCTAATTGTTATTTTTTTGATGGCTTGGGTTTGGAAATATGATTTTGATGTTTGGCATATTTTGCTTTTCCTTTCGATCAATATGATTCTGGCTCAATTCATTTATTATTTTCGAAGTAATATTTCAGGATTAGGAATGTATCGAATTGATAGTGTAATATCTGCTATGGATAAATTACTGATGATTTTCATTTGCGGAGTTTTGCTTTGGTTACCTACTTTTTCAGGTAAGTTTCAAATCGAATGGTTCGTCTATGCGCAGACTGCTTCTTTCTTACTCACCGCTCTTATTTCTTTTTTTATTGTAAAAAACAAAATCAAGACGCCATCTTATAACATTGACTTTACATTGATTAAAAATCTTTTGAAAAAAAGTGCGCCATATGCTTTGGTCATTTTTTTAATGTCGATTTATACTCGAATAGATGCGGTGATGGTCGAGCGACTTTTGGAAAATGGAGAAGAGGAATCAGGAATTTATGGTGCAGGTTATCGATTATTGGATGCAAGTAATATGATTGGATTTTTGTTTGCAGGATTGTTGCTTCCGATGTTTGCAAAAATGCTGAAAGAAAAAACATCCATTTTGCCTTTAGTAAAAATGAGTGCAATGATGATTTGGTCAGGAGCAATCACATTGAGTGTAGCCACATATTTTTTCCAAAATGAAATTGTCAACTTGTTATACCTCGAAGCAACACCATATTGGGGAGAAGTCTTAGGTATTTTGATGTTAAGTTTTATTGCGGTGAGCGGGACTTATATTTTTGGAACCTTATTGACGGCCAATGGTAGTTTGCAGAAAATGAATTACATTTTAGTTGTTGCGGTTGTTCTAAATATTGTTTTCAATTTTGTATTGATTCCAAAATATGGTGCATTAGGAGCAGCTTGGACGACTTTAGCAACTCAATTTTTTTCAATGTTTGCACAAGTAATTTTAGCAAAGAAAGAATTTGGTTGGAAAAATGAATCTAAAGAAATTATCCGAATCTCAAGTTTTTGTATTTGTACAATTATAATTATTTATAGTTGCTATCACTTCTTAGATTTGAATTGGGTGATTCGATTTGGACTGAGTTTATCTGCAGGAATTGGATTAGCTTTTCTGCTTGGTATGCTGAATTTGAAATTTGCTTTTGAGTTTTTGAAAAATAAGTTTTAACGTAAAATGACTCTCCAAGTCGTATTACTAAAATATTCCTATGAAAAATTTTAACTCCCCTACCCTCAGATTTTCCATTTTGATTTTCCTTTGTTTTCTTTTTTCAAAAAATACATTTTCACAAGTTGAAAAAGGAAAATTCATCATTGGTTCGACTACTGGAATCTTAAAAGATTTGAGTGGGGGAAATAGTTTCGTTTTTATCGAAGACGTAAAATTCAGTTTGACGCTGACCCCTAATTTAGGATATATGGTTTCAGATAAAATGATGGTCGGTAGCCAAACATCTTTCAGTATCGAAAATGGAGATGGCTCAACTTTTTTGACATTGGGTTTGATGCCATTTATAAGAGTCTATTTATATTCCAAAAAATCAACTCATCTTTTCGCCGAACAAATGATTGGTGCAGCAGGCATCCATGCGACTGCAACAGAATTTGAATTAGGTTTTTTAGGTGGTGCAGGAATGGGAGTGAATTATTTTTTAACCGAAAAAATTGCTCTAGAAAGTACGGTTCGAGCAACGTTTGTTCAGTTTAACTCCAATCGAAATCTGGATTATGGAATTAGGTTTGGAGCGCAACTCTTTTTTAATCGAAAAAATAAAAGGTAATTTTTCAGAACCAATATTCTACTCACAAGGTGACATCGCGTCCCCTTGTGAGTAAAACCAAAACTACCCTTCCACATAATCTCTCAAGTATTCAAAGTATTTTCCTAAATCTCCATTTTCCGCAACACTTGCTCTTTCAATAACTCCTCCCTCCTTTTGCTCTACTAACTCTTGAAATATATGTTCAATAAATTGCTCTCCAAATGCTTGTGAAGCATCCCGAGGTAATTCATTGGGCAAATTATCTATCGTCATCATGTCTATGACATTTTCTTGGTATGGAAACGCTTCAGCTTCTGCAACGGGATCATAACCAAAAACTGGATTAGCGATCGTCGATGCTCGAAGTGTAGAAGGAATCGAGGCAACTGGTGCAATATCGCAAGTCACATCAGCTATAACCTTTATCCGAAAACTACTTTCCTTCATTTCTTCTTTAGTAAAAAAAGCAGGCGCTTTATTATCCCAGTAAATTCCATTAATCATCAAATCACTTGCTTGAGTAAAAGGTGTAAAAATGGACTCATAGTTTTGCGGGTTTTGGAAAAAGTCTTGCAAGTCGAAAACTTCTCCATTTTTATGTGTAGCATAATCTACACAGTCAAGTTGAGTGAAAACTGCATGTTGAAATTCATTCTCCAAAAAATCCTCTGGGGAAACTTGCTCAATATCCATATCTTTTAAAACTTGAGCGGCTCCATTGGCCACACGACCAGTTCCAGTTAATACAATTTTCATTGGGGGCAACTCCAGCGTTTTATAAATAGATTTGGCTTCTGCATAATCATGGCAATCCTTCATTCGCTTCAATTTAAATTCACCGGTTCGATTTCCATAAGTCATCACTCCATTGTGCGCTCCTACCATCCCTGCAAATTTTCCAAAGGCAATTAATCGTTGTCCTTTCTCATTTGTCAAAACTTCGTAATCGAGTAAGCGAATATTTTTTTCTAAAATCGCTAAAAGTAAATCTCGATTATACGATTGTTTTTTAATCGTATGCGAAAAGAAAAAGTATGTTTTATTTGGAACCAATTGCTCAATCGGCACCTCTTTAACTCCCATCAAAACATCGCAATCTGTGAGGTCATCCTGGAAGGGAATTCCTGCTTTTTGATAGTCTTCGTCCTTAAAACATCGATTTGGTGATGGTTGTACTACAACTTGTACTTTTCCAGATTTGTTTAAGAAAGCACATTGCTCAGGTGTTAAGGGTACTCTTGAGTCTGGTGGTACTTTTCCTTCTCTAATTACTCCAATCTTCATTTGTCACAATTTATTTTATTTAAATAACTAAAAATTAAGAATATGATTTTAAAAATTATTTTTCTTATGTCACACTATGGTGATTTTTTAAAATTTCATGTAAAAAAGTCAACTTTTTTTGCAAAAAAAGAATCCGTGACAGTAAAAAAACGGACTTTGGCACAGGAATTGCTCTTTTTTTATCAAACATACAAAAGTAGGTTTTCTTAAAAGAAGGAACCTATATAAACATACATTAATTAAATATTTGAGAAAACGAAATCCTAACTACTTCCCTATTTTTTCCCCTAACTAGTACCCGGATATTCGTGATAATTGACCAAAATGATTGACCACACAATGTAGTCAATGTACGCCAAATTTAAACATGACCATGAAAATGTTGACGTTTTGTTTTGTAGTAATACTACTATCCATCTTTGCTAGCGTATTAATCAGTAAACCAGTAATCAATTGTAAAGATCTGGGAATCTTATCTGCAAAGCACTTCGCACACATTTTCTACCTCAATGAGCTTGGCAATATTTTACTAATTGATTTTTACATCTTGGATCATCGGATTCAAACAGTAAAAGTAACCAAAAACGGAGAATTCGTAAAAGCCGAGGATGTCTCAGAATTGCCCGAAGATAGCATTTACGAATTAGATTTAAACTTATTAAGTAAAGGAAAATATACCATTGAATTGATAACCAACACACACCAATCGATCACAAATGAATTAAAGATAAATTAGTTTTAGTTAGTTTTTTGGATTCTCTTTGCAATCGCTCTGACCTTGGTCGGGGCGATTTTTTTTTGTGGAAGTTGAAAGGTATTTTTTGACGCTGACTTTTTATGACTTACTTATGTTTTAGAATATGTTTTAGAATATGTTTTTTAAAGAAAAAATAAGTGTTGTGGAACTTTTCCAATTTCATTTTAGTTTTGGTGCAATGGCTTATTTTAAACCTAAAAAAATATAATAAAATGAACAACTTATTTTTTACATCTGACCATCATTTTGGTCACAAGAACATTATTAAATTTTCTAACCGTCCTTTTGAGAATGCTGACGAAATGGATGAAGTTATGATCCAACGGTGGAATGAAAAAGTAAAACCTGATGACGAAGTTTATCACCTTGGCGATTTAGCTTTTCGTTCTAAAGGCAGTATCAAAAAAGTTTTAGATCGACTGAATGGAAAAATTTATCTCATCAAAGGAAATCATGAAAAATTAGCTTTGACTTATAAATTTCGCTTTGAATGGATTAAAGATTATTTCGAATTAATTGTCGATGATCCTGAATTTAAGCGAGGTTATCAGATGATTGTTTTATTTCACTACGCAATAAAACAATGGAATAAAAAACATCATGGTAGTTATCATTTATATGGTCATTCGCATGGTTCATTACCTGATGATATTCATTCGCAGTCGTTTGATATTGGGGTGGATTGTCATGATTTTTATCCTTTGTCGTATGCTGAGGTGAAGGAGATTATGAAGAAGAAGGAATGGGTTCCGCCGTTTGCAAGAGAGAATCGGTAAATAAAAAACGGCTCATCCATTTCTGGATAAGCCGTTTTTTTATTTTAAAATGATTAGAGATTATCCTCCAAAATCATCGAATGCTACATTCTCTTCAGGGATTCCCCAATCATCTGCCATTTTGATAACAGACTGATTCATCATTGGAGGTCCACAGAAGTATAATTCTAATTCTTCTGGTTCTGGATGCTTACTCAAAAATTCATCAATTACAACATTGTGAACATAGCCTTTGAATCCATCACCTTCTGGATCATCTAAATCTTTTTTCAATACCCAGTTATCTTCTGGAAGTGGGTTATCCAATGCAATCGCAAATTTGAAATTAGGGAACTTTTTCTCTATTTCTCTAAATTCTTCAACATAGAATAACTCTTGTCGAGTTCTACCACCATAGAAGAAGGTTACCTTTCGACCTGTTTTTAAGGTATGGAATAAATGGTATAAGTGAGAACGCATCGGTGCCATTCCTGCTCCACCACCAACATATAACATCTCTGCTTCTGTAGGCTTGATGAAAAATTCACCATAAGGTCCAGAAATAGTTACTTTATCACCTGGCTTACGACCAAAGACAAAAGAAGAACAAATACCTGGATTAACTGGTAGGTACCCATCCCATCTACGTTTTCCTTCACTATCTACTCCCCATTTAAGTGGAGGGGTTGCAATACGAATTGTCAAGGATACAATATTTCCTTCTGCAGGGTGATTTGACATAGAATAAGCTCGGAAAACTTCCTCGTCATTCTTCATAGTCAAGTCCCACATTTTAAAATTATCCCAATCCTTTTGGAATTTGTCTGGTGAATCATGATATTTTGGATGCGCCGTGATATCCATTGACTTAAATGGTACTTCAATTTTTGGTACATCTACTTGAATATAACCTCCCGCTTCAAAATCAAGAGTCTCTCCTTCAGGAAGTTTTACAATAAATTCCTTGATAAATGTTGCCACGTTATAGTTAGATATAACTTCACATTCCCATTTTTTAATTCCAAAAATTTCTTCTGGAATTCTAATTTCCATGTCTTCCCGAACTTTCACTTGACAAGACAATCGCATGTTTTCTGCAACTTCTTTTCGAGACAAGTGATTTAATTCTGTTGGTAAAACATCTCCACCTCCTGCATCAATATGACATTCGCACATTGCACAAGTTCCACCACCTCCACAAGCTGAAGGAAGGAAAATACTGTTATCAGAAAGTACTGTTAATAATGAAGAACCAGGTTGTACCAACAGAGGATTTTCTTTATCTCCATTTACAATAATGGAAACATTTCCTTGAGGCACCAATTTTTTCCGAGCTTCGATTAACATTAGAGATAACAACAAAATTACCACTACGAAAACGAGAACTGCGAATCCTAATGTTTTTAAACTAAAAAGAAGTATCATATTTCTTATTTAAGTTTTTCAAAAAAATTATCTATTAATTACCAGCGTAAACTGTTGGATCAATTCCCATCAAACTCATAAATGCCATTCCCATCAATCCAGTTAAAATAAATGCCATTCCTAATCCACGCAATGCTGGTGGAACATTGGAGTACTTTAACTTCTCTCGAATAGCTGCTAAAGCGATAATCGCCAAGAACCACCCAAATCCCCCTCCTAAACCAAACGCTACTGATTCAGAAAGGTTATATTCTCTAGAAACCATGAATAATGAACCTCCTAAGATCGCACAGTTTACTGTAATCAATGGAAGGAAAATACCTAGAGAATTATATAATGAAGGAGAAACTTTTTCTACGATCATCTCTACCAACTGAACCATTGAGGCAATTACAGCAATAAATAATATGAATCGTAAAAAGGTTAAGTCTGTTCCGAAAATACCCGTTTCACCTAATAAATATTCGTTGATTAACCAGTTGATTGGCATTGTAACTGCCAATACGAAAATTACTGCAAGTCCTAATCCGAATGCTGTTTTCACAGTTTTTGAAACGGCAAGGAAAGAACACATTCCAAGGAAATAGGCTAATACCATATTTTCAATGAATGCAGATTTTATAAAAATATTGAAAAAATCACCCATGATGAATTTTGTTTACTTTTTTGAAAATAGAATCGAAAACTCTTTATGAAATATCTACTAATTTTGGATTCTTACTTCTTTGCCACCAGATGAAAATTCCGATGATGAACATTGCTGCTGCTGGTAATACCATTAAGTTGTTATTCGCATACCAACTGAAATAACTTCCAAATCCACTTTCTGCAGCAGTATTAATCCAATAAGAAGTAGTTGCATTGTTTGCTCCAATGATAAACATCTCAGCAGGGCTTCCTACGAATAAAGTTCCTTTTCCAAATAACTCTCGGAAAAAAGCTACAATCAACAATATGAATCCGTAACCTAATCCATTCCCAACTCCATCCAAAAAAGATCTCCATGGCTTATTAGCCATAGCGAATGCTTCCAAACGTCCCATTACGATACAGTTAGTAATGATCAATCCGATGAATACCGAAAGTTGTTTATATACTTCAAAACTAAATGCTTTCAATACCAATTCTACCACAGTTACCAAACTTGCAATGATGACCAATTGGACAATCATACGAACTTGTTTAGGGATAGAGTTTCGAAGTAAAGAAGTTGCTAAACTTGAAAAGGCACATACAAAAACTACTGCCACAGACATTACCAACGAAGGGAAAACCTGCGTCGTAACGGCTAACGCTGAACAAATACCCAATACTTGAATAGTTACCGGATTGTTGTCCATTAATGGATCAGTAATTAATTGCTTTTCTTTTTTCCCGAAAGGAAAAGTAGGCTCTTTTACTTCTACAACACCTGAAGTTGCTGTTTCTGCCATTTTATTATTTTTTATTAAATTTTTAAAAATTGAAAATGCGATTGCAAAAATTCAATTCCTATTACATTTTTTTCGCTGCTTCCAAAACTGGTTTGTAAGCCGCCAATCCTTCTACAAACATATCTGTTACACCATCACCTGTAATTGTAGCCCCAGAGATAGAATCTACTTCGTGAGTTTTATCTTTAGCACCACCTTTTCTTACAATGATAGATTTGTAGTTTCCAGCAGCATCATAGATCTTTCTACCTTCAAATTGTGCTTTGAAAGCAGGACTATCTTTGATCTCAGCACCCAACCCAGGAGTCTCTCCTTTATGGTCAAAGTTCACTCCAACGATAGTATTGAGGTCGCTTTTCAAAGCTACGGTTCCCCAAATTTTATCCCAAAGTCCTTTTCCATAAACTGAAACAACGAAGAACTTCTCTCCTCCTTTTTCATAAACCCAAACAGGAAAAGCACGTTCTTCAACAGCTAATTTGTTATTCTTATCTCGATTTTTTTCTAAATCGATCGCTACTTTACCTTCGATTGGATTTCCTTGATAATCAAAAACGTAACCTTTTACTTTTCCGAATTCAGTTTCTACCTGAGTATTATCCCAATCTTTTGGATCTTCTCCGATCTGAGATTTGACAGATGCTAAAACTCCTTTTTTATTAAAAATAGCTTCATTAGCATCTGCTAAAGGTTTTGTCGCTTCCCGTAAACCAGTTAACCCTACGGCAACTATGGTAGTCATTACGAGAACAAACATTAAGACTTGATTTGTACTATGCACGTTTTAATCTTTTTGTCATGTTAGATTCTAACACGTAGTGATCAATAAGTGGAGCGAAAACATTCATGAATAATATTGCCAACATCCATCCTTCAGGATATGCTGGGTTCATTACTCGAATGATTAGTCCAACTGCTCCAATAAAAAATCCATATATCCATTTTCCTCTGTTCGTAGAAGCTGCAGTTACTGGATCAGTTGCCATAAATGCCATTGCAAAAAGGAAACTTCCCATGTAGAAGTGGTAATACCACGGAATTTGTAAGTATGCTAAAGCTGCATTTTCAGAACCAGCAGTAAATCCGTTCATCAACATTCCTGTCAATGCACATCCGATTACCATTCCAATCATTACTCTCCAGCTAGCTACTTTCATCGCAACTAATGCTGCTGCACCAACGATGATGAAAGGTTTGCAAGTTTCACCAATTGATCCAGGTAATCCTCCCCAGAACATTTGTGTTGGAGTATAAACTTCAGTTACTGCTGCCCATCCTCCTGCTTTTGCCAATCCAAGAGGTGTTGCACCTGTGAAACTATCAGCTACAGCGACACCACCTTCACCAAATGTTCTCCAGCCAAATCCATTGAATATCCAATCGAATAATCCATGTGCCCAACCGTAAGTAGATACTTGTTGTTTGACTCCCTCAGCTAATTGGGCTGCATCAAATTCTAAACCTGATACCCAAACTTCTTTTCCACTTACCATTGTATCACCAGCCATTTCTGTAGGATATGCAAAGAAGATAAATGCTCTTGCTAATAAGGCTACATTGAAAATGTTCATTCCTGTTCCACCGAATGCTTCTTTTCCAATAATTACTGCAAATGCAACTGCCAATGCTAACCAAATTAATGGCACATCTGGCGGCATAATTAAAGGAATCAATGCTCCTGAAACTAAGAATCCTTCCTCAATCGCGTGCCCTTTTTTAGCTGCGTACCAAAATTCGATACCTAATCCTACTAAATGTGCAACAACAAAAATTGGAATGAGTTGGATCAATCCGTAAACAATTTTCAAATGAAATGCATCAAAAAAGTCTGGATACATTCCAAGCGCAGCAAAATGCTGATGTCCAATATTAAGTGAACCAAAAACATAACATAATTGCAATGCTAAAACCACATGCACCATCAATCTTTTTAGATCCATACCATCTTTGATATGAACACCACCTTTGGTTACTGTATCTGGAGCATAGGCAAAAGTGAAGAATCCATCAAACAAAGTATGTAAAAATGGAGACGACTTTTTGTCTGGTTCAATTTTCTTTAAAAAATTTAATAAACCCATGTTATTAATTTAATTTATTTTAACGTCCTGATAGTCAGGTAGTTATTATAACTATTGGTCGCGCATTGCTTCCAATCCTTGTTTTAAAATACTTTGCAATGGTTGTTTAGATGTACACGCAAATTCACATAATGCAACATCTTCTTCTGCTAATTCCAAAAGACCTAAACCTTCCATTTTCTCAAAATCATTTGTGATAATCGCTTTCATCAAATGTTGTGGATAAATATCCATTGGTAAAACACTTTCGTATTGTCCCGTTACAACAAATGCACGTTTCTCACCATGAGTATTCGTATTCGCTTGGAATTTTAAATCTGGATATAAACCATTAGGGAATGTTCCTGAAATTGTTGGACGTGGAGCCAATGGCAATAACCAACCAAACATTTCATATTGATCTCCTTCTTCTAAAACAGTCACCTGATCATCGTAATAACCAAGGAAACCTTCAGTTGAAGTTTGTTTTCCTGAAAGAACATCTCCTGAAACGAATCGAATAGATTTTCCTTCTTCCAATGGTTTTAAATTACCTTTTACAAGTCCTTCGATATTTGCACCAAGGTAAGTTTTTACATATTGAGGATTTTCAACTTCAGCACCAGTAACTGCTACCATTCGAGAAGCATCAAATTTTCCTTCAGAAAATAATTTACCTATTGTAATGACATCTTGAACACCTGCTACCCAAACTTTTGAATTAGATGTAATTGGATCAGTATGGTGAATTTGAACACCTACATTTCCAGCAGGGTGTTTTCCATGAAACCAATTTTTGTTAGCTCCTTCTACTTGAGTAAAAGCATGATGTGGTGCTTCACTACCTTTTGCATTTAATCCTAAATGAACAGGAGCGAATTTTCCTAAAACCTCTAATCCTTTTTGGAAAGCAGCCTCATTACCATCTACAATATAATTTAAGTCTGGAGCCAAAGGCGCAGAGTCAAAGGTAGAAACAAAAATACCACGAGGAGTATCTATTGGATCAGCTACTAAATTGTAAGGTCTTTGTCTGATAAATGGCCATCCACCGCTACTCATCAAGAAGTTAACTAAATCTTCTCGACTACAATCTGCCAAATTCGGCACATCATAAGTACGATATTTCATTTCTTTATCTGCCAAAATCACTACTTCAGCAATCGAACGTTTTGCACCTCGATTGATCGCAATGACTTCTCCACTAACTGGAGCGACATATTGAATTTCTGGTCTTTTTTTATCAAAAAAGATTGGATCACCAGCTTTTACTTCTTCACCAACTGCTACCACAACTTTCGGAATAGGTGAAATACCTACAAAGTTGGGTGGTTGAACAGCGAATGTAGTTACACTCGAACCGTCATTAGTTGATTTTGCTGCTTCACCTTGTAATAAGATGTCATGTCCTTTCTTCAAAAATGTAACTGGACCATCAACATAGCTCGGTGCACTTACACCAAACAATTCGCTGAATCTTGGAAAAATTGAATAGTTAGCGCCGGTTTTGTCAGCACCACTTTCTTTGGCTTCAATTTTTAAAAGATTGTCCGATACCATTACTATTGCGCCTAAAACTATAAATACTGCGATTGCAGCTAACGCTGTTAGTAAGTAATTTGATCCTCCACCTGAAGATTGAGCCGAAGCTACGGAGGCAAAATTTAAGAAGAGAAAAAGGAGAAAAAACCGATTGATTTTGCTTCTCAAAATTCTAATATTTTATGGTAAAAAATAAGTTATAAAACGCTCAAACGTTAAGATTTTTAACGCTTTTAGAAAATATTGCGCAAAGATATAAACCTTTTGAAATATTTAAATACGTAGAGCTGTGTTTATGGACGAAAACATCTATTTAGATTAACTCTAAATAGATTGCATTAAAGCTACAATCTCGGAATTTTGGAATGAATCATCATTACTATTTTGCAGCCATATATTAATCATGAGAACCTTGCAACATTCACTTTTGTTCAAAAAAATAACCAGAAAGATACTCCTTCTTTTTAGTTAAGATCCTGTCATCACTACCTTTAAGAATGATGAATAAAGAATAGAAAAACACCTAAGCTATTTTTCTTTTAAATATTGTATATCAAATAGGAATATAGAATTTTTATAATCTGCTACAAGGTTTTTAAATGCTGGTTTTAAATCGTCCCGTTCTAAATACTTTTTATCATGAATGACCAGATGCTTTGTACAACATTGAGCTAGATCATAAATATTTTTGAACTGAATTGGAGAAGGTGGAGCTGCAAACTCTGACCACCCATTTAGATTCATTATGTATAGAGATAAATTAGGAGTTCCATCAGGAGCTGAAATTACAGAGTCGGGATATTTAACACCATTGGATTCTAAAAATTTTCTGATTAGATTAGGGTTTAGATGCTCAGGGTTAAAACCTTCAAAATAATCACTATTAAGATCATATCTTTTTTCTAACTCTTGCTTTGTATAATTAATATTAAAAAGCAGTAGTAACACCATAAAAAATTTTAGTAGACTCTTATTTAAAAGTGTAGGTAATTCTTTTTTCACAAAAAAAAGAAAAGTCAAAAATGTGGTTATTGGAAGAATTAAAAATTCAATAAAATAATATTCATGACGGTAGAGAGGTCTGAAAATTAATAGGAAAATAGAAATAACACCCAATAGAATTAATATATTAAACAGATATATTTTTCCGCCTATTTTTTTAGAACTAAAAAGTATAAACATAAAAAGTACTAAAAATAATATCAACGTTGGAGTAGATAATAGATATGGAATATCATAATCATATATCCAACTAAAAGTCATTTCAATAAACTCTTTATCTAAATTCCAAATTGGTTCAAGTGGTCCTAAATCTGATGTTCCTAATGCCCAAAAAAAGACTCCAAAAAACATAATTAAAAAACTAACTAAAGGCATAAGATGGGAATGAAAAATAAAATCCTTTGATTGAGTTCTTTTACTTTGCATCCATTCTAAAACTAGAAATAGGAAAATTGCAATAGCCGGAACAATAGCCGTTATTTTTAGAAGTCCAGCTATTAGAAAAAACAACATACTAGCAAAGTGAAATTTTAGTTTATTCGTCTCAAAATATTTTACAATGAAATATAATGCAATAAAAACAAATCCAAATGCTGGCATATTCGGTAAAAAATTAGGACTATAGAAAGCAATAGTTGGAGAGGAAAAAATAATAAGAGGAAATAAAAGACTGATGAAATTATTTCCAACGATTTTAAAAGTCAATTTCGATAAAGCAAAAAATCCTAAAAATACTATTAAAAGACTCGTTCCTCTAAACACCCAATCGTTAACTCCAAAAATGCTATACAGGTGTGCAATTGTATAATATAAAATAGGGCATTCTGTAAGCTTTCTTCCTTCTCCCATTCCATTTATGTGAAATTTTTGATTGGAAAATTCAAAACCATTTTGATAATAGTTTAAGGTAATTGAAGCAGCATCCGCTTGTCTCCAACTATGTAATGAAGATGGAGGATAAAAAATAGTTTGATGTATATCGTAGTAAAAACAAATTAGGAGGAATAGAAATAGAAAGATTATAAATTGGTTCCTTGGTTCCTTGGTTCCTTGGTTCATAATTAAATTTAAGAGGCGTTCCGAAAAGCATAAAAAAGTTTACGTTTTATTAAACCTAAAACTACAAAAGAAATTAAGAATTTAATACCTAAAGTGAATTTCTATTCCTTGTTATCCTTCGACTCATTTATTCCACTATGATATTTTGGATAATTCCCTTAATTTTAAATTCCTTATTGCAAAATACAATTCATGAAAAAAAAATGCCTTGAGTGTAACGACGAATTCATCGGTCGAGCAGATAAAAAATTCTGTAGCGATAGTTGCCGTAGTTCCTACAATAATAAACTCAATAGCGATGCTACCAACTTCGTTCGAAACATCAATAATATACTTCGAAAAAATCGACGCATCCTAGCTACACTTAATCCACATGGAAAATCCAAAATCCATAAAGACAAATTATTGGAAAAAGGATTTAAGTTTAGCTATTTCACTAATGTTTATAAAACTAAAGCTGGAAAGGTATATTATTTTTGCTACGACCAAGGATATTTGCCTTTGGATAATGGCTGGCTGGCGTTGGTGGAAAGGAAAAGCTACGTTGAGTAACGGTTAATAGTTAACTTTGAATGGTTAATCCCACTTTGTAGTTTTACCTTGGGGACTAACCATTCACCATTAATAACTCACTATTATTTAGAGGATAAAGTAATAAACGGGCAAATAATCTCTTCCAAAGAAATCCCTCCATGCTGGAATGTATTCTTATAATATTTGTGGAAATGATTATAATTATTTGGATACAAAAAGAAAGCATCTTCCTTCGCAAAAATAAAAGTAGAACTCATATTTGGTCGAGGTAATTTTGCATCTTTTGGATCTCGTACTTCTAAAACATCTCTTTTGTCATATTGTAAATTACGACCTACCTTATATCTTAAGTTAGTTGTAGTCTCTCGATCTCCAACTACTTTGGAAGCAGTATTTACTCGGATTGTACCGTGGTCAGTTGTTACTAAAAGTTGACAACCTCGCTCAGCTGCAGTTTGCAATGCATCCCAAAGCAAAGAATTTTCGAACCAAGATCGAGTTAATGAACGATATGCTTTTTCATCACCTGCCAATTCTTTAAGCACTTCCATTTCTGTTCTCGCATGCGAAAGCATATCAATAAAGTTGTAAACGATGACCGTCAAATCTTTATTCATATAGTTCAAAATATTGTCTTGCACTTGCTTCGCCTTATTTACATTTGTCACTTTCACATAATCCACTCGAATAGGTTTGTGGACGATTCGCCGAACTTGTTCATTGAGCAAATCATGTTCACGCATATTCTTCCCTCCTTGTTCATTATCATTTAACCACCAGTCAGGATAATGCTTTTGAATATCTCCAGGCATCATTCCCGCAAAAATAGCATTCCGAGAATACTGCGTTGAGGTTGGTAAAATACTATAAAAGTAATCCTCCTCTTCCACTCTAAAATATTCTGCAAAAAGCGGTTCTAAAATCTTCCATTGATCAAACCGTAAGTTGTCAAGCAACAACATAATCGTTGGTCGATCATCTTTTAATTTTGGAAAAACTTTATTTCGCATCAAATTATGCGACATGATCGGAGTATCATCATCAGGTGCGCTGACCCAATCAACATATCTTTTTTCAATAAATTTGGAAAATTCAGCATTGGCTTCCGTCTTTTGCATCGCTAGAATTTCTCCCATCTGAGTCGAAGTAGAAGCATCTAATTTGAGTTCCCAATTGATAATTTTTTTATAGACATCTACCCATTCTACTACATCCAAACCACTATTGATATCCATTGAAATTTGGCGAAACTCTCGTTGATAATCCGAGTTAGTTTTTTCACTAACCAAATCTTTCTTATCAATGATTTTTTTCAATGTCAATAAAATCTGATTTGGATTGACAGGTTTGATTAGGTAATCTGTGATTTGAGAACCAAGTGCCTCCTCCATCACATTTTCGGCTTCATTTTTAGTAATCATCACCACCGGCAGGTGTGGATTTGATCGTTTAATTTTTGCCAAAGTTTCTAACCCCGTTAATCCAGGCATACTTTCATCCAAAAATACAACATCAATATCATTGTTATTTTCACACTCTTCCAATGCATCATGCCCATTCGTTACAGCTACCACATCATAATCTCTTTTTTCCAAAAACATAATTTGTGGTTTCAGTAAATCAATTTCATCATCTGCCCAAAGGATTTTAATTTTTTCCATAAGTTAAACTGTTGGTTTTAGTCCCGACTTTCGAGACAGGTTTTTATATAAAATTTAGAGTGTAAATATTACTATCTATATGTATAATGATTTTTAAAACTAAAAATTATTAATCTATAATTGGTTTAGTTTTCACAAAAAAACAAAAAAAACCTCATGTATAAGTAAAAATGAAATTTTATCAATATTCTAATAAACTTATTATTCCCTCAGAATATCGTTTTGTCCTTAAATAAGAGTATTAAAAAACACTTACCTCAAAAATAGGACGCAACCCTTTCGAAGAGTAATCCATCTAATTATTACTTGTATCGGAGAAAAAAGATTCTTTGAAACGGGAGTAAAATTCGGTTTGAAGTAGTTTAACGTAATCAAATCTTTAGATATTTTTTCAAAAAAGATTATTCTAAAGAATTCGGGAAAATAGATTCTCTTATCTTTGTTTCCTCAAAAATCTGTTCACCTTTTTGGGCGGAAAAAACAGGCAACATCTCATTTAGTTTATGAATAAGAAAAAAATATTTAACGATCCCGTTTACGGTTTTACTAGCATTCCTCATGGAATTATATTCGACCTCATAGAGCATCCATACTATCAACGGCTGAGACGGATTTCACAATTGGGACTTTCTCATTATGTTTATCCAGGAGCGTTACATACGCGGTTTCATCATGCACTCGGTGCAATGCACCTCATGACCCAAGCAATAGAAACACTAAAATCAAAAGATATCGAGATTTCTACAGAAGAAGCTCGTGGTGTTCTTATCGCAATTTTATTACATGACATTGGACACGCACCATTCTCTCATGCCTTGGAACACACTCTAGTGAATGTTCACCACGAAGAGCTGTCAGAACTTTTTATGCAAAAACTAAATGAAGAGTTTAAGGGCAAATTAGACCTTGCTATTCAGATATTCCAAAATAAGTATCCAAAGAAATTTTTGCATCAATTAGTCAGTAGTCAACTCGACATGGATCGTATGGATTACCTCAATCGAGATAGCTTTTTTACAGGTGTCTCGGAAGGGGTAATCGGATACGACCGTATTATTAAAATGTTGACGGTGAAAGACAATGAATTAATGGTGGAAGAAAAAGGAATCTACTCCGTTGAAAAATTTTTGATCGCACGCCGATTAATGTACTGGCAGGTGTATTTGCACAAAACAGTTCTGGCTGCAGAACAAATGTTAATTCGAACTTTAAAAAGAGCAAAAGAATTAGCACAACAAGGAGTTGAATTGGAAGCATCTAAAGGTCTAAAGTTTTTCTTATATAAAAATATAACACTTAGCGATTTCAAAAATAATCGAGATGCTTTATTAGAAAAATATGCTTCATTAGACGATGTTGATATTTTATCAGCATTGAAAAATTGGAGTACTCATGATGATTTTGTGTTGTCATATTTATCAAAAAGAATCATTGAGCGAAAATTATTTAAAATAAAAATGCAAAATGAGCCTTTCAAAAGTGACTATATTGAAGAACTACGTCAGAAGGTCGTAAACAACTTACCCAAAGATCGGTCTAAAGCAGTCAATTTTCTTGTATTCGAAGGTAAAGAAACTAATAGTGCCTACACAACGAAAAAAGACGAAATTAAAATCCTACATAAAGATGGAAAAGTAGTTCAAATGTCGGATGCCTCAGATCATGGCGTACAACCAAAAATAATTACTAAACATTATTTATGTTATCCAAATATTAAAAAGTAAATTTGCGACCTAATCAAAAATACTAAAATGTGACATAGTAAATTTAAAATTTGTAATATTTTATTATAATAACCACCTTTTTTTATTAATCAAAACCAATTCATTCAATTATGAAAAGATTGAACCTTATTTTATCAGTAGCCTTTATGCTTTTTGGATTTGTTGCAGTTGCGCAACCAGGTTCTGACATGCCACCTAATGGCGAAGCTGGAAAATGCTACGCAAAATGTTTGATCGCCGATCAATACGAAACTGTTACTGAGCAAGTTCTAACTAAAGCTGCTGGAACTCGAACTGAGGTAATTCCTGCTGCTTACGAAAATGTTACTGAGCAAGTTGTTGCTAAAGCAGCTGCTTCAAGAATGGAAGTAATTCCTGCTGAATATGAAACTGTTACTGAGCAAGTAATGGTTACTCCTGAGAAAACTCGATTAGTTGAGGTTCCTGCTGAGTATGAAACTTATACAGAGCAAGTAATTTCTAAAGCAGCTTCGACAAGATTGGAAGTAATTCCTGCTGTTTACGAAAATGTTACTGAGCAGGTAATGGTTACTCCTGAAAAAACAAAAGTAATTCCAGTACCAGCTGAATACGGTACTGAAACTGAGCAAGTTGTTGCTAAGGCAGCTTCTACTCGAATTGAAGTAATTCCTGCTGTTTACGAAAACGTTACTGAGCAATATGAAGCTGAAGCAGCTTCTACTCGTATCGAAACTTTAGCTCCAAAGTTTGAAACTGTTACTGAGCGAATCGAAACTCGTCCAGCTTCTACTAAGTGGGTAAAGAAAAGAGCTGACAGAAACTGTCTTTCTGCTGATCCTAACGATTGTCAAGTTTGGTGTTTAGTTGAAGTTCCTGCTACATACAAAACTGTTTCTAGAAGAGTGAATGTAGGTTGTGCAGGTGGAGACGGAACTGCTGACTCTAATTGTACTAAAGAAGTAACTATTCCTGCTAAATATGCAACTAGAACTTCAAGAGTAATGAAAACTCCTCCTACAGAAAGAGTTGTTGAAATTCCTGCTGAGTACGCTACAGTTACCAAAACTGTGTTGAAAACTCCTGCTACTACTCGAAATGAAGTAATTCCTGCTGTTTACAAAACTGTAACTAGAAGAGTTGTTAAAACTCCTGCTACTACTCGAACTATCGAGATTCCTGCTGAGTATGCAACTATTACTAAAACAAGATTGAAAACACCAGCTACTACTAGAGAGGAAAAAACTCCTGCTGTTTACAAAACTGTAACTAGAAGAGTTGTTAAAACTCCTGCTACTACAAGATCTGTAGAAATTCCTGCTGAGTACAAGACTGTAACTAGAAAAGTGGTTAAAGCTGCTGCTCAAACTAGAACTATCGAAGTTCCTGCTGAGTACACTACAGTTACTAAAAGAAACTTAGTTAAGCAAGGTGGATTTACAGAGTGGAGAGAAGTTGTTTGTGGTAGTAACATTACTACTGAAATGGTTCGATCTGTACAACGTGCATTGAAAAGTCGAGGATATGATCCAGGGCCAATCGATAACGTTTTAGGATCTAGAACTAAAGCTGCTTTGATGAAGTACCAAAGAGATAACAACTTACCAGTTGGTCAAATGGACTTCGAAACTTTGAAATCTTTAGATGTTAAGTACTAATCAGTAATTAACTTTCGACAAAAAAAATCCTCACTTTCGAATGAAAGTGAGGATTTTTTTTTGAATATCGAATAACGATTTAAGAACAAGGATTTGAGAAGTTTGACGATATTAATTTTGTATTTTCTATGAGAAGTACCGTCAAACTTCTCAAATCATAAATCCTTGTTCTTAAGTCGATATTCAACCAACTCCTACTACAGACGCATCATTCACAATCCTAATAAACTCCTCCGTCAAACTTCTACTCTGCATCTGATTTCTAAATTCCTCCATCGTAGAAGAATGAATCAAATTTCCTTTATGAATTATAGCTAAATCATCGCATAACAAATCGACTTCACTCATAATGTGGGAAGAAAAAATAACTGTCTTTCCATCTTCCTTACAACTACGAATTAAATTGATAATATTTTCCGCAGTAATCACATCTAGACCAGAAGTTGGTTCGTCAAAAATGACCACATCAGGATTATGAATCATTGTTCGAGCAATAGATACTTTTTGCTTCATCCCTGTTGATAATTGCCCAATTCTTTTTTTGGCAAAATCATGCATATCTAATAAGGTGTATAATTTATCTTTTCGAGTTTCATAAGTTCTTTTTTCTACACCATATAAATCTGCAAAATATTTAGTTAACTCATTTGGAGTCAATCTTTGATATAATCCAGTTGAACCTGTCAAAAATCCAATCGACGAACGAACTTTCACTCCTTCTTTCACAACATCATATCCATTTATTCTAATGCTTCCTCCTGTTGGTTTAAGAATGGTTGCCATCATTCTTAAAGTAGTTGTTTTTCCAGCTCCATTTGGCCCAAGCAAAGAATAAATTCTTCCTGGCTGACAATTAAAACTAATATTATTAACTGCTGTAATAGTCTTCGAATTAGTTCCTATTTCTTTTCGCTGTTGCCTAGAAAGAGAAAACGCTTTAGATAAATTTTCTACTTGTATCATTTTTTATTGGTTTAAAACAATCTTTAATTGGTTGGCTTCCAAAGATAGGATTCTAATCTTTTTTTACAAATAAACCCATATTTTGAATTAACACTTTTTAACAATTAAACAAAGTGTTAATATATTATAACCCAACTTAAACAATTGACTATCAGTCACTTAAACTAAAACATTAACAATTCTTTTTTCCAGTTAAATTTCAGATAATTAATCTTTAGTTAAAAATTAGATTAAAAAATTTAGGAACATTACCTTTGTTGAGAATAATTAAAAGTATTCTCATTTTTGAGATACTTGAATAAATATCTTTTTACAAAAATTTGAAAATGAAATTACTACGAAAAATTACCTTCTTAGCTTTTGCTTTTATCGTTGTTATGGCTTCAGGTAATCCCCTCGCGGCTCAAAACAAATATGGTCATATGAACTATGGTAACTTACTTGAGCAAGTTCCTGAACTAAAAAAAGGAAATACTGAACTAGAAACTTACCGAGATCAATTGATTAAAAAAGGTAAAGATCGAGCTGCTAAATGGGAAGCGGATGTTAAAGCATTCCAAGCTAAAGCTCAAGCTGGAGAAATGACTGGTTTACAAATCAAACAAACTGAAACGAAATTAGGTAAAGAACAAAAAGCCATTGCAGCTTTGGAGCAAGACGTTGTTGATAAAATAACTAAAAAACGAGATGAAATTCTTAAGCCAATCATAGATAAAGTAAATACAGCTATTCAAGAAGTCGGAAAAGAGAATGGCTACGCTATGATTTTTGATTCCAGTCTTTATAATTTTATTCTTTCTGCTGAAGACTCAGATGATGTAACTCTTTTAGTCAAAAAGAAATTAGGACTTTAATTATTAAAAATCCTTCAGAAGAAAAGCGATGTTGAGTATTCAACATCGCTTTTCCTGTTTAACCATTCTTCTATGCCTAATAAAAACACAATTTTACTCATCCTTTATTTATCGGTTTCCTTGATAAATCTATGGGCAGGCTATTCTCATAACAATACACTTTCATTTTACTCCAAACCATTACTAATGCCTATTTTGGCACTTTGGTTTTACATCCAAACTAAAAATTATACATCCTCTTTTCGACAATTAATTTTATTCGCATTATTTTTTAGTTGGGGCGGAGATACACTTCTAATGTTTGTAGAATCGAAAGGCGAACATTTTTTCTTGTTCGGATTGGTGAGTTTTTTATTGACTCATATTTTGTATACAACTGCATTTTTTAAAATCGTTTCTGCGAAAAAAGGTTTTTTATGGAAGAAAAAATGGGTAATAATTCCTTTCCTCATTTTCTTTCTGGGATTTCAAAACTACCTACTTCCTGATGTCGAGGAAGCAATGCAGATACCTGTTGCTGTTTATAGTAGCGTAATTATTTTAATGGTTTTAGCTGCACTAAATTGGAATACTTTTATTGAAAAAAATGCTTTCCAATTAGTATTTTTTGGAGCCTTACTTTTTATGCTTTCAGATTCGATCATAGCTTTGAATAAATTTAAGTCGGCTGTTCCTCAAGCACATATTTGGATTATGAGTTTATATTTATTAGGGCAATACCTAATTGCCAAAGGAGGAATTGAGATGATGAAAAAACACTAAACATGAATGATTCCGAATTTTTGATTTTTTCAAAAACTCGGGATTATTCATGTTTATTTTAAATTTATGGAATCTAGGCCATCGAGTCTTTTCCAACTGCTAGCCTATGACCTAGCCATGCCATCGGCAAATACGCCCCAATCAAATCTAACGCATTGAACCAAAGCGGCCCTCCAACCATCACGACCATACTTGCTCCTGCCATTAAAAATAATATTCCTACTAACATCGCGAAGTTAAACTTATTAGTTTCTGCAAAATTTGCCACTACAAATGCGCCAACCAATGTTCCCAATGCATGTGCTAAAAATGGCATGATAAAATTCTTTGGCTGAAGTAAAGACATTCCTTCTTTCAGACCTTCCGTAGTAGTCATATCTACACCTTCTGGTGGAGGTATGATACTTGAACCGATGGCAATCAATCCTCCATTCACCGCTCCGCCAGCAAGCAATCCCCCAAGTACGATTAAAATGTTTTTTACTGTTGAGTTCATTTTTCGTTTTTTTATTTTGTGAAAAAATATAAAAAAAGTAGGTGTATAAAATTAAATAATATTCTTCTCATTTTTTCCATTCATAATATTGAAGTTGTTTTAAAACCTTTTACTCAATTAATCTCTATATTAGCAATAGATATAATTTATTTATTTGCTAAGCTAGCAACTTCATGAAAATTCAAAGCCTAATCACTATTCTATTCTTCCCTTTTTATTTCCAAGCACAATATCTAGAATTGGGAGTAAGTTTAGGGGCTTCTAATTATTTGGGAGACCTTGCTCCCTCCAGCCTTAAGGTTAGTATCGGACAAACCAATTGGGCACAAGGAGCTTTTGTTCGATTTAATGTTAATAGGTTTGTGGGACTCCGCTTTGATTTAACACATGGTGTGATATCTGCATCAGATGAGTTTTCTCAAGAAGACGATTTTAGAAAAATTCGAAATTTGAGCTTCCGTTCAGAGATTTACGAAGCTGCAATTATAGGAGAAATTAATCTCTTAGGTTTCCATCCAAATGAAGCAAATAGAATATTTTCTCCTTATGTTTTTGGTGGCATTGCAGTTTTCAAATTTAACCCTCAAGCAAAATTACAAGACACTTGGTATGATCTTCAACCTCTTGGAACAGAAGGTCAAGGACTTCCTGAGTATCCTGAAAAATATTCGTTGACTCAGTTTTCTATTCCTCTCGGAGTTGGGTTAAAAATAGCTATGAATAAAAATTTCACATTCACATTCGAAACTGGAACTCGAAAAACTTTTACTGACTACCTTGATGATGTGAGTGGCACTTATCCTGATTTGAATAAATTAGCCTCTGAAGGTGGTGAATTAAATGCTCAATTATCTTGGAGATATGATGAAATAAATATTGATGCAACACCTCCTGCAGAAGGAAATGGAAGAGGTGATCCAAAAGATCTGGATTGGTACATTTTTTCGAAGATGACAATTTCTTATAATTTCATTTCAGGAAAAAAGAAATTTAGAAATGGGAGGAAAAGAAATCGGAGTTCTCTGAAGTGTCCTTTTCTTTAAATCCTATTTTATTATTTAAAAAAAAAAGAAGGGAAGTGAAATGATTCACTTCCCTTCTTTTTCGAAAAAATACTGATTGAGAATTTTAGTTAACTCGAACCATTTTCTTGGTTAGCATTCCAAAATCTGTTTTTAATTGATAATAAAAAACTCCCGTCGCATCAAAGTCTTTTTTATCAATGGTTAAAGTTTGTAATCCTTCCCCAAAATCACTCTGAACACTTGTCAAAATTCTTCCAGAAAGATCAAATATTCTCAATTCAACATTACTTGCTGCTGGTAAATAAAAACTGATATCAGTAGAATTCGTAAATGGATTTGGTTGGTTTTGATAAAGTTTAAATTGTTCTTCCAACAACGTATTTACATTTTCTCCTTCGAAATTCAAATCAACATCTAAGAGTTCATCTTCCCCTGAATAGGCTTCTACTTTCGTGATATTGGAATTGATAAAAAGCAAATCACTCAACTTTCCGTTTCGCTTCGCTTGAAAAGTAAAATGCAACAATGCGTTATCTTTTTCCAATAAAAAATCACCGTTATAACTCAAGGTCACCGCACCTCGATCTTCAAATACTGCGTAATTATTCATGGAAAAATCTTCCGTTGCATCCGTTTCTAAATCAACAAACTCCAAAACTTCAGAATCATAATTCATCGTAAATTGATATCCTTCCAACCTTTCATCATCTTTTGTTTTTAAATAAACATCAACTTCCTCCCCTGCTTTCACTTCACGATCTTTAACGTTTAAGAACAATGTTCTTGCAAATTCATTTCTAGTGTCAACATTAGAATTCAAGTTAGGATTTGCATTAAAATTCACATCTCCAATTTTTAATGCCATGTAGTTCATGATCAGCGTATCTGAATCAGTAGCAAATGTGTACACATTGTTAGGGATTGTCGTGGCTAATGGATCACTCGGATCATCAAACATGAAATCATCTTCCAAAAACAACCACGAAGGACTATTTGGAAAATCAGGAACAAGTCCTAAAATCACTTGTCGAATATGCAATAAATCAAATGCAGTAATATTTCCAGAGCGATTAGCATCTGCAGCAACGAACTTAAAAGGATGATCAAAAGGTTCAATGTGTAAAATATGTCTTTGAATCAAAGCAATGTCGTAAGAGGTTACCCCATTCGCAGGATTATCTGTTCGGCTCAATGTAACGGTATGTTCTTGACAATTTAAAACTTCCATTTCATATTCTCCGAGCGACGTAGTAGAAGTTGTACTATCATTTTCTAACAAGATATCTACAAATTGTATATTATCACCAGCTTCATTGGTTACCACACCTGCGATTCCACTTTCAGCATTTGGATCACAAATATCCTCATGTGGCATTGCTTCAAAAACATTTGGTTGCATCAATGTGATATTAGTATTTCTCATGATAATATCATGCATGGTTGTATTTTTTATTTCCAAAATTTCATCCGCAGATAATACACTATCATTCTCAAAATAAAATCGATCTCCATCTCTCAATGCCCCAAATTGAAGTTTCATTATTTCCATAATCGTTTCTCCAAATAAGGCATCCGGCATTTTGTTTTCCGCCAACAATCCAACCCATGGATCGATGTTATTTATATCAACATATAATTGTTCCATCGAATTGGCAACTAAGGTGTCTGAATTTAATTCTAAAAAATTAGTATATGGAGTCAATCCAAAATCAGCTCGTGCCGTATTGAAATCTGGTAAACCTCTTTCTCTCCCTCGATTAATATTGATAGATGCCAAATCTAACCCACCAGCACCTGGAGGGCCAAATAAAAAATTACGTACATCATCAATCACTTTGCAATCTAAATCTTGAGCAACTTGTTCTCCCATACCTTTGAACAATGGATCAATTCCTTGACCTAAAAAAAGGATTGATTGAGGATTAAAAAATGCTTCTTGCAATTGTAAATGACCTCCTTGGATTTCATTCCCCTCATTATCTAATCGCAAAATGGTACTATTCAATAAAGTATGACCTAGCCGAAATGCAGCTGCTGAAAATATATTCATTATCCTAGGATCAATAGTATCAGCATACCCCTGATAAGGATCTAGATCTACTCCCATAGCTGGTAACCATTCCGTATAAACTACATTTTGAATCAATCCACCAACTATTTTCCGAGCATGTTGATACAACTCCTCATCTGTCCAATTCGGATTGTCTATTTTCAAAGTATCACACAATCGATTATGCTCTCGAACAAATACCGTATGAAATGCAATCAATAATGGATTCTCATTTGCTCGCGGATCTCCTGCTACAAAATGATAATTAGAAAGTTGAACACCATCGTCCATCAAAGGTGCATCCCAATCTACCGGAGTAGCAAAGTTTCCTGTAAATGTATTCCAAGGTAATAGATTATAAGTCGATGTTTTCATTTTTCCATCAGAAAAAGTTCTAAGCCAATCCGCTCGCTCTTGATCAGAACCATATACACTAGATGCATCAAGCCATGCGGTAATTTCATTTCCATGTTCTCGAGGATTAGATGGGTCTGTTCCCGTTCCATCCATCTTTTTTGAACGACGCATAAAAATCATAGATGTTCCTGTTCCAAAAGGATCAAACCATGGATCTCCTGTAGGAACTGAAATCAATGCATTTTCATTACTATCGCCAGTCAATGAGATATCGTGATCAATAAATTGACCAAAAGCCCAAACATAATCACTTAGATTAGTTGGTTCATTCAGTAAAGAATCTTGAGCAAAAAGTGTATTGGAAATTACTCGTGGATTAGGCCTTGTGGCTCCAGCAGGTGATTCAATTCCATCTTCATAACTTACTGAAGTAAATCTTTTAAGTTGAGTATGCGCTGCTCCCCAATCTGGATTTTGAAGATTGTTACCAGATCCATCAATTGTTCGATTGTCTTGAGCAATGGAAGATGTTTGGAATAAAAAAAGACCTATGATTAATAGTATAATTCTCTTCATCAGTTATGCATGTTCATGGTTAAAAAAATACAAAGTTTGTGATTTTTCATCATTTATGTTATGATAAAAATCAGTTACGCTAGCCTTGGATTGGTTCTGAGAATTTTAAATTTGACGGGATTCGGGATAATATTTAAAGTGTAAATATAACCAAAAATGATCTGCGAAGTTCAATCCAAAAAAAAATTGTTTTCTCTTTTTACCTTTTCCTATTTGATTTGGAGAAATATTTAAAAAAATCTCATTAACGACAAGTTAAACTTCTTTAAAAACACATATAATTTTAACATATTTGTATCCTGTTTTTTGATACTTTTTAATAAAAAAACCACTTACTCTTTAATATTCCTCCAACTTATTGATTTTCAACACGTTACACTTCTGTTATTTTTTGAATTCTTATTGAAAAAAAGACGCTTTTCTCATACTTTTCAAGACCTTTGAAATCTTAAAATTGCAAACGACCTCATTTTTAACTAGGCATAAAATCTGCTATTTTTCCTAAAACAAATCGTCTAATATTTAAACATGGGATTTGAGATGATGAGATTTGGGTATTGAGAAGAAACGCGATTTATTTTTTTCAAAAAAAAGTTACAATACTAAATACTCAAAACGTAAACCCTATTGAATAATAATTACAACAGTTGCTTATGAAAAATCTACTTAAAATCTTCGGCATATTCGCATTCATATTTTTGGGTGCCATTTCAGTAGCCGCTCAAGACGAAGAAGTCGTTTTTGAAGAATCGAAAGAAACTACAAAATTTCAAAGAAGTTATTTTCCTCCTCGAGATGCAGGCTGGTGGACTTTTGGAATCAATGGTGGTTGGGCTTATCAATCAAGTGATGTTCCAACTACTTACCAAGGTTATGGATTTGGAATGACGCTTGCGAAAAATTTATATTACCAACCTGGTTCGCCAATTTCATTTGATGCTCGAGGTCGATGGTTATATTCTCAAAGCATTGGTTTGGATACCAAACGCGCTACTGGTCTTGAAAACAACGACGCCTTAAATGGTTCTCGGGAAGCAGGGGAAGGATTAGATTATACTGCTCCAAGTGGCCCAGGTTATGTTTTCCAAAATAATAAAACCCACCAATTCGAACTTGGTTTGGAAGGTGTTCTGACTGCGAATCGATTGCGAGAAAATACTGGAATTATTGCTTCGCTTTATGGAGGAATTAATTTGGATTGGTATAATGTCAAATTGGATCAAGCGGATAATGGAGGAATTTATGATTACTCTGGTATCGATCATATGAATGACAGTAAATCAAGTATCAAGAATATTTTAAAAAATAATATTCGAGATGGTGTTTATGAAACTAATGCGCATGGATTCGAAGATGGAGCAGGCAAAATTAGCGTTATGCCTTCTCTTGGAGTAGAATTAGGTTACCAATTTACACCTAGGTTTTCTATGCATGCTGGTCATAAATTCACTTTCCCATTGAGTGATGATTTGGATGGAGAGTTATGGAAAAATGATAATAACTTAACTGGAACCAATGATCTTCATCATTATACCAATTTAGGAATGCGATGGATTATTGATCCTGGAACCAATACCATGGAGCCACCAATTATCAATGTAACAAATCCTAGAACGAATCCTTACGTTTCAAATGTTCCTTCTGGAAGAGTTGATGCAAAGATTAAAAATGTCAGAAATAAAAGTGACGTTCGATGTTATGTGAATGGAAACCCTTCAAGTTTTAGTTTTAACAAAGGAAGATTCCGAACTAATTTCCCATTGGAATATGGAAATAATGAAGTCTTAATTACTGCTACTAACCAAGCAGGTTCTGACGAAGAAACAGTTATTATTTATTTTGGTGATGGTGGTTCGAATCCTCCTGTGGTAAATAATACTTATGCGCCACAAGTAAACATTACAAATCCTCGAAGCAACAGTTATACTTCAGAGAATCAAAATTTTACCATACAAGCTAACATCAAATATGTAAATGGTAAAAATGATATAGAGTACCGAGTGAATGGAAGAAATGATTACAACTTCACTTATGATAATAGGAGAGATCAATTTTCTGCAAATATTAGATTGAACGAAGGACGAAACGAAATCGAAATCATCGGTAGAAACCAAGTTGGTAGTGACCGTGATAACGTGATTATTTTTTATGAGAAAAAAGCAGATTTACCAAGAGTGAATATTACTTCACCTGCTCGATCTCCTTTCGAAACTGATTTACGAAACGTTTCGGTTCGAGCAACTTTAGAAAATGTTACCAGCAAGAATGATGTAAGATTTTATGTCAACGGACAAGAGCGAAGTTTATTTAACTATGATTCTCGTAGAGGTAGGTTTAGTGCTGACTTGAACTTAGTCAATGGTCGAAATGAAGTAACAGTAAAAGGTTACAATCAAGCTGGTGAGGCACAAGATGATGTAACTATTATTTACAAAAATAATACACCAACACAACAACCACCGAGAGTGAATATTACTCAACCAAGTCAGAATTACTCTGAGGTGAATGATGATAGAGCTACGATAAAAGCAGTTTTGGACAATGTTACAACTAAAAATGATGTACGTTTCTATATCAATGGAAGTCAACAAAGTTCATTCAGCTTTGACTCTCGAACAGGTCGATTTAGTGCATCTGCAAATTTGAGAGAAGGACAAAATATCATCCGAGTAAAAGGATACAACCAAGTTGGTGATGCTCAAGATGAGGTGACAATCGTTTACAAGCGAACGAATACTCCTACCATGGATCCTCCTGTGGTAACTATTACTAGTGTTAGTGCCGGAACGTCAAATCCGATGGATCCGAATGCTCAATTGTGTAGAACGACTGTGGTTGCTACGGTTTTAAATGTAGTACGAAAGAGTGATATCATTTTTAGAATTAATGGAAATAAGCGAACGGATTTCACTTATAATTCAAATTCAAAAGTGTTCCAAAGTACGGTAACTTTGGATAATGGAAATAATTTGATCAGCATCAAAGCATTTAATGATGTAGGTGACGATGAAGATACCGCAAATAAAAATTGTGAATTGTCTTCTTCCAATCCACCAGAAGTGATTATTAATAATCCAACAAACAATAGTACAAGTTCGTCAGCAACGACAAACTTAAATGCACGAGTGAAGAAGGTAACAAGGAAAAGTGATGTTCGTGTAAAAGTAAATGGAAGTACTATTAGTAATTTTTCTTTTAGTCCTGTTTCAGGAGTTGTGACGGCAAGTATTAATTTGAAAAATGGAACTAATACGATTTCTGTTTTTGGAAAAAACGATGACGGAACAGATGAAGCAAGTGTCAATGTTAGATACAACGCTCCAAGCAATCCGCCAACTGTTGATATCTCGAAGCCTTCAAACAATGCAACTACTGATACTAAAACTACGGTAGTTAACGCCAAAGTTTTAAACGTAAATAGTAAAAATGATATCCGTTTTACTTTCAATGGAAGTAATACTAGTAATTTTTCTTACAGTAATTCTTCGAGAATTTTGACCGCAAATGTTACTTTGAAAGAAGGAACTAATACGATTGTGATCAAAGCTACTACTGCTGATGGTTCTGATTCTGAAACAGTAAGAGTGAAATATGTTGTTCCTAAAAATCCACCAACTGTGGATATAACACAACCAAATAATAATTCAACAACTGATTCAAAAACAGCAACGGTCAAAGCCAAAATTTTAAACGTGAATAGTAAAAACGATATCCGTTTTACTTTCAATGGAAGTAATACTAGTAATTTTTCTTACAGTAATTCTTCGAAAATTTTGACCGCTAATGTCACTTTGAAAGAAGGTACAAATACAATTGTAATCAAAGCTACTACTGCTGATGGTTCTGATTCTGAAACGGTAAGAGTGAAATATAATGCGCCTAAAGTTTTACCAACGGTAAAAATTAGTTCGCCTAAAAATAACTCAACAGCGAAGCGAGAAACAATTCCAGTTAAAGCTACAGTTAAAAATGTAAGTAGAAAAAGTGAAGTGACCTTTTCATTAAATGGAAACCGAATGAGTAATTTCACTTTGCGAGGCACTCAACTTTCAGCGCAAGTAAAATTAAAAGAAGGAAAAAACACCATTAAAATAACTGTACAAAATAGAGATGGAAATGATAGCGATCAAGTAAGTGTAACATTTAAGAAAAAAGTTTTAATAGTTGCAAAACCGACGATTAAGTTTACAAATCCTAAGCGTCCTGGTGCAAAAGCGAAATCTCAAAAAACAACTGCTAAGGCAACTGTTTCTAACCTTACGAAGAAAGATCAAATCAAAGTGACTTTTAATGGAAAAAATATTGATTTTAATTTTGACGTACGAAAAAAACAAGTTTCAATTCCTGTTAATTTAAAATCGGGTACTAATAAATTTCTGATTAAAGCGACGAACACAGGAGGAACTGCTTCAGCAGAAACGAGTTTGAAGTATAGTCCAAGAGTAGTTAAAGAGAATAAACCTGTGATTACGCTTACTTCAGTTTCGACGCCTACGGCAAATCCGTTTAATCCAAATGTTTCTGGAAGTACGATTATTGGTAATGTCAAAAACATTTCGAAAAAGGATCAAATTACGATTACGCACAACGGAAATACGATTACTGATTTTACTTTTAATTCTCGAACGGGTGTATTTCAGGTATCGATTAGTTTGGCGAATGGAGCAGCGAATAAAGTGAAAATTACAGCAACGAATAGTGGTGGGACGGATACAAAAGAGCATACTTACTAGTATGTAATTATCAGAGACTAGCTTCTCGCTAGCCTCTGATTTTTTTCGCAAAAAATATTCTCAAAACAAGAGGCTGGTTTAAAACCAGTCTCTTGTTATTTTTGGAATGAACTAATCAATTCTATTTTTCCAATGATATTACTATTCATTTCTCCCAACTCTTCGGATGGAATCCATAATTCCACATGATGATCTAAACCTACTTTTTGAACATCATATTTTTTAATAAAATCGTCTTGCACTTCAAATCTTAAAACATGACCAATTCCGTAGGTTGGAACATTCCACTCTTTGGTAATTTGCTCTGCGTAAGTTTCATTTAAAACTGGATAAAAAATTGGCTGTCCTACCAAACGTGGAGGAAATCTCTTCCAATCACCTTTAATAATCAAATCTAACTCTGCTTGATTTACCGGTCTAAATAAAATCATAACTTTTGCTTTTTATCATTAAAAATAGACTTAACAAATCTTCATTTAATTTGATTCCATTATCTCAAAAAAAAACTGCGAAACACTAATTCAAATTAGCATTCCGCAGCCTTCTTCGAACGTGAAACGTAAAACGTTTAACGTTTAACGTCCCCCTACTCTTTGATCAATTTAAAATGTCCAATTGAACCTTGGCTATTTTCTACTTTTAAGAAATAAGCACCAGCTGCTAATTGTTCGTTTACATCCAAATCAATTCTAGAATTTCCATTTTGGAAATGTATTGTTTTTTGGAAAACTTGAATTCCAGAAACTGTCCATAAAGTCAATTCTAAATCTTGTGATGTTTCCAACTCAACATTTAAAAATAATTGTTCAGAAAATGGATTTGGTGAAACCTCAATTTTTTCAATTCCTTCTTCTGGATTATTAATTGCCGTTTCCAAAAGAATCGTAAAACTAACTATAGAAGTACATCCATTTTCATCCATCACAGTTCCTTCATAATCACCTGCTGGAAGTTCTATGAATAAGTTATCAGGTTGAAAATTTTGCCCATCGATAGAATATAAAAGTGAACCCGTTCCTCCACTACCTTCTAGAGTTGCTGTTCCATCTCCTGCTCCCAGGTCAACGGTCGTTTGAGTGACCGTGGCAAATAATTCATCCGGCTCTACTAATTCTATCATTTCAATTTGTGAACATCCTAATCCATCTATAACCTCTATTTCAAATGTACCTGCTGGTAAATTTTGGAAAATTCCAGTTTCATTTGTCTCTCCATTTAAAATGTAAGTAAAATCTCCGTTTGCTCCAGATGCTTCAACTAAAATTTCTCCTTCCCCTTCAAAACAATCGATAGGAAGCGTAATTGCGCTCACCACATCCATTACTGAAGGTTCAATTATTTCAAATATAACAACTTCAGTACATTCATTTCCGTCTGAAATAATTACCTCATAATCTCCGGAAGGTAAGTTTTCAAAAACACCTGTTGTATTTGTCATTCCATTTAATTCGTAAGAAATATTTCCTGCTGGACTTGATGCCAATACCATTATACTTCCATTTTCATTTCCAAAACAATCAACATTCTCTGCACTCATATTTTCTATTGAAATCTCATCTTCCTCCGCGATTGTAATCTCCATTGTTGTTTCACAACCATTATCATCAGTTAATAAAATATCATAATTGCCCGATGATAAATTTTCGAAAATACCAGTCGTGTTGGTTTCATTATTTAATTGGTAGGAATAATTTCCTGTTCCATTTAATCCTTGCACCTCAACTGAACCTGTACTTATTCCACATCCTGCAGAAGAATTATTTAAAACTTCTATTTCTAATTCTAAAGGATCATCTAACGTAATTGAAGTTGTTTCTGTACAACCATTTTCATCCTCAATCATTACATCGTAAGTTCCGCTTTCTAAATTTTCAAAAACTCCTGTCGTGTTTGAGAGACTACCTAGCGTATATTGAATATCCCCTGTACCACCTGTCGCAAATAAGTTTACTTGACCATTATCCCCTCCAAAACAATTTACTTCCGTAATAAAGAGCATATCAATTCCCAGCGCATCAGGTTCATTTATTGTTACATCAATTTGAGAAGTACAATTATTTTCGTCTTCCACTACTACAGTATAATTTCCACTAGGTAGGTTTTCAAAATATCCATTTGAATTTGTTTCCGATCCCAATGTATAAGTCAATATTCCAGTTCCGCCTTGACCTCCTAATTGAACGCTACCATTATTTACTCCATTACAAGTAACATTTTGAATTTGTGAAATAGAAGCGTTTAGTGAATTAGGTTCATTAATATCAACTTCTAAAGTTGCAGTACATCCATTTCCATCAGTAACCTGAACTAAATAAATTCCACCACTCAAATCACTAAAACTTCCTGTTGAATTCGATGCTGTATTTATAGAAAATTCATAATTCCCTGCACCACCATTTGCACTAACTTCGATTGCTCCTTCTTGACCTGAACAAGCAACTTGATTAATACTTTCTAATTCAATATTTAATTCAGTTGGTTCCTCTATTTCGAATTCTAAAGTAGTTTCACAACCGTTCTCATCGGCTAATCCAACCATATAAATTCCACTTCCTAAATTTGAAAATTCTCCTGTTGAGTTTGAAGTTCCATTTAAAGTATAAGTAATTGTTCCTGTTCCTCCATTTGAATTAAGGGAAACCGAACCTGTATTTTCTCCAAAACATAAAACTGATTCTTGAGTTGAAATACTCGCAGTCAATTCTGCTGGTTCGTCAATTTCAAATTCCACCGTAGTTTCACATCCATTTTCATCTGTTAACCCAACATTATAAATTCCACTCTCCAAGTTTGAAAACTCGCCAGTCGAGTTAGACTCTCCATCCAAAGTATAAGTAATCGTTCCTGTTCCTCCGTTTGATGCAAGAGCAATAGAACCATTATTTTCTCCAAAACAATCAACTGATTGTTGAGCAGAAATACTTGCTGTTAATTCTGCTGGTTCGTCAATTTCAAATTCTATGGTAGTTTCACAACCATTTTCATCTGCTAATCCAACCATATAACTTCCACTTCCTAAATTTGAAAATTCTCCTGTTGAGTTTGAAGTTCCATTTAAAGTATATGTAATTGTTCCTGTTCCTCCATTTGACTCGAGAGCAACCGAACCTGTATTTTCTCCAAAACAAATAACTGATTGTTGAGTAGAGATACTTGCAGTCAATTCAGCAGGCTCGTCAATAATTGATTCGATAGTTGTTTGACAATTGTTTTCATCTGTTACAACTATCTGATAAGTACCTGAAGAAAGATTATTGAAAACACCCGTTGTGTTTGTTTCTGTTCCATTAGAAAATTCAAAACTTCCAACACCTCCTGAAGCAGAAACTTGAAGGCTCCCATTGTTTTCTCCAAAACAATTTACATTCGATTGTTGAATTACTTCGGCATTCATCGCTGTTGGTTCAGAAACCGTTACCTCAGTCGTAATAGAACATCCTTCATCATCTATACTTTCTACCAAATAAGTTCCTCCTTCCAGATTTGTAAATATATTGTTATTCCCTTGATTAACTCCATTCAAAGTATAAGTATAATTTCCAGAACCACCAGATGATTGAGCTTCAATCATTCCATTGTTACCACCATTACAATTAATATTTTGAGTATTGGTAATTTCTAATTCAATTGATGAGTTTCCTGTTATTTCTACTGAAGAAGTCGTTTCACAATTATTCTCATCTGTAACTGAAACAGTATAAGTTCCCATTCCTAAATTTTCGAAAGTGGCTGTATTTCCATTTACAGAACTTCCGTTAAAATTAATGGTTGGAGTTCCAACTCCCCCTGAAACATTAATGGTAACTGCTCCATTTGGATTTGAGCAAGTAGCATTCATTTGATTGGTCAATTCAACTACTAACTCTTGAGGTTCAGTTATTTCTATAGAAGTAGAAGTAATACAACCATTGTCATCCGTAATTTCGAGGGTATGAGTTCCGCTAGAAAGATTATTAAAGATAGGATCATTTTGAAACCCTTGATTATCGATTTGATATTGTAAACTCCCAGTTCCTCCTTGCCCTGATATTTCGGTCATTCCATTATTCTCTCCAAAACAAGTTATATCAGTTTGAGCTTCAACAGTCAATTCCAAAGCTGTAGGTTCGTCAACAGTTACACTAAATATATACTCACATAAATTTACATCAATCGTAGTTACAGAGTAAGTACCTGCTGCCAAATTTTCAAATGTATTATTACTCGTATATGCTCCACCATTAAAAGAGTAGGAGAAAGGAGATGTTCCTCCTGTAGATCCAATCACTACTGACGCATTATTATTCCCATTACAATCAATTTCGGTTTGACTATTTACAAATGAAAATAGTTCATCAGGCTCTAGTATTATAAAAAAAGTACTTGCCTCGCAGTCGTGGTCATCCTTGACTTTCACTTCATGCGTTCCAGGTATAAGATTGAAAAAAGAATTATTACTTGTAAATGGTCCATTATCAATACTATAAGTATAACCTATCGTATTGGTTCCCCCTACTCCATCGACAATCGCCCAACCATCATTCAATCCATTACATGAAATATCACTAAATGAATTTAAGACGGCAAAAAGTGCATCTGGTTCTGTCAAAGTAACATTTATAGACATCGTACTGTTACCATCATCAATAGTAATTAAATGTATTCCTGCCGGTAAACCTGTAAAAATATTACTTGTCTGTGAGGCTCCACCATTAATGCTGTAGGTATAAGTTCCAAAACCTCCTGATCCTTGAACGGTAATTGTTCCATCATTTTGACCATTACATAATATATTGGTTTGACTAGTTAATTCTAAAACAAGAGGCGGACTTTGCAAACAAAAATTAGTCGTTTCACTAGAACCAAATTGACCACCTGATGCTAATATTTCTCCAGCAGGTCCAACGACCTGATAAGATCCCTGTCCATATCCGCAACATATTCCATCACCATAAGAATCATAAATCACAAAATCCAAACATCCATAAGGTACACAAACTACATCTGAATAATTGGTTGCTTGTTGAGTATAGCCTCCACCTGTAATTATTTCATTTCCTGCATCATCGAATATACTCCACGAAGTTTCACCAGGATAATTATCTGTTAAAATATTCACCGAGATATTGACATGACATATATAGTATTGATACTCTTTAGCATAAGCACGCCTTCCAATAATATTGTTTCCTGAATCGGTTGCTCTTACAGAATACCAATTACTTTCATTTAATACCAAATTTTGTAAAGTATATGAAGTTGTCGTAGTGGTTCCAATCACTTCCATATATTCATCTCCTAATTTAAAAATGTCATAAGCTGTTGCCCCAGGAACAGCATCCCAAGAAATAATAGCTTCATTATTTCCATTCCCTGTAATGGAAAAATTTGGTTCTTCGATGATGGTAAAACCATTATCGGACTCATCACTTTGCCCATTTCTACTTACTCTAATTTTTGCATTTCCAGTAGGAGAAGCAGGAGGAGTCCAATTCAAATAACGATCACTCCCAGGAACTGAATTTGAAATAGTTGTCCAACTAGCTCCATTGTTTATAGAAAATTCTACGGTGAAATTTCCAGCATCCCCAAAAGCATCCCAACGCAAAGGTTCTTCTACACCTGGCACCATTGGTTCGCCATCTCCATTTGGATAAGTTACTGTTATCTCATCTTCAACAAAATGATAAACTAAAAAATACTCTTGAGGGCCTTGAGCTATATCAAATCCTGAAACATTGATCGTATAATTTCCAGCCGAAGGATTTTCCAAACTTACTTGCTCCATATTATTTCTATCATCAATACCTCGAACAGCATTAGCTTCCAAACTAGCTAATGTCGGATCAAGTCCCAAAATCCAAGGGTTATAACTCTGTCCACCCGGAGTTGTCATGGTGATATTAATATCATTGATTAAGGCAATCGAAGCATTGGCAGATCCTGCAGGATCAACCCAAAGCACCATTACTTTTACTTCTTTGGTTCCCGAAGGAACTGTAACCGTATGAGAGTTCGATCCATTATTTGAAATGGTTGACATGAGATATTGATTATTGGAAAGAACTTCATAAGCATTCCCTGCATGAATTCTTCCCCAACCATGTTCGTAGTCAGGGCCAGGTCTTCCAATGTCATCTGCAGTATTCAGAATTGTTGCTTTAATTAATCCACCATTTGGATTTGCTCCTCCATTCATATCTCGGTAAGCATCATACAACATGGCAACTGTTCCTGCAGTCGAAGGAGCTGCGGCAGAAGTTCCTCCTCCTGCTCCATATTGGTTATTTGGATCAAGTGACAAATTCCCATTTCCATGAGCTGAAATATCTGGCTTGACTCGACCATCCGCAGTTGGACCTCTTGATGATGAACCAACTCTCACATCATTATAAAGCATGTTCGCAACTGCAATGGTATTTTTAGCGGCCTTTGATCCGCCTGTTATATTTCCAAAGTATCCTCCATTCGATGCTTGAATTCCTCCATAAACTGGACTTGAATTCGAAGATGAACTATTCCCCGCTGAGTAAAAATGCAAGAATTGATTATTATTATAAACTTGATTATCTACATAATTTGACCGCTCAGTATATTGAGCTCCTGAACTTTCAGAATAGGAAGTAGATGATATCACTTGCCCGTAAGTGTTGTAATTACTAATCGCACTCGTAACTGGTGGATTATTATTTGATCCATTATAATCATACAGATTTAAATCTGCGCCTGTTGCCATTCCCATTCCTAATGGATTTATATTACCCGCTCCCATCGCAAGTCCAGCAGTCATATCTCCATGTGTACCTCCTTGGTTAGCTGTAAAATCTGTCAGTCTTCCTTTAAAATCCACATGATCCACACCACCATCATCAGCCAATCCAATCATAACTCCTTCTCCATCATACCCATCTCCAGGCCCCTTTGAAATCATATTAATTCGCTGAACAGTTCTTCCTCTAAGTCCTTCTTTTACAGGATCAGGATGAACTGGTTCCATATATTTTATAACTGAAATAGAAGCTAACTCTTCCAATTTTGCCATTTCAACCTCAACCATAACCATCCTTTCAGAAAACACTTCCGCATCATGTCCCTTCATTCTTAATGTTGATAAAAAATCATCCATAGAAATTCCATCAAACTTCATCACATTCAATCTCACTTTATTTCCAATAATTGCATGAGCTGGAATTTTATTTTTTACCAATTCAATAGAATATTTATACGTCGGTCGAAAAGGAATAACAAACTTTACGATAGAATTTTCAAGTTTAGCATTTTTAGAAATTTTTGCGACATATGCATAACGGGGGATATATTCTTGTAATTCTATCCCTTGGTTTTTCAATTTGTTTTTTTCTACAGAGGAAAGGTGATGATCAAATTGCACCATCACAAAATAATCTGAACCAAATTGATTCGCTCTTAAAGTTTGAGAATTGGCGTCCTCAGGTTCTAAAAATTGATCCTGTGAAATTTCACCTGCATGCAGATGAAGACTAAAATCTTTTTGAGAAAAAACTAGATGGTTTAAAAAAACACAAATAACAATTAATGTTAGTTTTGTATATTTTTTCATGTTTGTAGAAGGTTTTGTTTTTACAAAGTGGTAGTAAGCACCATCACCTTGCAGAAGGTTGTGAAAAATGCGTTAGTGTATTTCTAACTTAATTAAATTGGGAAATTGTTCTTGAAACGGAAAAAGCGGATAATTAAAATTGTTCCGAAAAGATAAAAATAAACTATTTGAATTTTAAAATCAAAGAAGAAGAATTGGCTTTATGTAAACCATAAAACATTTTTTTTCCTTAGGTCTTCCCGTTTAACTAAGACAATGATTCATTTTTCCTCCATTTCGTTTTCTCGATATTGATTTTTTAATAAAAAAATTGGGAAGGCTACTCAAGAAGGCTTTATCCAAATGAATAAAAATTTAGTTGAATCATAATTTAAGAAAACAACTTTTCCTGATTCTTTGTTAACAAAATTAATAGCGAAAGTCGTTTTTTTGGCTCTCGTAATTTTATTTATTTTTACAAAAAAATACAAGATGAAATTAACCCACATTCCAGCTTCTACTATAAAATTTATCAAAGACGTTCAGAAAAATAATAATCGCGAATGGTTTAATGAAAATAAACCTCGCTATCAAGAAGAAATTCAACTCTTCAAAAATTTTGCGAGTACTCTTAATGATGAGATGAGTAAAATCGATAATATCGAACGACATAAGACTCATCGGATTTATCGAGACACTCGTTTTTCAAAAGATAAAACGCCTTACAAAAATCATCTCTCAGGAAGTTTGGTTCGAGCAACAGCAAAACTTCGTGGTGGTTATTATTTTCATATCGAGCCAGGAAATTCATTCGTTGCTGGAGGTTTTTGGGCACCCAATTCTCCTGACCTAAAAAGAATCAGAGAAGAAATCGCAATTGATGATAAACCTCTTAGAAAAATTATTAAGTCGGCTAGTTTTAAAAAAATGTTTGGAACTTTAGAAGGAGATAAATTAAAAACTGCGCCTCGTGGTTTTGAAAAAGATCATCCTGCTGTTGATCTCTTGCGACACAAACAATTTGTCGTTTATCGAAAATTTACTGACAAAGAAATTAAAGATCCAAAATTTGTCAAAGAGGTGGTTAAAACATATAAAGCGATGCATCCATTTTTTAATTATATGAGTGAAGTCTTGACAACTGATTCAAATGGTGTTTCGATTGTGGACTAAAATCATGTTTTAGTATCAAAGAAATCTTCAGGATAAACATGATAAAAAAGTAAGCGGTATCGAAAAAATAGTGTTTTCCAAATAGATAAATTATTCTCACGAATGTATTATATGTTTTTATGTTAAAACATATAATACATTCTACAATGTTAAAGTTTTTTACTACCTTTAAAAGCAGATACTGTATCCACACACACATTTGCAAAGCCTGCCCTGCACACTTTAGAATAAAAAAAAATTTAATTAAACGTTTTATTTTGAAATGATTCACTTTTAGAATCGTCTTAATATTAAACAAACTTCTTCAAGTATTTTTCTTTGAGGGAAAAGAAGAACTATACTTCAAACATACTAGATCAAAATCTGGCTCAAAACGATAACTATGGGAAATGAGAAAACACCCCAGCTAATTCGTAAACACGAAATTATTATCGCCTTTCATAAAACTTATTATCACACTCTAATGGGTGTAGCCCTTTATTTGACTTTGAATGAAACTGATGCCAATGAATTAGTTGCTAACACTTTTGAAAAAATATGTACGTGGCATATCGTGAAATTGGAAGATATGATGTTTTGGGATAAGCAAAAAACACTTGCTTACCTTTCTAGAACTTTAAATAATACGCATATTGATACTATGCGAAAAACACAAAATAGAAAAGAACGAGAACAAGTATTTTGTGAAAGAAAAGTGGAGAAATTTGAACATTCAATTGAAGCAACTTATTTGGCCAATGAAAAAATTAAGAGAATCAAAAAAGCATATTATGACTCTCTAGATACAGCACCAAAAATTATCCGAGTAGGTTTTTATTTAAGAACTGATCGAGGATTTAAAAATAAAGAAATAGCTAATCTGCTAAATATTTCACCAAATACTATTGGTACAAAATTTCACAGATTACGATTACAAATTAAGGAAAGAATAAAAATCGGCTAGATCCTTTACACCTTCAAACACTATATTTTAAAAGTGACTATGAAAAATTTATCTGTTAACACAACAAACAAATCAGTCCATCCTGAAAAATGGTCGAATAGTCATTTGCATTCTATTGTCGTTGATGAAGTATTAAATTTGACTTATCCTAATTTCCGAAATCTATTTTTTTTTAAGAAGGTAGAACTTTACCAAGTCATTTTTAATTACTTCTTCACCGATGATGAAGCATTGTTTTATGAAATTGAAAACTTTAGCAACTTAATTACAGCTTGCAATCTCAAAGGTCATAAAGTCATTATTCAAAAAAATGGATTGACTTCTTTTGATGCTTTTGATAATTATATGATGTCAAAAAAATCTAAATCTTTTGGCAACTTAAATCAAGTATTAACGAAACAGGAAGTATTAAGTGATTTAGAAAAAGATAAAATTGTAGGTGGGAAAAGACAAAAAAGAACATCAACTATTTCGTTAGATTTCTATTTTCAATTACAAACTGCTTAAAATATCCAAAGTGGTTTTCACAACCATTTTGCTTTCTCATAGTATATGGAATGAAGTGCTTACACCCCCGTAGGCACTTCATATTTTTTTAGGATTTTGAGTATCGATATTCCCATCACTCTCTCTCGTAAGTCTCAAAAAACTCCTTCCTTGCAATCCGATAAATCTCGTCACCTCCATCAACTGGGCAAACTAAAAAGTCTTTTTCCTTAGCGACCATTTTTGATCCCCATGGAGCCTCAAAATAAAACTCATTGTCAAGTTTAAATTTTTTCAAAAAACTCTTATTCACTTCCACGGCTAGAATTCGTCCTTTCGGTTCGTACTCACAGTATCCCGATTTTGACCGTTTTTTATATTTATACCTATTTTTAAAATTACTTGGAGACATCACATATTCTTCGCCTGCTTCTGTTTCATTTTTGACAATATAATCTCCTGTTTTTGCTTTATTGGTAGTTTCTATACCATCTTTAGTTATAGTTGCAATGCGTTCTAACTTCTTCGCTTTTCGAGCAAGGACTTTTTTAAACTTTCGGTAAGATTTCCCTTTTGATTTTAATAATGGTAATACCATTTGCTTTATCTCATTCTGTGTATACATCTGTTTTCTCTTTTTATAAAATTACAATTAGTAGGTCTGTTTTGCAACTCAAATTATGAAACAGTTACTCTTTGATCCAAAATATCAGAATCCTCTAAAATACTTTTATCAACATCACCATTCCATTTCCAATCTAATAATGTAACTGCTGCATTAAATAAATAGAATACATATTTCACCACATTTGCGATATTTAATTGAATCGCATTTTTGGCCAAATTAATTATATTATAAACCACCCAGCTAAACCAAGTTTCCTCATACTTGAATGCATTACAAACATTTCCTCCGACTGACAATCCAAAAATTACAGAAACCAAAGTTAAAAATGTCGGATCAGTTATTCCTCCAAAAAGATAAGCTCCCAAATAAACCAAAGTAAATCCCAATAACATTCCTGCTGCAAGGATTAAATAATAATAAATATCTCTCTTACGAATTCTTTCCCCACTTTTCCACTTTGAGTATGCGTAGGTGTGAATAAAAAAGGTCACGGGATAAGTGATAATCGCAGAGTGATTTCCAAAAAGATAATCAATTCCGCCTGAACTGACTGTGGTCAAAATCCCAATAAAATTTCCCCAATTATTTTGCTTACCCACTAGGCGAGTTGCGAGGACTGAAAATATTGCTCCGACCATAGATACGATTCCTAAAGGAAAAGCACCTTGTTGCATGTGACTCATTAGTTCCTTCATGGGAATTCCAAACTGAATTTCTCCATTGAAAAAGATCGTTCCATGAAAATTTCTCCAAATGCAAACTCCGAAAATCAAAAGAGCAGCAAATACATCAAGGTGTTTTGATTGGACTAAATTTCTGACTAGTTTTCGAGTACTTGTTTCCAAAATGTACTTTTTTATAGCACGTAGTGGTCTGCTTTAGCTAACCTAAAAAATGAGCGAAGCGATTTTTTCAAAAAACATAAAATCATTTTTTCCAAATAAAACAATTTTACTACACTCGTATTTTTACGGTCAGCTAAAGCAAACCACCACATATGATGACACAATATTTGTGTTTATTCTTTCAAAACATTAAACGTACAAATTTACCAAAGGGAAACATTTTTATCTCTATTTTTGCACGCAAATGACAGACAATAATACCAATAAAAATAAATACTCCATCATTCGTTATCCAAAAACGAGGAATCAATCTTTGCAAGCGTGGAGTGCAGCGGATGAATATCTTTTAAAAGAATTCGACTCCTTGGATTTGGAAAAAACTAAGATGGTGATTTTCAATGATCGATTCGGTTTTTTGACTTGCCACTTGCATCCATTTTCCCCTACGATTATTTTAAATTATAAAAGCCAAGAAAAATCCATTTTCCAAAATATCGAATCGAATGATTTGAAATTTAGCAAACTGAATTTTATTACTCCTTTAGAATCTTTGCCTGAGCAATTAAATGTTGCTATCCTTAGAATACCAAAGTCATTGGATTTATTTAGAATGCAATTATTTCAATTATCTAAATCATTGCATGAAAATGGTATTGTATTGGCTTCATTTATGACCAAATATTTTTCACCTCAAATGCTATCCATTGTTAATGAATTTTTTGAAGAAGTAGAACAAAGCAAAGCTTGGAAAAAAGCTCGTGTCTTAATTTTAAAAAATAAGAAACCTGCAAAAGACGTTTCAATTCTGCATTCAATCGAATTTCAAGATTTCATTTACCAACAATATTTTGGTGTTTTTTCTGCAAAAAATATTGACTATGCGAGTCAGTTTTTCATTCAACATTTGAAGTTAAAAGAAGGTGATCAACGAGTTCTGGATTTAGCCTCAGGGAATGGTGTTTTATCCAAAGCAATTCAAATTCAAAAATCGAGTTGTGAAATTCATTTGATGGACGATTCCTTTTTAGCAATCGAATCTTCAAAATTAAATTTGAATCCTGAAAATGTATTTTTCCATTTTAGTGATTCGATGGAAATTTTTGAAGATGATTTTTTTGATTTAGTTATTTCCAATCCTCCTTTTCATTTTGAACACGAAACAAATATTGAAGTAGCCATTCGATTATTTTCTGAAGTAAAAAGATGTTTAAAAAATGGAGGAAGGTTTGAATTAGTGGCGAGTAGGCATTTGAATTTTAAAACTCATTTGATCAAAATTTTCAAGGAAGTGAATATCGTTTCTGAAAATAACAAATTCATTATTTACGAATGTTTTTAATCGTTGCCAAAGCAACTATTTTTATTTAATTTCGCACCTAATTATAAACGGCTCAGGAAAGTCGTTCTACTTAAACTAACCAAATCAACCATACAATTTTTATGACTACAAAGATCTCCCTTTTCAAACCGTATCTTGATACAGACGCACCTGCCTACAAAGGTGGAAAATCAAAAGACGAAATTGATTTCGATGGACCGATTTATAAATTATCATCCAATGAAAATCCAATTGGTGCTTCGCCAAAAGCAATTGCAGCCATGCAGGCGAGAATGAATAATTTGCATGAATATCCAGACAATACAGATATTCGATTACGAACAGCTTTGAGCAACTTTTATAAAAATGAATTAACACCAGATCAATTTGTTACGGCCAATAGTGGCGTGGGAATTATTGAAATAATTGTTCATGCATTTTTGGGAGAAGGTTTGGAATGTATCGTTTGCAATCCTGCTTTTTTGCCTTACATTTCTTTCCCTACAAAAGTAGGAGCAGTCATTAAAGATGTTCCTTTGGTGGGACATGATTATAAATTAAATATCGATGAGGTTGTCAAAAACATCAATGATAACACTCGAGTTATTTGGCTTTGTAGTCCAAATAATCCAACGGGGACTTATATACCCAAACAAGATATTGATAAATTACTCGAGCAAGTTCCTGATCATGTCGTAGTCATTTTGGATGAGGTTTATTTTCAATTTGCAACAGCGGAAGATTACACTACTTCTCTACCTTATGTTTTGGAAGGGAAAAATGTGATTGGTGTAAATAGTTTTTCGAAGGCATATGGATTAGCAGGAATGCGAATTGGTTATGCTTATTCGACTCCAAAAATTGGAAGATACTTAAGTAAGTTACAACGTCCATTTTATATCAACACTTTGGCAACTGAAGCGGCAATGGCTGCACTAACTGATGATGAATTTCTTGAGTTAACAGTTAGAACTGTAAATGAAGGCAAAGCATACTTATACCCTGAACTAGATAAATTAGGAATCACTTATTGGAAAAGTCAAGCCAATTTTTTTACGATAAAACCAGATATGGATCCAAAATTATTTGAAGAAAAAATGCAAGGATTTGGAGTAATGGTCAGACCAGTTGGGAATTTTGGAGCACCAGGTTGTGTAAGAATTACAATTGGAACACAGGAAGCAAACGAGGCAGTAATTCATGCTATGAAAAATATTTTATAGAAACTTAGGTTAAAAACCTTAACGTATTTGGACTTTGTTCAGAGCTATGAAAATCGTACTTTTATTTTTACAAAAATTTATTCTTATGAAAAAAAATATACTCCTATTTATATTTGCAATAATGAGCAGTAGTTTGGTTGCCCAAATTACCGTTACAAATGCTACTTTTCCAGCACCAGGAGATACATTACGAACAGTCATTGATGCCAATCCTAATGTCAACTTGCAATCTCCAGGGGAAGATTTGACTTGGAATTTTTCTTCTTTAGATGGACCTGTTTTTGAACGTATCATTTTGGATGCGAGCCTAGGAGCTAATTTCGTAGAATTTCCAGATGCAACAATCATGACTGGACAAACACCACTTGCTGAAACATATTATCAAACTACAGCCACGGAATACACTTCCTTAGGATATAGTGGCCAAGACCCAATCGGGTTTGGTTTGGATGTAGCATTTAAAAATACTCCACCATTGGTAGAGCGAGTTTCTCCACTTGATTATAATGATAATAATAATTCAACTTCAAATGTATCGATTCCATTTGCATGGGATGATCTGCCTACTATACTTACTGATAGTTTACCTTTACCCGCTGGAATTAATCCTGATTCGATTAAAATCGAAGTTTCGACAACTCGAACGGAAACGGTAGATGCTTGGGGAAAAGTGATATTGCCAGTAGGGACTTACGATGTGTTGAGAGCTCGAAGAATAGATGTAACCCAAACGGGTGTCCTTGCATTAGTTCCAACCTTTCCGGGGCTTCCTTCAGTTTGGGTTGATGTAACAGGTTTTTTAGGAGCTGTCAGCCCTCTTTTAGGAGGAGATACAACTTTGACTTATCGATATTATAATGATGAATCAATAGAACCAATTGCAATCATTAGAGCTGACCCAACTGATGACACACCATTAAATGCAGAATATAAATCAGTTGATCCGAATACGGTAAATGTGATCAAACTATATGATAAAAAACCAAACATTTATGCTTACCCAAATCCTGCAATTGATCAGGTAAGATTTGACCTAGTAAATATCCCAACTGGAATTTATGATTTGAATATTTATAATATTCTCGGTGTGAAAGTTTGGAGTAAAAAATATGACTTTACGAACTCTTCAGATACCATTCAGTTGGATTTAAATAACTTTAAAAAAGGAACTTATTTATACTCCTTAGTGAATGATGAAGGAAAAACATTTGCGACCAGACGCTTAGTGATTTTGAGACCTTAAGACGTAGTCACATTGAAAAATGTAACTCATTTTTCCAACTAAAATCGGCAATACAAATAATATTTTGTATCGCCGTTTTTTATTTAATCAGTTTTCATTACACCGATTTTCTATTTTTTCCAAATTATAAATTTCTTAGGATAAAAATAGGATGATGGCAAATAATGTAATCATCTCATTTTTTTTGCAACCATCAGAAAGAGATTATGTCTTTTTTTACACAACAGAAGCCTATTAATTTAATAGGGAGAGCGCAGGGAAATCACCTTTTTGGTGGTTTCCCTATTTCTATTCTAATAACATTCAGTCTTTTTTTTGATAATTGGACCACATTTTATTTTATAAGTCATTAAAAACCAGTAATTTAGTAACGATCCTATCGTATAAATTTATTACTTAAAGTTATCCCCTAAATTTACTAAATAATTGAAAAAAGCGGTATTTTCGTATTGCAATAGTTCCCAAGACCTTTCCAAATTGATAATTTATAAAAGCATAAAGAAAAGTATTCTTCTTTTTGTCGAATAAAGATGCTGTATTTCTTTTTCCCAAATCTCTAGGCTGACTGATTAAAACTTATTTTCATTTGTAACGATAGCCCCATCGTTATGGAATGAGCTATTTGTATTATTTCGAATATTTTTTACAGAAACATTTATATCGAATCTTAATTAACACCTGAAGTAAAGTACATTGTACTACTTCATGACTAAAATCTAAAACATTTTATAATGAAAAACTTTACAACCACTCTTACACTTTTGTTGGTTCTTATCAGCGGTAGTTTATTTGCACAAGTAAATTATACTGCCAAAGATCAAGTAACTACCTACAATGATGTATTCTTGTTTGGTTCCAATTTTGGATATAACCCACCTTGGCAAGATGAAGATCTTGCAAATATTGCTGCTGGTAATCCTTCTTTGGGAATTGATGGAGTTGGAGTTAAATCCTCTCGCCCAACGCTTCCAGGATGGTTTATGGAAGAATATGGTTATGACTTCCGATTGAATACTTATCAGCATTATGCAGACCTTGGATTAAGAGATAATGTATGTATCGTTGGCTTCCCTTCTGACGATCAAAAAGAAACAGACCAACCTTGTCCTGGAATTCAGTCCGAAATGTTTGACAATTTATATACAGACATTTGGGATGGAGGCGCCAATGGAACTCCTTACAATGATGATAATTACTATGCTGCTTATTTATACAAAACAGTATCGATGTATAAGCAACATGTAAAATTCTGGGAAATCTGGAATGAGCCGGGATTTGATTATAGTGGAAATTGTGGCTGGAGAGAACCAGGTGATCCAGTTTGTAACTGGTGGGATAATGATCCAGATCCATGTATTAATAAATTACGTGCACCAATCCAACATTATGTTCGGACGCTTAGAATTTCTTGGGAAATTATTAAAACGCTTGATCCTGATGCTTATGTAATTGTTGCGGGCGTTGGGTTTCCTAGTTTTTTAGATGCAATTTTGAGAAATACTGACAATCCTGTAGATGGAAGTGTGACTGCTGATTATCCTCATGGTGGTGGTGCTTATTTTGATGTGATGGGTTTTCACTCATACACTCATTTTGATGGAACAATGAAATATTGGGATAATAACTTAGGTCAATTTGTGTATGAAAGACATTCTGATAAAGGTGCAAGTGGTGTTTTAAGAAGACAAGATCAATATCAAGATGTTTTAGATGTTTATGGTTTTGATGGAGTTACTTATCCTGAAAAAGAATGGATTATCACAGAGATCAATGGTCCAAGAAAACAATTCCAAGACTTCGTTGGATCAGAAGAATATCAAAGAAACTTCTTGTTAAAAGGTGCTGTGACTTGTATGAAAAATGACATCCGGGCAATGCACGTTTATAATTTAGCAGAAAGAAAAACTTACAATGAAGCAACTGGTGAATTTGACTTATTCGGCTTATATGAAAAAGTAAAAGACACTCAGCCTTACAATCAAGTGAAGACTGGAGAAGGCATTGCATACAAAACCATGTCAGATTTAATATTCGGTTCAACATATGATGCAACCCGAACAGCTCAATTAAATATGCCTCCCGAAGTTGATGGAGGTGCTTTTTTAGATACTGATGGAAATTACACTTACATCATGTGGGCAAAAACTACGGTTGATATGAGTGAGGTGGCCAATGCAACTTACTCTTTCCCTGCAAGTTTAAACATTAATTATTTAGAAGCTCGAAATTGGGAGTACTCCAGTACTTTCCAAAGTTCGCAAGTTGATCCAAGTAGTGTTGCCTTGACTGCTGAACCTACATTTTTTACAGAATCAATTTTCTCTACAGATATTTCTGCAGGCTGTGAACCTTTGACGGTAAATTTCCAAGAAAGATATGCAGGAACTGCAGCTAGTTACAACTGGACATTTGATGGAGGAATTCCTGCCACTTCTACTTCGGAAAATCCAACAATAGATTATGCCAATGCTGGAACATACGAATTCACTTTAGATGTTTTAGATGGCAATGGAGACACTTTAGCTACACAAACTTCATATGTTGTTGTAACAGCTCCACCTTCAGCTGACTTTTCATATACGCTTTCAGGACCAATCATTGTTTTTGAAAATAACTCTTCAGCAAATACAGATACTTACAACTGGGTTTTTGGAGATGGAAACACAAGTACCGAGAGAGAACCTACTCATGTTTACAATACAAATGGAACTTATACCATTACAATGATTGCTTCGAATGGCTGTGGTGCAAGTACTCAAACTGCAACTATTACGATCAATACTTCTTCGAATTTCCAAATTCCATATAATGCAAATACTGTTTTAGATCCTTATGATGGCCCTTTCCGCCCAGGTACCAACTTTGGATATAATCCACCATGGACTGACTTTAGTTTGGCAGATATTGCAGCAGGAAATCCGAGTTTGAATATCAAAGGTGTAGGTGTAAAAGCATCTCGACCTTCTCTTCCGGGTTGGTTTGTAAATGAATATGGTTATGAATTTAACTTACCAAATTACCAACACTATGATAATTTAGGTTTGGAAGAAAATGTATTAATTATTGGTTTCCCTGCTCCAGAAGAAAGAGACCCAGCATACTATTGTGATGGAGTTCAATCTGAAATGTTTGCCAATATGTATTCTGATATTTGGGATGATGGAACTGATGGAACACCTTACAATGATGAGAATTATTTAGCTGCTTATTTATACAAAGTAGTTACGCTATATGGAGACAATGTTAGATTCTGGGAAATCTGGAACGAGCCAGGATTTGATTATACTGGAAATTGTGGATGGAGAGAACCAGGTGATCCAGTTTGTAACTGGTGGGATCAAAATCCTGATCCTTGTGATTTCAAATTACGTGCTCCTATTATGCACTATGTTCGAATCTTGAGAATTAGTTATGAAATTATCAAAACGCTTCAACCTGACGATTACTTAGTAGTTGCTGGAGTTGGTTTCCCTAGTTACTTAGACGCAATTTTGAGAAATACCGATAACCCTGTGGACGGAAGTGTTACTGCTGATTATCCACTTGGCGGTGGTGCATATTTTGATGTGATGGGTTTCCATGCTTATCCTCACTTCGATGGAACGATGCGATGGTGGGATAATTCCATTGGAGGTTTCCACTACGAAAGACACTCTGACCAAGCCATCACAGGTATTAAAAATCGTCAAAACTTATATCAAGGCGTTTTGGAAAATTACGGCTACGATGGTGCAACTTATCCTAAAAAAGAATGGATCATTACCGAGAGTAATTTACCTAGAAGAGAGTTCCAAGATTTTATTGGAAATGAAGATGCTCAAATTAACTACATGGCAAAAGCTGTCGTGACTTGTTATAAAAATGCAATTCACCAGTTCCACGTTTACAATTTAGGCGAAGCCGAATTTATCAATAGTGCGACTCGTGAATTTGATGTAATGGGAATGTATCAAAAACTAATTGGACAACCTGAATATTCTCATGTTGTCAACTTAGAAGGTATTTCTTATAAAACTGCTTCCGACATTTTGTTTGGAACTGAATATGATGAAGCCAAAACTAATGCAATGAATTTACCTCCTGAAATTGATGGAGCTGCATTTGTTGACGCTGCTGGAAATTATTTATATGCGCTTTGGGCGATTACAACTGAAGATCAAAGTGAAGTGGCCAATGCAACTTACTCTTTCCCTGGCTCATTTAATATTTCAGATTTATATAAAAGAGAATGGGATTACTCAGAGACAGATTCGACTCAAACGATTAGTCCGAATAATGTAGCACTTACTGGTCGTCCAATTTATTTATTGGAAAATCAAACTACCATTGTAGTTCCAACAGCTACATTTTTCCCAGACAATAGTGTTGGCTGTGCACCACTTACAGTTACCTTCGACGATATGTCTCATGCCAATATTGATTCTTGGAGTTGGACTTTTACTGGTCCAAATGGATTTAATATGACTTCGACAGACCAAGAACCTTCGATTACATTTAATGATCCAGGGACTTATACAGCTACACTTGAAGTAAGTAATGCAGCTGGTTCCAATACCACCTCCCAATTGATCCAAGTGGATGGTGCATTGAGTGCTGGATTTACTTATGTGATCAATGGGAACCAAGTTACCTTTACAAATACATCCGTCAATGCAACCCATTTTGCATGGGACTTTGGAGATTCTTCAGGTTTTACAGATCAAGAAAATCCAACTTATACATATGCTGGAGATGGATTGTACAATATTGGTTTATCAGCTTCCAATTCTTGTGATACAATAGTTGTTTCTCAAATTATTGAAATAGGAATAGGATCAGGAGTACCTCCTACTGCTAATTTTGCCACTAACTTATCTGCAGGATGTGGACCATTGACCATAAGCTATATTAATCTTTCTTCAGATGCCACCAATTTCTTGTGGACTTTCCCTGGAGGAACACCTGCTAATTCTACTGAACAAAATCCAACAATAGTATATAATACTCCTGGAAATTATGATGTAACCCTAGAAGCATCAAATGCTTCAGGCACCACTACTTTTACTCAGACAGGCTTGATTAATGTGCTTGGACTTCCTTCGCCAAGTTATACTTATGATTTAACCAACTCTCCAACTTTGAATTTCACCAATAACTCCCTGAACGGGATCAGTTATTATTGGGATTTTGGTGATGGAAATAATAGTCAGTTGCAAGATCCTGTTCATACGTATTCTGCAGGTGGAGCTTATACGGTTACCATGACTGCTGCCAACGGATGTGGTTCTGCATCATTTTCACAAATTGTGAATATCGATGCAAGTAACCTTCCTCCTACGGCTGGATTTACTTCTGATAATATTAATGGATGTGCTCCTATGGAAATTAATTTCATGGATAATTCAATCGGAGCAGAAAGTTGGAGCTGGACTTTCCCTGGAGGAACACCTGCTACTTCTACTGCACAAAATCCATCAGTTACTTATGATCTTGCTGGAACTTATGATGTTACATTAGAAGTCAGTAACACAAATGGAACCGATATTACGACAACGACATCATACATTACTATTCTAGAAGAACCTACATCTAACTATACATTTACTACACTAGATTCATTAGTTACTTTTACTAATTTAAGTAGTTCAAATTCATTTAACTATACTTGGAGTTTCGGGGATGGAACATATAGTAATGACGAAAATCCAACTCACATTTATGGTGCTTCAGGAGTTTACGAAGTTACTCTTACAGCAACTAATGGCTGTGGTTCTCATTCTACAACTTTCTTTATTGATATTACAACAGGTTTAGGAAGTGCTCCTGCCGCTTCATTTACTTCAGATGTTAATTCAGGTTGTGGTCCATTAGAAGTTCAATTTACAGATCTTTCTGCAGGTGGGGCAACCTCTTGGAATTGGTCTTTCCCTGGAGCAATGCCTTCAACTTCTACTGACCAAAACCCAACTGTTACTTATCCAAATCAAGGTTCTTACACCGTGACTTTGGAAGTAAGTAATTCTTTTGGAAATGATATTGCTACTCAAGTCTCATACATCAATGTAGAAGGAAATCCAACTTCTGGTTTCTCTTCAACATTAAATGCATTGATGGCAAACTTTAGTAATACTTCAACTGGAGCAACTTCTTACTCTTGGGATTTCGGTGATGGAAATACAAGTACCGAAGCTAACCCGATGCATACCTATGCAACAGGAGGAGGATATACCGTAACACTTATCGCAACTAACGATTGTGGATCAACAACTTTTATAGATAATATTTCTTTTGCAAATCTTCCAGTAGCTGCTTTTGATTCAGATATCACTAGTGGTTGTGGTCCATTGGAAATCCAGTTTAATGATAACTCAACAAATGCAACAGATTGGAACTGGTCATTCCCAGGTGGAACGCCAGCAACTTCTAATGTCGAAAATCCAATCGTAACGTACGATACTCCTGGAACTTACAATGTAACTTTAGTTGCCTCAAATTCTTCAGGCAGTAATACTAGTTCTCAAACTGCATACATCGAAGTCTTAAATAATGCAAACCCTTCATTTACCTCTACGACGAATGCATTGGTTGCAATGTTTACCAATACATCTACCTATGCCACTTCATATCTTTGGGATTTTGGTGATGGAAATACATCGATGGGAACTGATCCAAATCATATTTATGCAGCCGATGGAACTTACACAGTTACCTTGACTGCAACTAATTCATGTGGTTCAGTAACTTCTACACAAGAGGTAACGGTCACAAGTTTACCTCTCGCTGGTTTCATTTCGAATGCAACAAATGGTTGTGCTCCTTTTGAAGTTCAATTCACAGATCAGTCTTCTGCCAATACAACAAGTTGGGCTTGGAGTTTCCCAGGAGGAACACCTGCTACCTCTACGGATCAAAATCCAGTTATCACTTATAATGATGCTGGATCTTACGATGTCATTCTAGTAGCAACTAATGCAGCTGGAAATAGTACTCAAACTCAATTATCATACATCGCAGTTGCAACTACAGCAGATATTTCATTTGGAACTAATGTTACTAGTTTGACTGCAACATTTAATAATACTTCTACCAACGCAATTTCATACTTCTGGGATTTCGGTGATGGAAATATAAGTACTGATGAAAATCCAATTCATGATTATGCTGCTAATGGAACTTACGTAGTTACCTTGACTGCAGCGAATGCATGTGGATCAGTTTCAACAACTGAAACAATCGAAGTACAATACTCAGGTTCTGCGCCTTCGGCAAATTTCTCAGCAAATGTAACTTCTGGTTGTTCACCTATCACAGTTGAGTTTACTGATTTATCATCAGCTGATGCAACCATGTGGGAATGGAGTTTCCCTGGAGGAACACCTTCAACTTCTACGGATCAAAATCCAACCGTAACTTATGCGAATGCAGGAATGTACGATGTCGTTTTAGTAGTAAGTAACCCAGCTGGAAGTAATACTGCTTCCCAAACTTCATTGATTGTAGTTACTGCCGAACCAGTTGCCAACTTTATCTCAGGTATAAATGGAAATACGATTTCCTTGACAAATACCTCTACCGGTGCAACTTCATACTCTTGGGACTTTGGTGATGGAAGTATGGTAAGTACTGATGAAAATCCAACTCATAACTATGCGATGGATGGAACATATACTGTTACTTTAACTGCAACTAATCCATGTGGAACGGTAACTACAACTGAAACAATTACCATTACAACTGCTCCGAACGTTGCTTTCTCAGCAGACATCCTTTCAGGATGTACTCCTTTGGAAGTAAACTTTACGGATCAAAGTACAGGTACTATTAGTAGTTGGTTATGGGAAATAACTGGAGCTACTCCTAGTAGTTCTACTGACCAAAATCCAACTTTCACATTCGATACTCCTGGAACTTATGACGTGACGTTAACGGTAACTAATGCTTCAGGAAATTATCCAATTACTCAAACTTCATATATCGTAGTTGGAAGTACTCCAATTGCAGACTTTGATGTTAACTTCTCAGGAGGTGTTTATTCTTTTACCAACAACACAACAGGTGCGACTTCATACTCTTGGGATTTCGGTGATGGGAATATGAGTACAGATATGAACCCAACTCATACTTATACTACTGATGGAACTTTCGTGACAACATTAACTGCAACTAATGATTGTGGGTCAGTTACAACTACTCAAACAATTACAGTTACAACTATACCTGTAGTTGCTTTCACAGCAGATGTAGTTTCTGGTTGTGCTCCATTAGTAGTTAACTTCATGGATGAAACAACAGGAACAGTTAATAGCTGGTCTTGGGAAATTCAAGGAGGTACACCAAATACTTCTACAGAACAAAACCCAACTGTTACCTTCGATACGCCTGGAACTTACGATGTGACTTTAACCGTAACTAACCCTAACGGAAGTTACCCAATCACTCAAACTTCCATGATCGTTGTCGAAGCTACTCCATCCGCTGCCTTCGATGCGAACTTAAGTGGATCAGTTTATTCATTTACAAATAACTCAACTGGAGCGACAAGTTACGTTTGGGACTTCGGAGATGGAAGTATGACCAGTACTGAAATGAATCCAACTCACTCTTACGCATTGAGTGGTTCATACACAGTTCAATTGATTTCAAATGGACCATGTGGTTCAGATACTACGGAATTATTGTTAGCAGTAGTAGCTGCCCCAATGGCGGCATTCAGTTCAGATACAACATTTGGATGTGCTCCTTTTACAGTTCAATTTACAGATGAGTCTGCTAATGCAACAGCTTGGAACTGGACATTCGATGGTGGTACTCCAAGTACCTCTACGGATCAAAATCCATTAATCACTTACGATACTCCTGGAACTTATGCAGTTACTTTAGATGCATCGAATAGTGTTGGCTCAGATAATATTTCCATCAATTCTTACATTGTGGTAGATGATGTACCAACTGCTTCCTTCTCAGCGAATGCAGATACTACTCATGTTGTATTTTTAAATACTTCAATGGGTGGAACTAACCCAACTTACTTATGGGACTTCGGTGATGGAAATACAAGTACGGAAGAAACTCCTACCCACGATTATGCAGGGGGAGGAACTTATACTGTAACGCTAACTGTAACGAATGATTGTGGAACGGAAACTTTCGAAATGTCGATCGTCATCACAACTGCAACTAATGAAATTACTTTCTTAGAAGAATTTTTATTGTTCCCAAATCCAAATGATGGACAATTCACTATTGTCCTCAAAGGTGAGCCAAAAGATGATCTTCACATCAATTTGATAAATATTATCGGACAATACATTCACAAAGAAGAAGTAGATTTCACTTCTGGTCAATTGACTAAAACGTTCAACTTTGATCGTTTACCGGTTGGAACTTACATTGTTGAGTTAAAGTCTAATCAACAAGTTTCTTACAAAAAAGTAGTGATCGAATAATCACTTTCTTTTGATAAAATATGAAAGCCCAAGTTTTTCCTTTAGAAAAACTTGGGCTTTTTTATTTGAAAACACCTTAACTCATTCTCTTAAAAAGCAACCATATTCTCTCTCCCATCGTTCTATAAATAACTATTTTTATAAATCATCTAACGCCAACATATGAAAATCTTAATGGTCTGTCTCGGTAACATTTGCCGTTCGCCCCTTGCAGAAGGCATTATGAAATATAAAATCCAAGAGCATTCACTCAACTGGGAAGTTGATTCCGCAGGTACTGGTGCATGGCATGCTGGTGAACTCCCCGATCCTCGCTCCATCAAAGTTGCTCAAAAAAACAATATTGATATTACCGATCAACGAGGTCGACAATTCAAAGCTCACGACTTGGATAATTTCGATTTAGTTCTCACTATGGATGCCACAAATTTTCAAAATGTAAGGCATTTGGCGACTTCTTCTGAACAAGAAGATAAGATTCACCTCATTATGAATTTTGTCAATCCTGGTTTTAACCAACAAGTTCCTGACCCCTATTATGGTACTGATGGCTTCGAAAGTGTATTTGAAATGCTAGATGAGGCTTGTGACAAGATCATCAACAAATACAAATAATATTACTTCATAAAAATCTAATAATCAATTAATTACACCTAATCACCCACTAAAACCAGACTTCCATATTTTATTAAAACTCCTCGTTTTTTCGTATTTTTAGTAGTTAATCGTTCACCAAAACAACTAAAAATATGTCAAAAAAAACTACCTACTCAGAAGCTAACATCCAAACTCTAGATTGGAAAGATCATATTCGCCTACGGGCTGGAATGTACATTGGATCAGTAGATGCAAAAGGGTTTATGCTTATGCTAAAAACTATTTTTTCAAACAGTTTTAGTATCTCAATGGCCGACTATTTCATAATTGAATTTCGAGGAAATCGTTCTGCTAGCTTTATTTTCAAAAATATGAAACGAGCACATTTAGACTCTTGGGCAACTGATACATTTAACTCGCGTTATGCCAACCATCATCTATCACTTCCTGTACTAAACGCTTTAAGCTCAGAATTCAACATTAAGTTTTTAGATAAAAAAGGAAATCAAATAGTTGAGCAGAAATTTGAAAAAGGAGAAGTAAAAAAAGGGGAAGTTGAAAATAAAAAGTTGAATTGTCTTTCTGTTGAAATTGACTTTAAATTAGATGATGAAATTTGGGGAAATAATCTCGAATGGAATACAAATTATATTATTCATCAAATCAAAGATTTTGCTTACCTCTACAAAAATGTAAAATTTGAAATCATATATAAATTAGATAAAGAACCTTGTCGAATCATTTATCACTTTAAACATGGATTGAAGGATCGAATTGATATTGAAAGACTTAACGGACTCATTCGCAGTCAATTGCCTATTTACTTTGAAAAAGAATTTGATACTTTTTCAATAGAGTTAGCATTTGCCTTTAGCAGTTATTCCATAGATGCTCCCTTCTTAAAATCTTACGCCAATGACTTACTTACGCATCTAGGAGGTACACATGTCAAAAGTTTAATAACAGGAATAAGAATGGCTCTTAAAAAATATGTCCATGAAAAAAAGTTGAAAAAGAAATATAATTTTTCAAAAAAGAAAATCACTCGCAATTTAATTGCAGCAATAAATTTAAGAATGCAATCTGCTATTTATTCAGGCTGTACTCGAAATAAATTAGGTAACCAAGAAATTATAAAACCTCTTTCAAGTTATATCTCAGAAACTTTGTTTGACCAACTTAAGACTAATGAAGAAGAGGCTCAAAGATTACTTAGTGACTTTGAAGTCAGAGAGAGATATTATTAAAACTAAAAAGCCGTAATTATTTTATAACAAAACATTTACGGCTTCCTTTTTTATTAGATAAAATATACTATCCTGGATCAGACTCTGCCCCACTCTCATGTCCAACCAATCCTCTAAATGCATCTCTCACCGTACTTCCTTCATTAATCACTTTATACATTTCTTCAGTAATTGGCATTTCTACATTATATTGATGCGCTAATTCTCTAACAACTCCACAGGTTTTTACACCTTCTGCCACCATTGACATTTCATCAATTATTTCTTTAAGAGTTCTCCCTTGCCCTAAGTGATAGCCTACCGTTCGATTTCGACTTTGCGTACTACTACAAGTTGCCACCAAGTCACCCATTCCTGCTAGACCTGCAAAAGTCAACGGATCACCACCCATCGCAACACCCAAACGAGTCAACTCTGCCAAACCTCTTGTAATGATAGCAGCACGAGTATTATCTCCTGCACCTGTCCCATCACCCATTCCAGCAGCTATGGCAATTACATTTTTCAATGCGCCTCCTAGCTCACAGCCAACTACATCTACATTAGTATAAACTCGAAATAGACCAGTACTAAAAACCTTTTTCAATTCATTAGCCATCGAATCGTCGACCATCGCAATTACACTTGCCGCAGCTTGCCCAGCCATAATTTCCCTTGCCAAATTCGGCCCAGTCAAAACGCCCGCAGGATGTCCAGGCATAACCGTTTCGATGATTTCAGTCATTCGCATTTTGGTCCCTTGCTCTAATCCTTTGGATAAACTTATTATTGGAATCCAAGGTCGAATATATGGTTTCGCATCTTCAAGTACCCTACGAAAACTTTGAGAAGGAACTCCCATCACTAAAACGTCTGCATCATAAATAGCTTCCTCAATGGAGTTAGTTGCAACGAGTGAAGGAGTCAAATCTGCTCCTGGAAGATATTTTTCATTACGATGATTATTATTAATATCATCGACTGTAGCTTGGTTCCGAGCCCACATTTTCACAGGTCTTTTTCTGGCGATCATAGAAGCTACTGTTGTTCCCCATGATCCTCCTCCTAGGAGTCCGATTTTTAAATCCATAGTTTTTGATTTGGTTATGATTGTTTCGTTTCTACTTTTCTTTCGGTTTTAACGTAACTGCTTTTCCATTCGATTTTGCTTTAGGCAATTTCTTTTTCGGAATTTCTTGTCCCAATTCTATTAAGAATTCATTTCTTATTTTTTCAATATTTCTATCCATATTCCTTTTAGTCCATCGCTTTGTCGAAACTGGCGGAAGTACTTTTATCTCAATAGCTGCTGCGCGGAAAAGTGCTCCACCTTTTGGCATGGCATCAGCTGCGTTTCTCAAAATAATTGGAATAATCGGAACTCCTGCTTGCATCGCTAAATGGAAAGCACCTTTTTTAAATGAGCCTAAAGTTTTGTCTTTACTTCGGGTTCCTTCTGGGAAAATGATAATAGAGGTTCCACTTTGCAATGCATCCACCGCTGGCTTCATTGCTTCAATTGCTTTTTCTTTATCTTTTCGGTCTATAAAAATCACTCCTGATGCTGCCATTAATTGGCCAATGATTGGCATGGATTTCAATTCCTTTTTAGCAATTCCAACCGCATTTTTTCGAATCAATTTTGCAGCGACAAACATATCCACACTACTTTGGTGATTGAAAATAAAAACTGCTGGTCGTTGTTCCCAAAGATACTCTTGACCTTTGACTGCCAATTCTAATCCTGCCATTCGAACTACCAAGTCACCCACCGTAGCCATCATTGAGTTGACTCCATCTGTCCAAGACATATGCATGGCACCTGAAGCAACTCCATTAATTACTGCTGGAACTAAACTTCCCAAAGCCAAACCTGTCCGAACAAAATTTGAAAGTCCCGGACGTTTCTCATTATTGAGTCGATAAACGATCCAATCATTTTGGTAAGCCAAAGCAGAAAGCTTTGTGTCAGGATTCATTGGTCGTGGATTCCCAACTATTTCAAGTAATGGTAAATCCTCTGCACTATCTGTATAGAAAAAACTTTTCTTCAAATCAAGATTATATTCTTTAGCTAACTCCTTAGCCGCATGTGCTTTTCCTTCTCCCCAACAAGCTGGCTCAATAATATTACCCGTAAATACTCCATCTTTCACTTCCATGAAAGTACACATCACATGCTCAATATTTAAGTCGCGTGCAATTGGATTAACTTGATATGGAGTAGCAGCTGAGATTATTGCAACTGTATGTCCTTTAGCTAAATGAGCCGCAACCAATGCCCTTGCTTCTGGATAAATTTCATGAGCTAAATGTTCATGATAAACATCCTCTCCTACTTCGATAAAAGTTTTTTCCTCCACGCCTTTTACACCTTGTGCTCCCATTGCAGCAAGTCCTGCAAAGTTTCCATTCCCCATCGCATAAACCATCACTCCTGCAAATTGAGCAACTACTTCACGAGTAGTAATTCGTCCACTAAGCACTTTGGTTTGGAAAAATTCTTTGGCAGAAAAACCTTTAATTAAAGTTCTATCCAAATCGAAAAATGCTCCAATGTGAGAACCACCTTCTCCTTCCATAACTGGACGAGTAAATGCTTCTGTCTTCGAACCTGGAACAATGTCTCGCTCAATCGGAACTATTTCATGAGGATCATTATGATGAGTTAAAGTAAACCCTTGTAAAGTTTTAATTCGATCTGCAACATCGTTGAGTTGATCTAAGAATTTTTTAAGTGCTTCTTTTTTATCATTGTCAGGTGTAGGTATTAATCCTAAATTTTTCACCAAACGGATACCATTGATTAAGAATGGTTTTGAAACAGATTCCACTCGTTGAATCCGCCCTTGCCAATGCATCTCTTCACTAACAAACAAACAATCATTGATAAATTTTTCCTCATCAAAAACTCGTCGTGGTCGGGTACTTTGCAATGCATAAACTACAACTCGATATGCTTCCACATAACTATGTAAAACTACTGGCGCAACAATCACTTTCTCTTTTTCCAAAAACGAAATAGCTCCAGATTTAGTTTGCCGGATTAATTTTTCCCATTTTGGATCTAACACTTCGAGGTTCAATTCTATTTCATCAGAGAATTGAGATTTTTTAGAATAGAAAAATTCGAATTTAAATAACTGTCGCAATTCCATGATTTCTTTCCAAAAAGTTTCCTCTCTATCTGCAGGTTTCGCTTCTGATGATTCTAAAAGTGCCAACTCAATAAATGCCCGTTGGTACAAATGATGCACCGACATATTTGCATAGTAAGTTGCTTCCAAGTAATTTTCAGAAACGATGACATATTTAGCATGAAGCGCATCACCATGTTGCAAGACGAGTTTCGAACGAATCAATAAATTTAAAGCAGTCTGTACACTTTCTCCAATTGGTATCCCTCTATCAACTAAAGCATCTGGGTTTCGTTTTTCGATTAATTCCATCAATCGAATTACATCATTTTCGATAGCAATTTTAGTCAACGAAAATCTACTTAACAGCGCAATGCAAATCAAAGAAGAAGTCGTTACAGGAGTGATCTGATTAATCTTATGAACAAGTTCTAAAGCAAATCTTGGCAACTCTCCAGAGTATCCTTCCACGCCGTTTCCTTCTGTAATAATTGCTACAGAATTATCTTTTTGCACATCAACAGGTTCCCCAAAACGCAAAGAAATTTTTCCAAAGTTATTTCCCATCTTCTTGATGTAGTTCATAAACCACATCAAACTTTCAGGAGCTTTTTTACTTCGTCTCCATTGCATCGTCATGTCCTTTACATCTGGAATCAAATCGTAGACAATCGAAACTGGAATATATTTTACTTCTTTCGTTGATTGCTCTTCCGCTTCTTTGATATATTTTAAAATCCCCACTTTTGGCCAAACTAACTTCCCCGTTCTCGATCGAGTTCCTTCGATTGCCCACATGAAATGAGCATTATCATTAACCAATGAAGCGATAAAATGTCGCAAAGTTGCCTTGTAAATTTCATTGTCTTTAAATGATCTTCGAATAAAGATCACTCCATTTTGTCTGCCCAATTGATTGAGCCCCATAAATGCCATATTGATTCCTGCAAAAGTGAACGGCAATGGAATACCATGCCGAGTAAGCACTACTGCCAGCACCATCATATCAATGTAAGTCTTATGAGTCATCACGAAGGCAATCGGATGCTTACGAGCAATTTTGCTCAACTTTTTTATTTCGGTAGGATGTACATCAATTGATTTTTTGTAACCACGGGAAAGAATGTATTGCGAAAATTCCATTCCCATCACATTTGCAACAGGACTATGTTGCGTATACAACTCCTTCATGTACTCAGTCGCTTTAGCATAAGCCTCCTCAAACGACTCGCCATTCCTCTCTGCGATTAGAACTAATTTTTTTTTGAAATTTTGAATCTCTTAGAATGTTTTCCATCAACATTATGTGTAGGGTTTTATTTTTATATCGGTCTATTTTCTCACCAAAAATTTTAAGTTAAACAAGATAGTAAATCAAAATTACACCTCCATAAAATTCCGGTAAACTTTGACTTTTAAACTAAAATCAACCTATGTTGTTACTTCAAATAGCGTTCTAAAGGCATTCTTAAAAACAATTATTGTTTTTTTATATCTGAAAAAAAAGTACCTTTAACACTCAAACTATATTCAAAAAATAAAATCAACTCGAAGTTTTTTTATCTAAAACGTCCATTTCATTGGAGTATTGGGTAAAAAGTCTTCTTAATCTAGCTGTAATGCCAAATAATACTGAACTACGCAAAATAACGAAACCCTCGCTGTTTTGGCTGGCAACTGAGCCAGTACGTGCAGCATCCGAATTAGGGATTTCTCTACCTTATCGCAAGTTTTTTCATAAAAATTATAAAGGAGATGGTCATCCAGTACTCGTTTTGCCTGGTTTCATGGCAAGCGATACTTCCACTAATCCACTTCGAAAATTTATCGAAAAACTAGGTTACAATGCCTACGCTTGGGAATTGGGTCGAAATACTGCAAAACTCGAAATGCTAGATGTTTTAATGGATAAATTGGAAGATATTTATCATGAAACAGGGCAAGAAGTTACTATTATTGGATGGAGTTTAGGAGGAGTCTACGCTCGCCAAATGGCTAAGGAAAAACCAGATATGGTTCGACAAGTCGTTACTTTGGGTTCTCCATTCGCAGGAATTACTGAACCCAATAATGCTACTTGGATGTACAACATTGTTTCCAATGGAAAACGTGTGGTTGATCTTGATCCTGAACTGTTAGCTGATTTACCAAAACCAGCACCAGTTCCAACTACTGCGATTTATACTAAAGAAGATGGAGTGGTCTCTTGGGAAGTTTGTATGGAATTAGAAGAAACTTCCATCCATCAAAATATTCAAGTATATGGAAGTCATTTAGGATTGGGAGTTAATGTTTCGGTTCTAAATATCATTGCAGATCGGTTGATGTATTATAAAGAAGAGTGGGTTCATTTTGAGCCGCAATCTGCTGCTAAAGATTTGATATTTTATCCTTCTATGTGAAGGAATCAGAAAAATAAGAAATAGTAAAATCCCATCAACCTTTCGATTGATGGGATTTTTTGTTTTGACGCAACCGTTAGGTATCGGGAGATCCGATAACTCTTTATAAAATTGAATTTTATTTTTCAAAAAACATCCGCTTCACCTGAAAGAAAGTTGTCAACAAAAACATCACTCCAATCACCAACAACATCTCCTGACTTTTTTCTTTTAAAAAATCAACCAACAACGTTCCTGCAAAAATATAAACTGAATGCATTATTACTGTCGCCAATCCAGTTCCAATTACAAATGCCCAAATTTTAAATTGAACTTTTCGAGTAACCAAAGCTGTATTCCATGCCAACCAAAACGGAATCATACTTGGATAAAAAAAACGAATTCCCATTCCTAAAATAAATGTAGGAACCATAATCGAGGGCATCGACAAAGTAGGCGTACTCGAATTGGAACTCATTGCTCCGTAAAAAACTGCTATCGTCAAAATTGAAAAAAGAATCAACATCGTCCATTCTAAAATCAAATTACCATTTTTCCTTTTCGCTAACCAATGCGTGAATGCAACAATGTAACGAACAAAAATTGATTCGACTAAAGCACATCCACATGAAAATAAAAGAGCTGATGGCCAACCTCTCTCTACACTAATTTGAATGGCAAATAAATGTAATGCTCCTATGACCATCGATCCTGATCCACTTATCACAAAACCCAAAAAAAAGGATTTCCCTAAACCTAACTCAGTAGTTAAATTTTGATAAATCGAATCAAGAAAGGTTTTTTTAGCCATTTTTCTGTTTTAAAAACTATACTAGAGATGTGTACTAGCACACCTTTTCTCTGCATAAATCATGCAGTAATAGTACGAATATTCTAGCTTTTTTTGCTCTAATAATTCTTTGCTCGATCATCATTTTGGCTTATATCAGAATGGGAACTTCTGAGAGGAAGACACTTGAGCCAATTGGTTTTGAAACAACAAAAGGTTTTAACGTTCCATATTTAGATATCTTAGAAGTTTCAGTTGGGGATATTCAAGAAAAAATAAAGACTAGATTAAAAAAAGGTAAGTTTATATCCATAAAAGAGAAGGTTAAAGATAAATTGATTCTTGATGTCAAAGTTTTTACCAATAAATTAGATAAAGCAAAATTTCAAATCGCTCCTGGACTATCAAAACTCTTCAGCGAAATATGCAGATGATCTCCCGTTCCTCCATGCCGCAAAACATTAAATCCCATCAATTGAAAATAACTTTTCATTAAAAAATTACGCACTTCACTTCGTCCATTTGTTCGAATATCTAGCGCATGAACATAGCCATCACTTTGCTTATAATGTAACGATCTCCGTTTAGATTTCAATCCCATTTTTTTATAATCTTCTGGGATTCTGTTGGCATCAGTCATGATTAATTTTCCATCCAAAAATAAAATCGTACTTGTGCTTAATCTCAAAATTGGATGAAGACTAGTAAATTCTTTTTGTACATTTTTTGACTTAGCATTTGCATCTGAAAAATAAAATAATGCATGGGCACTATACCCTACAACTAAAAGCATGGCAAAAAACATTTTCCGCTTGGCAGAATCTAATGAACCTAATTTGCCGGTCAAACTTCCTTGCAAAAAAAACATATAAATCATCAAAACTAAAGCGGTAACTCCTACTCCACCTAGCACGGCAAGCCAAGGCATCCATTCGTAATTGGAATGAAAAAATACAGAACCTCGAATCAATAAGATAAAGGGAAAGATCAAAAAAAAGACCAATCGGAGAATTGCGTAAAGAATTGAAGACATTTTGTTGTGTTTCTTTCTAAATTAAAAAAACGAATATTGGTCGTCCGTTTTTTTCTACTAAGATATTCTTTTGCTAGATAATTGTTAGTCGGTTTTATTTTAGACATGCTTTCTCAAAAAGTAAATCCATAAATAATTTGAAAGGAAAACCATGAGAAATGGGGCGGGTAGGGCATGGCGAAAAAATAGCTAAGCGCAAGGCAAGCACCCGCACCCACATTTTTCGCCATGCCCTACCCGCCCCATTTCTCAAAGAACATTACTCATAGATCGTTTATCAGAGGATAAAATTAATTCGAAACTTTTTCCATCAATCTTGCCACTCTATCATACTCTACTTCTTTTTTCCAATCACCATCCATTTTAAAATACGATCCAATTATTAAGGCATCCGCTACTTTCAAATATTTTTTTACATTTTTCAAAGTAACTCCAGAACCAACCATAACCGGAATTTCGCAAGCCATTTTCACCGATTTAATTTCTTTCAAATCTGCAGCTACTCCAGTAGAACTTCCCGTAATAATCAATCCATCACTTCGAAAGTATTCAGCAGCTTTTGCCGTCTCCACCAAATCAACATCAGCAGTCACCACATGCGAACTATGCTTTTTTTTAATATCATTAAAAATTAAAACATCCTCCGCATCAATCATTTTGCGATAACGTAACAAAGTCCCTGCATCTGAATTCATCCAGCCTTCATCTGCTATATGTCCGAAAACAAATCCTTCCGCACGAACATAATCTAATCCAGCAGCCTTCGCCACCGCTAGAGCTGACTCATTTGCACCTGCCAAAACTTGCACTCCACAAGGCAAAGGAATTTCTTTTTTAATTTCTTTGGCAATCACGCTCATCGCAGCAGTAATTTCAGGCCCAACTTCGCGATTAAGATATGGCACATCATGCATATTTTCAATCATCAAACCATCCACTCCTGCCAATTGATAAACCGCAGCATCTGTCAACGCCATTTCAATTATTTGATTCATTTCAAATTTACTTGCAGGTGTTCCCGGCAATGCTTGCAAGTGAATCATTCCAATAATTGAGTGTTTTTTGGGAAAAATATCCTTAAACTGTCTTTTCATTTTATAACTTTACAAACCTCGTTCAGAAGTCATCTTGAACAAAGTGATTATTAAAACATAATTACAAAATTAAGAATATTCAACTAAATCAAATTTTCAAATATCCAATCTCTCAAATGCTTAACCATTACTTAAAAATATCTCCTGAAGTTAGCGAAGCTTTGGCTCAAGGAAAACCTATTGTTGCGTTAGAAAGTACCATCATCGCTCACGGAATGCCTTATCCTAAAAATGTGGAAACTGCGCTTGCCGTAGAAAATATAGTTAGAAAAAATGGAGCTACCCCTGCCACAATTGCCATCATCGATGGAAAATTATGCGCAGGACTTTCTGAAAAAGAAATCCGCCATCTTGGAAAGTTAGGACAAAAAGTAGTGAAGGTGAGCCGTAGAGATATTCCATTTATTTTATCAAAAAAAATGACAGGAGCGACCACGGTTGCATCTACAATGATAATTGCTTCAATGGCCAAAATTCCAATTTTTGCGACAGGTGGAATTGGTGGAGTTCATCGAGGAGCAGAAAGTTCGATGGATGTTTCAGCCGATTTGCAAGAATTAGCCAATACAGATGTCGCAGTTGTGAGTGCTGGTGCAAAGGCTATTTTAGATTTAAAATTAACGTTGGAATATTTAGAAACATTTGGTGTTCCTGTGGTTGGATTTAAGACGGATGAGTTTCCTGCTTTCTATTCTCGTACAAGTGGACTTGGAGTAGATTATCGAATTGATAAAGTTGAAGAATTAGCGCACACTCTTTTTACAAAATGGAACCTAGGAATGAAAGGTGGTATTTTGATTGCCAATCCAATCTTGAAAAAAGATCAGATGAAATTTGATTCAATCAATCAAGCCATTGAAGAAGCCATATCAATCGCAGAGAAAAAAGGAATTAAAGGAAAAAAGATTACTCCATTTTTATTAGAAAAGATTGGTAAGTTAACCGAAGGAAAAAGCTTGGCAGCAAATATTCAATTAGTTTACAATAATGCAAAGTTAGCTGCAAAACTAGCTGTTGCTTTTGCTAAAGAAAGAAAAAAATATAATTTTTGATTTTGTCCTAACTAAGACTTTTCCCTTATCTCCTTAAATCTATCTAGAGAAAAGATTGTTATTTTCTAGATCATGAAGGATAGATTTCTATATCTTTCTACTCTACACAACTCAGACGGATTTGGAAATCCGTACTACAAACTAGAATTCATGAAAGTAAAAAAAGTACAATTTAAAAATGCGAGTGGTTACATCCTTTCAGCTCGATTAGAATTTCCTCCAGACAGTCATCCATATGCTTTTGCGATTTTTGCACATGTTTTTACAGGTAACAAAAGCTTATCGGCTACTCGGCATATTAGCCGGTCATTGACCCAGCATGGTATTGGAGTTTTACGATTTGATTTTACGGGACTGGGGGAAAGTGAAGGGGATTTTGCAGATACAAATTTCACCTCCAACGTAGATGATCTATTAGCTGCTTCTAAATTTTTGGAAGAAAATTATCAAGCTCCTCGAATTTTGATTGGACACTCTTTGGGTGGAGCAGCGGTGATTTTTGCAGCTTCACAATTGGATTCAATTCAGGCCGTGGCGACCGTTGGTGCACCTTCTGAGCCAGAACATGTCACCCATCTTTTGAAAGACAAAATTGAAGATATTGAAAAAACAGGCGTGGCGAATGTCTCCATTGGTGGTAGAAATTTCATGATAAAAAAACAATTCTTGGATGACCTCCGAAGCAAGGATATGTTTAAAATTTTAAGGGATTTAAAAAAGCCAATTTTGGTTTTACATTCTCCTCAAGACAATGTTGTTGAAATTGAGAATGCTGCAAAAATTTATCATGCAGCTTATCATCCAAAAAGTTTCGTTTCGCTTGATGGAGCAGATCATATGCTTTCCAAAAAAGGAGATGCTGCCTATGTGGGCGAATTAGTTGGTTCGTGGATGACTCGTTATGTGATTGCTCCTCCGGTAGAAAGATTAAAAACTGATGCGCAAGTTGCGGTTAAGTTAGGCGATGTCGGTTTTACCGCTGAGATTCAAGCTGGCCAACATGGATTGATTGCTGATGAAGGTGAAGAAGTTGGCGGAGATGATTTTGGTCCTTCGCCCTATCAATATCTTTCAGCAGCTTTGGGAGCGTGTACGGTGATGACTTTGCAGATGTATGCACGACGAAAGAAATGGGATTTAAAAGAAGTAAGAGTGCATATCGATCATGGAAAAAAATATTCAGATGATTGCAAAGAGTGTGTGGAATTTAGCAAAGAAATAAAAATCGACCATTTCGAAAAAGTAATTGAACTTGAAGGAGACTTAAGTGATGAACAAATTAATCGCTTGCTCGAAATTGCAGATCGTTGTCCTGTACATCGAACTTTGCACAAGGAAGTGAAAATTATTACTCGACTCAAAGAAACTGTTTAAAAAACGATTGACGTTGAACGTCTTACGTTTTACGATCCACTACGTAATTGCTATTTTGAATAAATTTTATTTTTTATGGAAAAAAAATATGTTCCCATCAATTGTGATTTCTATGATGAAATAGAAATACGTGCAATGCGCAAAAGTAAAACCACAGTAGTTTATCTTTCTGAAAATGAAGAACAAACAACTATTAAAGGAGTCATCAAAAACGTTTATGCGAAAAATAAAGAAGAATTTTTGGAAATGGAAAGTGGATTGATCTTTCGATTGGATAGATTGATTTCCTTAGATGGAAAGGTTGTTCCAGGTAGTTGTGAAATATAAAAAGAGGACGAATTGTATTAAAATAATTCGTCCTCTTTTCTTTATAAAGAAATTTATTGTATCAATAATTTTTCCACTTCGACTAAATTCTGATTTTCAAATATAGATACAAAGTAAATTCCTACAGGTAATTCGGGGAAATCAAACCTATAACTTCCGTCAGCATTTTGATTATTTAAATTTGCTTCAAAAGCTACGGCTCCCATTGAGTTAACAATGTGTACACGTTTTTCCAAATTATTGTTATTTGGATATGTAATATTTAAAGTCTGATTATTCTTAATTGGATTTGGAAAAATACTTAGCGTTCCTTCTCTATCTACTTTCACAGACTTAACATTGGAAAATGTAATTCTTCCATCCAAATCAACTTGCTTCAATCGATAATAACTGAATTGATTTAAGATAGGTAATCTATCTTCGAATTCATAATCAATTACTTCTATAGAATTTCCAGCAGAAAAAACTCGTCCAATACTTTCAAACTCGCTCTCGTTTTGACTTCTTTCTATTTCAAAGTAATCACTATTTTCCTCTGATTGAGTTTGCCAATTTAATTTTACTATTTCATCTTCCATTGGCTTTACATCGAAGTAAGATAGTTCTACAGGGAGAGGAATACTAGCCGAAGATCCAGCGTAAGCATTATCACCTGAATTTGCTCCTGAAGCTCCGTCTGCAGCATTTCCTGTATAAAAAAACTGGATATTGGCAGGACCGCCAGAAGAAGGAGCTGTCCAATCAAATGACCATGTGACAGAATTAGAACCAGAAAAATTCTTAGGTGTACTTTGAATAAGGCGGTCAGTAGAACCGACTATTCTTGTCCCTGTTGGCTCAGAGAATGTTCCTACTTGGGAACCATTTGTACCATTAGTAGCAACAATTTGAAAGCCTCCTCTCGCATTTGGGTTTCCGCTCGCATTTTCATCTGTTAGGGTAAGTACTAATGGATAAGTTGTCCCCTCTACATATGCTGTTGGAACTCCGGTAAGTGTAATACCACTACTACCTCCTGCACCTGATCCTGTATGACAATTACTACAGAGACCATCACCAGGTGCACCCGCTCGATTACTTTCTATTCCTCCTGAACTTGATGAGAATAAAAAAGCGAAAAAAAGTAAAGCAAACAAGGTGTAAATAAATCTAAACTTCATAGTTATTTGTTTTTGAATAGTGAAAAAAGTTAGTAAAATTTAAATCGGAGTCTGAGGGAAGATATTCGGTTGGAACTAATAAATATATTAAATTTTCAAATAAATACCTATTGAAACCTTTACAATTTTTATTATTAAAAAAATATCGCTCTAATTTCTTTTTTATATATAAAAGAACCCTTGTTTGCCATTTTAGCAAACAAGGGTCATTCAAAAATGATATTTTTTAAAATCTCTCTTACTTAATTAAAAACAATTTTCCGAGTCAAAGGAACAATCATCTCATCTTCAAACAATACATTTACAAAAAACATCCCTCTCCCAATTTTACTTTTTTCCAAAGAAAGAATACTTTCATTCTTCATTTCAAAATGATTGACCATTCTGCCTAATTGATCAAAAACTTGAACAGAATAATCACTCTCTATTTTTCCAAAATCAAAATACATTAAATCATTCGATGGATTAGGATAGATGTCCAACTCTTGTTGAACTCTTGCAACCTCAATAGTATTCGTAACTTGAAAATCAGGACACATTTGATTTTGTAAAAACATATGGCTGTTAGACTCAAAATCTGCCAATGCACTTGCATAAAAAAGATCAGAATGAATATCTAAATGCCCTCCATCTTCTACTGACATTAAATAGTTTGGAAGTGCAGCTGCATCTGCTTGAACATGCAATAATCCGCTTCCATCTATCTCCGCAAGATTATTAGCTAAGCCATTCATAAAAGGAACTGTTGAATCGCTTTCTCCATGGTAACTAACCAATGGCGCCGTTTCATCTACATCAAGCCATTCCTTTTCTCGCAATCCTCCTGAAAGATTATATACTGCGAATACGTCTGATGAATAACTCTGATTGTCAGCATCACCAGTATCTCCTTCGTAACCTCCATTTGCATTTATTATATCCAATGTATTTGAATTTACATCATCATTCTCATCAAGATATGCAACATGAGTTGCTGTAATTGCTCCTGCTGAATATCCGCCTACCAAAATATAATCTGAATTAATTTTATACACATTATCAGTTGCGGCATCTTGTCGAAAAAAACGAACTGCAGCTTTCATATCTGCAACTGCACGCATGACCGCTTTAGTTGCTCCAGTTTCATTAAATTCAAATACTGGAATTCCCAATCGATAATCAATCGTTGCGGCTACATAACCTTTTTTTACAAACTGCTCACAATATTCTGCCATATCCTCTCTAAATCCAAATAAAAAACTTCCTCCAAATGCAAAAATAATAACAGGTCGCTGCTCATGAACATCTCCTACCGGTTCATAAATATCCATCTTTAAATCCTGATTGAATCCCAAAATATTTGTATTAGAACCATAAGTAACTGTGCTAACTGTAAAATCAGAAAATACATCATCAATGTATCTTTCTCCATCACAGGCTAGTTCACTTTGAGCAAAAGAAATTTGGGAAATACAAAATAAAAGAAAGATTAAAGAGTAGATCTTTTTCATGTAAAAGAAGGTTTTGTGATTTTTTAAATGATAAAATATCTTAGTTCAATTCCGAAAATTGAACTAAGATATTTTAGGTAATTATGAATAAGAACTTATAAGTGAGTGAGGTTTATTTTTTCATCTAAAATAGCAAATTCAAACCTCCTCGGAAATTTACATTAGAACTTTTGTAAGGTTGAAAAACTCCAATAACATTATCTGCTGTAGCAAATAATTGAAAGGCTTTATAATTCATTGCAAAATTCAAACCGAGGTTAAGAAAACTATCCTTTCGAGCTGAATAAGTTGCGCCAACATTAAAGATGTTTTTAAACTTAGTATTGGCACTCAAACCTAGCACAGGAAAATGTTCACCTCTATAATTTTCATAATAAAGTAATCCACCAACTCTCGTTTTTTCATTCAACTGATAGGTTCCACTTAGGTAGATTTTGACAGGCATATTTGTTGAGTAACTTTCACTTTCTTCAGAAAAATTAAAAGTATTTTGGAGAGTATCTAAAATGTTGCCGAATGAAATAGAATCATTTCCAACAAACTGCGAAAAATCAAATCCATCGTAATTGGTTGCTCCTTGATTTACATATTTGTTTACATTTTCTTTCCAATTAATTTTTCCTAAATCCAAAACACTTGCGGATAAATTCAACTTATCATTTACTTCATAAGTTACTCCTAAGTCGATTGCAACGCCTATATTTTCAGTAATAAAGTCATTAAAACTAAATGTACTTAAACTTAAATTAAAGTTATCTAAATCCTCCACATTTACTAAGCCAGAAGCATCTAAAGAATAATCTCCATCAAGTGTCAATTGGTACACATCATCGTCTGTAAAAAGAGAAAGCTTTCCTTTTTCAACTGATGCATTGGCAACTCCGGTTAATAATTTCACCCGAGCTCCTACATTTAATTTATTTAATTGCATAGCTCCGCTAAACCCAAATTCATTGTACGATATCAAATTCATATCGTGACTTAAGTCAATTTCTTGTCCCACAAATTGACCATTCCCTTCGAGAAACAATTGAGCTAAAGTTTTAGGATATTTCAAGTACATATCTGTTTTTTGTACATGATTTAATCCTAGCTGAAATTTTCCAAATCGGTACCCAATATTAAATGTTTCCACTTCCATGATTCCACGCAAAACATTATCTACACTTGGCAAATCAGACAAAGCCTCTCCTGGTTTGATCCCGTCTTCTTCATTTAAATAATCTACAATAAATGAATTAAAATCACCCGCAGTATTATAATAATTAAAATGAACACCAGGAAGGCCTACAACTATTGTTGAATCAGAAATGTAGGCAGGATTAGTTTTTGAGGATTGCCAGATATCCATAAAATGCAAACCTACTTGTTGTTGAGAAAATGTAATTGTATTGTTACAAAAAACAAAAAGAGTAGCAAAAATTAAAAAACGGTATTTGAACATTTTTTCTTTTTTAAAATTTTTAAAACGTTGGACGTTAAACATTGGGCGGTCTCTCCAACATGAATGGGTTGACCGTCAACCGCTTTACTTCGTTCCTACTTTCATTCCCATTCGAATATTGACATCTTGATCTGTTTTCAAATTGACAATTGGAGTAGGCGAATTATTTACATCTGTCGTAAAAAATGTTCCATCAATGATCATTTTTTTAGCTTTCCTAATATTCTCAAATTGAGTTGTATTGATTGTAGAGAATGTTTCTTTTATGGTTACTTCACCTGTAACGTCCCCATTGCTATCCACAGGTGCTGCTGTCAATATATTTTCATCCGTAGTATAAAGTGAATCAATTAAAATTTCATTTCCCATTTCATCTTCTCCTACAAAATAAACTTGTATGTCAATTCCTAAAGGAATTTCATTTTCAGCAACCATTTTGAATTCTATATATTCAACTTGATCATATTGCTCAAAATTCACATTAAAAGTATCTCTTCCCTTAAAGTTTCTCACGTGTCCTTTAAAGGGTAAATCAACTATGACTTGTACTTGGAAATAACTGGAGTCAGTCATAAAACCTATCACCTGAGTTTGGTCTGGATTTGAAATGGCATCCACATCGTAATCCACAGATACTGGTCCAGAACTCAATACATCCACCACATTTGAATTTGTTTTATCAAAATCAAAAATGGTCGTTTTAATTTCTCCAACTTCATCCAAAGCAGGATAATCAAAGTCAATTCCATCTTGTATGTAGGAACTTTCCAAAGTAATATTGCTTCCATCGATCGTAAGTATCTCAAGCGTATTTACCACAGACTGAACTGGAAATCCAAATCCATTTTCTACCATAATTTGAATTACTGGATCTTCAAAATAAACATCTCCTTGTACCCAATTTTCAAAAAATTCAATTTCAATGGTATCTCTTGCCAAATCTAATATTTCTTGTCCCCAATATCCTTCTGCATAGGAAAATTCTAGATTTGAAATACCAATTGCATGTGTATTTGGAAAAACAATTCTCTCGCCATCACTCTCTCTATAGGCTTCGTAAATAATTGTTAGCTCATCATTATTAGTTGTCAAGTCGTAACCACTCAATGAAATAAAAGGAAATATTGGCCACGAACTACCTGATGTTCCAACCGAGTCAATCAACCTGTTCAATTCTAGTACTTGACCATTCTTAGTTAATTCAGGAATACGCAAGGTGACATCTATTTTTTCGGCAAAGGGGTTATCTATCACGACTCCTAGATTACCTGCCTTGATTTTACTCAATGTAATATCTAAAGTACCTGGTAGATCAAATGGAAAAGTAGTAACAGAATCAACTAAATTAATCGGGAGGATTGGAATAAAGTCAAATAATTCATTCCCGGTCCGCTTCGCCACATTACCTTGGTACCTGAGGGTTACAGTTCCTTCTGCTCCCATTACAATCGAAGTCTCCTCATTGATGCCATCTAAAAGATTAGTCAAATTTGTTGTGGAATAAAAAAGAGGAACCGCTATTTCTCTTTTAGAATCTATCGGATCATCAAATCCACCTTTACAACCAATCATTAATGTTATACTCACTAAGAGAAATAGTTGAAGTAAAATATTTTTCATGAATTATTTTTTTACAAAAATCGAAAAAAAAATGTGAATTGAATGTAAGCCATTAGGCTTATTCAATTTTTGGGAAAAGATCAAAGGATTTAAAAAAAGTAGGTTAAAGATAGGTATAGTTAGGAAAGACTTCTCTGATTATGTATCGAAATTGAATCAAAAAAGCTGCTTGTCAAACGATAATTTGTCTTTCTCTATTATGTTTCTAGAGGTTTTATGTAAGAAGTTGTTTAAAACCAAATAGAAGCAAATTACTTCCATGAAACTATCTTCTAGTTTCGGTCACGCAAATTTAATTAGAAAGGTTGGGTAAAAAAAGGATTAATTGGTTTATCAGATAATCGGGAAATCAGGATTCTACTCCCTGATTCCCCAATTAAACAATTTATTATATCAATTTGACTTCTTCTGTCAACTTTGGAATTTTAACTGATTTAAAACCATTTTCAATTAATAAATTTTTAAATTTCTTTTGCCTGTCTGGCTCACCATGCACGAGAAACAGTTTTTTTAATTTCTTTTGATTTCCCAAAAATTCAACCATCTCGCCCCGATCTGCATGAGCTGAAAATGAATCCATAATTTCAATCTCCATATTGACAATCTTCCATTCACCAAACATTTTTACTTTTTCAACTCCTTGTCTTAATATTCCACCCAAGGTATTTGGGGCGCAATATCCTACTATCAATAAAGTGTTTTTTTCTTTATCGATATTATTAAAAAGGTGATGTCGAATTCTTCCCGCAGTCATCATTCCAGATGCGCTAATGATTATACAAGGTTCATTAGAGTTATTTAATGATTTCGAAATGGCTACTTCTCGCACATAAGTTAAGCGATTAAAACCAAAAGGATTATTATCAATCAATAAGTATTCATTCAAATTGTTATCATAACATTCTGGATGCGATCCAAATACTTGCGTCGCATTCACAGCCAATGGACTATCGACATAGACTGGAATTTTGGGTAAATGTCCTGCCGTTTCCATCTGATCTAGCATATATACAATCTCTTGTGTCCGTCCAACACTAAATGCGGGGATGATTAATTTTCCTTTTTTCTCAACACAAGTTTTTTTAATAATTTCTAACAGCCGATCTTCTTCCGCAGGTTTTGCCATATGATCTTTATCCCCGTAAGTTGATTCACAAATCATATAATCTACCTCTGGCATCTGAACGGGATCTCTCAATATTGGTCGATCAGGCCGTCCAATATCTCCTGTAAAGCCAATCATAGTTTCTTTTCCATCAATGTTAACCCTTATCGTCACATTCGCACTTCCTAAAATATGACCTGCATCTCGAAATAACATTTCTACACTTTCATTCACTCGATGCCAACGATTGTATCCCAAACCAACAAATAAATCCATTGCAGGTGGAACATCCTCGCTGGTATACAATGGTGTTCTAAATTTTATGTTTTTAAGTGATTTCTTTTTCTTTTTTTGCTTTCGAGTTAATCGTTTGTTGTAATATTCTGCATCACGTTCTTGAATCTTTGCACTATCTAACAACATAATTGCACAAAGACTTCGAGTGGCATGGGTACATAAAATATCTCCTTGAAAACCATCACGAACTAATTTTGGAATTCGTCCACAATGATCAATATGCGAATGGGATAAAATCATTAAATCGATTTCGCTTGGGTTAAAATACCAGTTGGCATTAAAGTCATCCATTTCTTTGTCATTGCCTTGGTACAATCCGCAATCCAATAATATTTTATATCCATTATCTAGGGTGACGAGATGAGCGCTTCCTGTGACGTGTCCGGCAGCTCCACAAAATTTAATATCCATGTATGTTTACGTTTATGTTGAAGGTGTTTTAAAATGTTTGGAAAGATAATAATTTTGAATTGAAATGTTGAATTTGGTTTTCAGGTTCCCCAAAATTAAAATTTACCCTTGAAAGGAAAATTTTGCAATGACATTTTCAATCTAAGTCCTAACTAAGACACTTATATTAAATACCTTATTTTTAAATGAAATAAAACAACTTTAATGTGTTTAGCTTAAAACAGCTTTAATTTTTGAAAAAATCGAGACATGAAATATTTAACAATATATTTAAGTACTTTAACTTTTGCGGTATTTCTTTTAAATGCATGTGCTGTTAGTAAAGTGGAATCTACTTCAAAACCAATTACTCATGAGCTTTGGGATACTTTGGTTCAAACTCACGTTTCTCCTGAAGGCAAAGTGAATTATAAAGATTTCATCAAGGATAGTCTTAAATTAAATGCTTACCTCGATCTTCTATCTGCAAATCATCCCAATGATAAAAATTGGTCAACAGATGAACGACTCGCTTATTGGATCAATGCTTATAATGCATTTACGGTGAAGTTAATCGTAGATAATTACCCTACCGAAAGTATCAAAGACATCAAAAATGGAATACCTTTTATTAACGATGTTTGGGAACTTAATTTTTTCGAAATAGAAGGAAATAGCTATAATCTAAATGATATTGAACATGGAATTATTCGAAAAAGATTTGCTGAACCTCGAATTCATGCTGCGTGTAATTGCGCATCTTTCTCTTGCCCAAGGCTCAGAAATGAAGCTTTCACCGCTGCTCGATTAGACGAACAATTGGAAGATCAAATGCAAGGTTTTATCAATAATAAAACTAAAAATGAACTGGATCCTGACAATCCAAAATTGTCAAAAATATTTAGATGGTATAGTGGTGATTTTAAAAAAACGGGGAAAAGTATTCGAGAATATATCAACCAATATGCGGAAGTGAAAATTAAGGAAGGAGCTGATATTGATTATAAAGATTACATTTGGACACTCAATGAGTAGCGATTAATTTTTAACGGTGAACGGTTAAACACCTCGTGGGGAATTAATCGTTCACCGTTAAGCATTCACCGTTATCTGTATTGTTTTTTCACTCGATCTAGTTCTCGTTTGTTATCTCTTTGTTTTATCGCATCACGTTTGTCGTAAGATTTTTTCCCTTGACCGAGAATGATTTCCATTTTTGCAAAACCTCTTTCTCCGATATACATTCGATAAGGAACAATGGAAAAACCTTTTTCTTTTACTTTCTTTTGTAGCTTTCGCAATTCGGGTTTTCTCAAAAGTAATTTTCGATCACGACGTGTTTCATGATTATTTTGATTTCCAAATTTATATTCTGCGATAAACATACTCTTGATAATCAACTCTCCTTCTTTTGTAAAAAGGCAATAAGCATCCTTTAGATTCACTTCTCCTGCTCGAACAGATTTAATTTCTGTTCCTGTCAAACTGATCCCTACTTCAAATTCCGCTAGGAAATGATATTCATATTTTGCCTTCCGATTAATTATCTCAACTGTACCTTTCGATTTTTTATCCTTTGCCATGCTGACTTAATTTTTAAAACATATTTTTTAGTGAAAGTAAATCTCACTTTGAGATACTATTTCTAATTATCAATATTACAACTGACATCTCCAATTGCCATTGCCTTAATTATCTCTATCTTCAAAAGTCTCATTTTCTTTGTCTTCCATTCTTTTGCCAATCAAGTAAATCAAAGCCAAAACAATGAAAACCCAGAAAAGGAATTCCAAAGATAAGAGGAATGAAACTATAAATTCCATAAATTGATATTTTTAAAAATTAGTTCCCTTAATATGATATTGAAACACTAGGAATAGAGTAATGAGTAATCCCATTTCTCTATTCCTAGTGTTTCAATATCATTTATTATTGTTTAAGTCTCACCGCAGTTCCATATGCTAAAATTTCAGCCGTTCCTTGACTAATCATCGAAGTCGTAAATCGAACATTAATCACCGCATCAGCATCAATACTTTTAGCATCAGCAATCATTCTTTCGATTGCATGCTCCCGTGAGTCTGCCATTAATTTAGTGTATTCTGAAATTTCTCCTCCAACGATATTTTTCAAACCTGCAAAAATATCACGTCCAATATTTCTAGCTCGAACGGTACTTCCCCTAGCTATATCAACAACTTCTTCTATTTCTCTTCCTGGAATGTAATCTGTGGTGGTAATAATCATAATCTAATTTTTTTATTTGTAAAATGAATGCATCTAAGTTAATTGAAATCTCAATTTAGCATTTATTATTTCGATAAAAATAAAAAAAAACACGAGCAACACTTAGAGGAACATTCCAAGTTCCATAAAAGAGAAAAAAGGAAAAATGGGACTTGGGAAAGTCCCGTTACGTTTTCTATCTTTGCGCCAACTCACCATTTTAAAACCAATAACCTATTTTTAAAAAAATCACATTCGTATCTTATGAAATCAGAAAAAGTCATACTCATCATTTTAGATGGTTGGGGACATGGAAAAAATCCAAAAGTCAGCGCAGTCGCTCAAGCAAAAACGCCTTATGTTGATTCTTTATATAAAAAATATCCTAATTCAGAATTGGTCACTTTTGGAGAAGAAGTTGGTTTGCCTGAAGGTCAAATGGGAAACTCAGAAGTTGGCCATTTGAATATTGGAGCTGGAAGAATTGTCTATCAAGAACTCGCTCGAATCAATAAAGCCATCAAAGAAAAAACACTTCACAAAAATAAAAAACTTCTTGCGGCACTCAAGTATGCGAAAGACAACAACAAGTCTGTGCACTTGATGGGCTTAGTTTCGGATGGAGGAGTTCATTCCCATATCGAACATTTGAAAGCACTTTGCGATATCACTCAATCTAAGGATTTGAAAAAAGTTTACATCCACGCATTTATGGATGGACGAGATACTTCGCCAAATGGAGGAAAAGATTACCTCGAAGAGGTCTTAAATCATACCAAAAAACAATCAGTAAAATTAGCTTCTGTCATCGGTCGATATTATGCGATGGATCGAGATAAGCGATGGGAACGAGTCAAATTAGCGTACGATCTTTTGGTCAAAGGGGAAGGAGAAAAAACAAAAGATATTTTAGCAACGCTTGAAAAAAACTATAAGAAAAAAGTCACGGACGAATTTTTAAAACCAATCGTCTGCGTGAATCGAGCTGGGAATCCAATTACAAAAATTAAAAAAGACGATGTCGTCATCTTTTTTAATTTTAGAACAGATCGCCCAAGAGAAATATCTGAAGTTTTGACTCAGTCAGATATGCCTGATTTTGGAATGAAAAAATTGCCTTTACATTTTGTTACGATGACTCGTTATGATGAGAAATTTAAAAATGTAAATGTATTGTTTGAAAAAGACAACCTGGAAGACACGCTGGGAGAAATTTTAGCCAAAAGAAAAAAGACACAAGTTCGGATTGCAGAAACTGAAAAATACCCACACGTTACTTTTTTCTTTTCAGGTGGCCGAGAAGCTGAGTTTCCTAACGAAAGAAGACTCATGGTCGCGTCTCCAAAAGTTGCAACTTACGACCTCCAACCTGAAATGAGTGCTGTCGAAATTACTAATACCATTATCAAAGACATCAAAAAAAATCAACCTAATTTTATTTGTTTAAATTATGCAAATACGGATATGGTTGGTCACACAGGTATTTTTGAAGCTGCAAAAAAAGCGGCGGTGACTGTTGATAAATGTGTCAAAAAGTTGATGAATGTTGCTTTGAAAAATAACTACGCAGCAATCATTATTGCCGATCATGGTAACTCTGACATCATGATAAATGAAGATGGAACACCACACACCGCACATACTAAAAACCTTGTGCCTTGTTTTCTTGTTGGAAATGATATAGATGAAAGAATCAAATTGAAAGATGGAAAATTAGCAGATGTTGCGCCAACAATACTTTCGATTTTAGGTTTGAGAAAACCGTCTATCATGACTGGGAAAAATTTAATTACAAAACAACGTTTAAAAAAATAATTTCTTTTGAAAAAAACATTTTGGTTTATTCTCCTTTTATCCATTTCATTTTTTGCTTCTTGCGAAATAGAAAATGTCAAAAGCTCACATCAATCATTTTTTGATATCAATGATTTCTTGGAGCAAGAAATAGCTCAACTTTCTGAGTTAAAGTCTATCAAAAAGAAGGTTGAAATCAATGGAAAAATTGATGAACAAGTTTTGGAAACATTTGACTTAGAAAAAGATCTAACCATTTTCCGAAATTCGAATATTAATAAAATTGCTTGGTTGGACAAATACGAAGTGGATAGCACCATGAATAAATCAGGACAATTAACTGAGTTAAAATATCATGCAACTGACTCGAAATTAAAAACTCGTGAATTAACTGTCTCCTACTCCAATGGAAAAGTAAATACAATTCTGATCAAAAATGCCTCTGGTAATCAGGTGAGTGATCTTACCCAAACATTGCAATACTACTCTATGAAAGGATATTCTGTAGAAAGTAATCAGAAAGTATCACTTAGCGATGCACAAAATTTAAAAATTGAAGTAGAATATTCAAATAATTAAATTTTCCATTTTAGGACGAGCAGTTTAACAGTTAGCGAAGCGAAAACAGTTTAACAGGTTCTCCAAAAAAAGTATCCCGAATTTCCAATTTGAAAATTCGGGATGCTTTTTTTATTCTGCTTTGTCAAAAGGTATCTGTCCATTATTCGGATCATAAATAGCTAAAACTACTCTTCGATTAAACTTTCTTCCTTCTGGATCATCTTTTCCATTTGAATCCATATTTTTCTTTTCTGGAATAGATTCCCCAAAAACTTCTGCCTTTATTCTACTTGATTTAATTCCTTTATTAATCAAGTAATTTCTAGAATTCCTAGCTCGTCTCTTAGAAAGTGCAATATTATATTCAGCCGAACCTTTAGAATCGGTATGCCCAGAAACTAATATTTTGAGTCGTGGATTTTCTTTTAAAACGATCACCACTTTATCTAAAGCACGTTTGGATTTCAAACTCAAAGTGGATTGATTAAAACCAAAAAATACATTCTGAAGATTTAGTATTTCGGTGGATTCATCTGAATATGTTGAAGATGGAGAAATATACGGACAAGGTTTTCCACACAATCGTCTTTGCTCCTCAATGTCAATTACATAAGCATTTTTGAAACCTTTATTCCTTGCCTCATTGACCAATAAGTCTGCTTCGGCTCTTTCCCGAAATTCACCAATATAATACCTGTAAATATTATTCTGATCGGTAAGCATATAAACTCCAAAAATATGAGCTTCTGAAAAATAGGAGAAAGGAACTTTTTCTACGTACGCAGCAAGTTGCACTCGATATGGTTGAGCGAATATGGCAATAGAATAACATATAAAAAATATACTAAGAATTGTTTCTTTTTGGTGTTTCATAGGATTGCTAATGTTTCTAGCTGTAAAAAAATATTATTCGGTTTAGGGGGTATTTTTAAAGCTTTCTTTTTCTCCTAAAACATGTGATTCCTAAAAAAGTGTAATCGAGATGCTAAGTTACTACGTTTTACACATTATTTTTAATATAAATATGAAAAAAATGACTTTTAACTTTTAAAAGGGCAGGATAATAAATGTGACAGGATGAAAATTATAATATTACTAGCATTTGTTGAACTCTTGAATAGTTGTGCTTAAACAGCTTTTATCCCTTTGATTTTTCTTAATAATTGCTGAGTCTCAGGCAAAGGCTCTATTCCAAATTCTTCTTCTAGAACTTTTTCACATTGCTGATAAGTTTTTATGGCCATTGGACGGTTGCCTTTTTGGAGATAGGCCTCCATTTGAACTCGATAAGCATCTTCCCAGGCATGATCGATGAGTAAGGCTTTTTGAGCAAAACGAATGCTTTCTAGGGGATTTTTTTCTACCAATAATTCACTCAAAGTTATCATTGCTCCAAGCGCTAAAATTTGCAATCGTTCTCGTTCTTCACTCGACCAATCCTCGTACAATCGATTGGGTAGATAAATTCCTCCGTACAATTCGATGGCTTCTTGGTATGCCTTAATAGCAACTTCGGGAGCATCGCCTAAGGCTTGATTCCCAAGTGCAATAAATTTTTCAACAGCTTCTGTATCAATCCAAATTTTTTCTAAATTCAATTGATAAGTAATCCCTTGGCGTAAAATATACTTTGGTTCAGTTCGGCTAGGTCGGTTGGGCTCGAGTACTTTATTGATACCATGAAGGGCGACTTTAAAATTTTGATCAGCTGTTTTTCCATCTGCATCTTCCCAAAGTCGATCAACGATTTGTTCTTTGTGCAAACTATGTCGGTGTCGAGCAGTTACTAAAAATTGAAATAATTGAATTGTCTTGTCTCTCCCCCACTCTTTGGCTGAGACCTTTTCACCGTCTCTCCATATTTGGAAATTACCCAAAGTCTGCACATGAATATCTGCGTTTTTCTTTTGGGCAATTAGGTCAACAATTTGATTTTCAATTTTACTCATTAATCTGTTTGATTGCTTTTCTGGTGTTTAAGTGTATAGTCGAATATACATTAACACAATTTTTCTCATTTCTTGCTCAATTTATTCACCTTCTTATTTAAATCTGAAACTTCCTTTGACATTTTCTCCATCAATTCCATCATCATTTTATGATCTGACTTAGAAACACCTCTCCATTCATCAACATCAACCTTTCGTTGTGCAATCGTCTCTTCTACTTTTTGAGAAATCGCATCACTCACTTCTTGAAATTCTTTTTGAATATTCTCGACTCCTTTTTTGGGATCTTTGATGGTTTCCATAACCATTTTCGGAGCATTCAAAGTCATTTTTTTCCAAAGGTCAAAACTCTTGGATAGGATTCCTTTTTGTTCTTCAGGTGATTTATCTTCCATCTGCTGAATTGTCATTTCAGCCAATTTCTCTTGGATAAAATTTACTGCATCATCAAACTCTGAAAATCGTTTTTCGTCACCACCTTGCACATGCCGAATATTTCCTCGCCATTGCACTTGAGGTTCGCCTTCGTTATTTTTAAAAATCTTTTGAGTGAATCGCAGCATGAATGAAGCGGTCTCATCTTTTTTTACAGACATAATTATTTATTTTGATTCTTACAATCGTAAAAATACCAAATCTAAGTTACAGATGAGTAACTGGTTTAAGAAATAAATTTTAAGATTAAATCAGGGAAACATAATTTTATATTTAAAGGTTTATTACTACTTTAGACGTTATGGAATAGCTCAATAATAAATTACCATTTCTGGCTGTTTATTTATGGTCTTTTCTTTATCTATTTTGTGAAAAATTATATTTAAAAATATACAATTCTATGTTTGGAAAACTGCTAAAAAATCTTGACAACCCAAATCTGAAATCCATCTCAGGAATGGATGCCACTTTTTTATATATCGATTCGCCAACAAGTCCAATGCACGTTGGAAGTGTTGCTGTAATTGAAGGTGACTTGAAATTTGAGACTTTCAGGAAAACAATCTTATCGCGATTACACATGATTCCAAAGTTGCGAAAGAAATTAGTTTATGCACCAATGAGTATTGATTATCCATATTGGGTGGATGATCCAGAGTTTGATGTTGACTTGCATTTACATCATATCGCATTACCTAAACCAGGTGGTTGGAAAGAATTGCGGAGAGTTGCTTCACAAGTTTTTAGTGAGCACTTAGATCAAAATCGACCATTGTGGTCTTTTACATTTGTCGAAGGATTGGAAAATGTACCTCAAGTTCCAAAGGGCTCCGTTGCTGTAATTTCCAAAATTCATCACGTAGCGATTGATGGGATGGCTGGAGCTGGAATGATGAGTTTAATTTTTGATTTTACTCCGGAGAAAAAACCAATTCCTGATCCTAAACCATTTAGCCCTAAATCAATTCCAAATGAGCTTTCAGTCGTGATGAAAAGTGCGATAAGCTTTGCTGGCAATCCATTGAAATTACCCAAGATACTTTCGAAAGCGGTAAAAGGATCTCTTAAAGCTGGAATGCTAACTCGAGTTCAACGAATGGAATTACCAACTGCTCCTTTTTCAGCTCCTCCTTCTCCATTGAATGGAATTGTTTCAGGACGTCGAAAATGGAATACTGCCATCTTAGATTTAAAAAGAATCAAAGAATTAAAAAAGATCATGGGTACGACCATGAATGATGTCGTACTTGCCTTTTGTGCAGGTGCGCTGAGAAGATATTTGAAAGAGAAAAAGAGATTACCACACAAACCATTGGTAGCGATGGTTCCGATTTCTACTCGAACAGAGGCGGAAAAAGATAATACCGATAATCAAGTTTCTTCGATGCTAGTTCAGTTGGCTACAAATATTGAAGATCCAATCGAACGATTAGAAGCTATTCATGAAAATACGGTGCGTGGAAAAACTTATCAAAAAGCAATTGGTGCCAAAACGTTAGCGAGCATGGCAGAAGCTGTTCCTTTTGGAATTGCGAATCAAGCAGCACGATTGTATACTCGATTTCATCTTTCGGAAATGCATAATCCTGTTTTTAATGTAACGATTACTAATGTTCCTGGCCCACAATTTCCATTGTACCTGAATGGGCATCGCTTGTTGACCGTTGGAGGAATGGCTCCGATTTTGGATGGAATGGGATTGATTATTACCATTTTAAGTTACAATGGTTTTGTAACGATTAGCCCAACTTCGGATGCGAATACGATGCCTGACATTGATATTTTCACTCGTTACATTCGAGAGTCCGCTAATGAATTGGAAGAGCTTATTTTAAAACGAGGTAAGAAGAAATCAGCAGCGAATAAAAAACCAACCAAGGCAAAGTCTGACGCTTTGTTTGCTCATTTCAAAAAAGAGCTAAAAGCCGCGGCGAAATTTATCAAACCAAATAATGGTTTGTTCCAATTTCATGTGACAGGTGATGTAGAGACTTTTTGGCAAGTGAATTTAAATAATTCTCCTGGAACAGTTTTAAAAAGAAAAGCGAAAGATCCTGATGCTACATTCATCATTAAAGATGAGCACTTGATGAAAATCGGAATGGGAAAAATGAATTTGCAAACTGCATTCATTCAAGGACGATTAAAAATCGACGGTGATTCTGGGAAGGCGATGAAGTTGGGAGCAATTATTTCTAAGTTGCCAAAATTGGAGGTGAAGAAATAATAATTCAAAAATAATGACAACTGTAGAGACAAGGTATGCCTTGTCTCTACAATCAAAAATCCTATTATTATCAATAAAACTTAACCACTTCTTTTCCCTTTCTTTTCAAGCCATTCAAATCTATCAAAAAAGAAATTCTCTTCCACAAATTATCTCTTACTTCGTAACTAGTTCCTTCTGTCACATTGCTACTTTCATAAATTGGAACATATATTTCTAACGCATCTGGAATACCAACAATCGCAATTCCTAAGCTATACGCAAATTCAGCACTATCAAAATCTTTGTAAATAACCGCATCAATATATGGTCGAACTGGCAATGGCCCAGGTACAGTTGTACTTGCTCCCAAACTTACCATCCAATCTTGCGAAGAACCAAAATCACTCAAGGTTTTTAATCCAGCATCTCTTTGGAAAATTTGTTGAGAAAGAATTCCATCATCAGATCCTTCAACATTTCCTCTTCCTTCACTTCGTCCCAAAAGATTTTCATCAAACATATAATCTCGTTGCCCGAACCGACTTGGAATCCCATTAAATGTAAAACTTGCTCGAATCGGTACATCACTTTCCAATTGTGGCAAGACTCCCGCAAATGCTTTTATGGTTGCTCCTTTATTTTTTTTGCCATAGGGGAAAAATTGTTTTGCATTCGCAAAGATTCTTAAAAATCCATCTCCTTGATGTGCGGTCAAAGTTGCTTTCATTGGGGCAGTTACATTGGTATTTTCAAAAGTATATTTCAACTCATTGACATAATAATTTTCTTTTTCTCTTGAATTCATTTCCGCATTGGAAACACCTTTATCTAAGGTAATATTCACATGTCGAAATGAAACAGCATGCTGAAGGCTAGAAGTCAATTTCTTTTTTCTAAAAATCAATTCCAGCTTCGGAGTGATTTTTAAATAATTATCATAAAATGATTCGTCCCAATCAAAATCATAAGTATATCTTTTTGAATTCAAACTCAACGTAATGCGTTGAAATAAATCAGAATTAGGAAAAGTATTCCATTTTACAATTCCTTCACCTACCAAATTCCCACTTGCAAAACCATACATTGGCGCAACCGCAAACTCAAATTTCTTTTTGGAAAAATCAAAGTTATGCAATGCAACTCCCAACATAGTTTTATCATAATAATTCCAACCCAAAGCTGGCAACCAATACAAAGTTGTTCGAGTTGGATTCGCCACTCCTCCTAAAAACTTTAATTGAAATGGATCTGCCTTCTTGAATGCACCTGACGTGCGTATATTGTTATTTTTTCGATTAATATCGAGGATGTCACGATTTTTGTCAATGATAAATTCTTTGACTGCTCCATTCCCAGGTTTTTTAATATGAACTGTTTTTGTTCCTAAAAAACCTTCAATGTCTCTGCCTTCTTCGCCATTTTCTAGAATCATAGACAAATGAAAAGAAACAGGAACACTACCCTTGTTTTCTATTTCCAAATCATAACCATTTGATTCAGAGACACTTATCATCTTGTAATCAATTTTCTTTGTTGTATTCATCAAATCAAAGAATACTGTATCATTTGCTAAATCGAAGTGATTGATAAAATCTTCAGGTTGCGGATGTTTGAATTTCCATTGTTGAAAAAAGCTTTTCATCTTCAAAGGAGTGATTCTATTTTTTAAAATAGCTGCCGTTCGATCATAGACACCTAAACCATAATTCATCTCTGTCATTTCTGAAATAGGAGTCGTAATTGGTTGATGCACATTTTCTCTTTGCATTGAAACATTAATCAATTCTATAATGTCTAATTGCCCCTTCGACTCCAACTTTTTAGGTAAAAATCCTTGATCCATATTGGGGTAATAATTCTCTTTGTACAATTTTTCATAATAAGAATTAATCCCTTCATCCATCCAAGGAAAGTCTCTTTCATTGAAGGCTAAGATTCCATAAAACCAATTATGTCCAACTTCATGAGCAATCACCACATCTAAATCTTCTGGCAAAACCATTCGATCAACCAATGTAATCATCGGATATTCCATTGCACCTGAATTGGCAAATGGATTACTTACCGCAGTTGCATGAGGATATGGATACGCACCCACTTTTTGAGAATAAAATTTGACAGATTGATTCAAATATTGAGTCGCATTCAACCATAAATGAAATTCTTCTAAATTGAAAAATGCCCAAGTATCTACTTTCTTATTTTGTCCAACTTCCACTCTATTTTTTTGTACATAAAATCTCATATCTGCAAACCATGCAAAATCATGAACGTTCTCAGCAGAAAATTGAATCGTCTTCATTTCATCTGAAGACGCTGGAAAAGTATCTTTATCTAAAATCGGAATAGATCGATCAGCACCTCTTGGATATCTTTTCGCAATAAACCTATTGGTCTCCCGAACTCTTTTATTTAAAAATGCTTTTTCACTTTCTGTTTCCAACTCTCCGGTGGAAGCGACAATATAATTTTTTGGCAAAGTGATTCTTACATCAAATTTTCCAAACTCAGAATAAAACTCTCCCATATCCAGATAAGGCATTGGATGCCAACCTGTTCGATCATAAACTGCAGGTTTTGGATACCATTGTGATATATAATAAGCTTGATTTACATGTCCCAAGCGAGAGAAATATTTGGGGATTTTTATGACAAAAGGAACTTGTATTTCAATACGTCCTCCAGGCGAGAGTTTTTCATTTAATTGAATTAATGCGATATCTGGATTTTCCTTATCAAATTCCCAGGTTACTTTTTTCCCATTCACCAAAAAATCAACTTCTTCATATCCACCTAATTCATCTTTTTTAGCAAAAAAGAAATCTGTGCTTCCATTTTGGATTTGTTGCTTAGCATAAGCTGTCTGCTGACTTTGGTATGCATTCGCCCAAAGATGAAAATATATTTCACTCAACTCGTCGGGGGAATTATTGATGTATTCAATTTTTGCCTCTCCAGAAAGGGAATGACTTTCATCAATTAAAGTCACCTTGATATCGTAATTGACTTCTTGTTGAAAATAGGGTTGTTGTTTTTTTTGGGAAAAAACTGATGTCGTTAAAATGGTCAATAAGAAAATAAAAATAGATCTATTCATCTGATAATCAATTAGTTGTAAATTTACAAAATGCGTTTTGCTTTCGCTCCTTCAAGGTGAAAGCATCTTCTAAAAACTATCCTCCTCATATCTCTAAAATAGTTATACGAAATTATCATTTCAAGTTGATTTTTTTTGAATTTATTTTAAAAATCAAAAAAGTCCTGTTAAACCATACGGACTAACAGGACTAATCTTATCTGAACTTATTTTTCTTTTATAACTCTAGAAGTCATTTCTTCGATCGCACTTTCTCCCATTCCCAAGCTGTGCGCATGATATCTTCGATATTTCTTTTCGGTTTCCACTTCAAACGTTTCTTTGCTTTTTTATAATTAGAATAAATCGCAATCACATCTCCTTCTCTTCGTGGCCCAATTGTATAATTTAGTTTTTTACCCGAAACTTTCTCAAATGCATTAATCACTTCTAAAACCGTCGCTCCTTCTCCAATTCCTAAATTATAAGCTTCACAATTTGTTTTATTTTTCTTTGTCACCAAGTACTGCATTGCCTTTGTATGAGCATTTGCCAAATCCATAACGTGAATATAATCTCTCACACAACTTCCATCTCTCGTGTCATAATCATCTCCAAAAACAGTAATTGATTTTCTTTTTCCAATCGCTTGTTCTGTGATTACAGGAACCAAATTCATGGCAAGCGTTGGAGATTCTCCCATCAACTTACTTTCATGGGCGCCCCCTGGATTAAAATATCGCAGCAAAATAGAATTATGTTTTGGGTTGGCTTTAGAAAAAGATTCAATAATTTCTTCTCCCATTTGCTTTGTCAAACCATATGGACTCTCCGCTTTCATAAATGGAGTTTTCTCCGTCACAGGCAAATCTTTTGCATTTCCATAAACGGTGCATGACGATGAAAAAATAAAATTCTTCACTTTATAATTCTTTGCTGCTTCCAACAAATTAAGTGTACTGTTCAAGTTGTTTTTGAAATATAAGAGAGGATGATCTACCGAATCCCCAACACTTTTAAGTGCGGCAAAATGAATGATCCCAACGATATCTTTATTTTCTTTAAAGACCTTTTGTAATTTTTTTTCATTGCAAAGATCAATCTTATAATTTTTTACTTTTTTCCCAGTTATCTTTTCAATTCGCTTGAGTACCTTTGGATCGGAATTGATATGATTGTCTACTGACACTACATCAAATCCATTATCAATTAAATCAACAATCGTGTGGCTTCCAATATATCCACAGCCACCTGATACGAGAACTTTTTTCATTTTAGTTATTTTTTACGTTTTATTACAGAGAATAATTTTCTTCACATTAAAAAAAATCATCAATTAATGATTGACATAAATCTTGCCAAAGAAGTAGCAAAAATAGCTAAAATAGCTGGAGAAGCGATAATGAAAATTTATGATAATTCAGATGACTTTCAAGTACAACAAAAATCGGATGAATCTCCTCTAACCATTGCTGACCAAGCAGCAAATGATGTCATTTGTCATGGTTTAGAGAATTTGAATGTAAAATATCCTATCATTTCTGAGGAAAATAAATCTATTGATTTCCAGGTAAGAAAAAATTATCCGCATTATTGGTTAGTTGATCCTCTGGATGGAACGAAGGAATTTATCAAACGAAATGGAGAATTTACAGTCAATATTGCTTTGGTCGAAAATCAACGTCCTGTGCTCGGAGTGGTTTATGCTCCTGTTTTGGATGAGATGTATTTTGCATTAAAAAATGAAGGTGCGTTTTTGGAAAAAGAAAGTTCAACAACACAATTACACGCTGCTGTTTTTTCCAAAAAAGATAGAAACTTAGGAGTTGTTTGTTCCCGTTCTCATTTGAATGAATCAACTCAAAATTTTGTCAACGAACTTGACCAACCTGAATTAGTAGCAACAGGTAGTTCTCTAAAGTTTTTAATCTTGGCAAAAGGTGAAGCTCATCTTTATCCTCGATTGGCGCCAACCATGGAATGGGACACAGGTGCTGCACAAATTATTTTAGAAGAAGCAGGTGGAAAAGTGTTGCACGCAGAAACGAATGAACCGCTTTTATATAACAAAGAAAATTTATTAAATCCATATTTTATCGCATCTGGAAATTTAGCCGATTAATTATGCAAAAAATCTCCGTCATCATTACCACTTTCAATGAAGCCGAACACATCCAAGGTGTTTTGGAGTCTGCGCAATGGGCGGATGAATTGATTGTAGTAGACTCATTTTCTACAGATGAGACGGTAGAACTAGCAAAAAAATTTCCAACCATAATTTTACAAAGAAAATATATAGGTCCTGCTGATCAAAAAAATTGGGCAATACCACAGGCTACTCATGATTGGGTTTTGATTCTCGATGCTGACGAGCGGGTGACTCCTGAATTAAAGAACGAAATCAAAACTCTTCTCCAAAAACCATTTGAAAAAGACGCATTTTGGATTCCACGGCAGAGTTTTTTTATGGGAAAAAAAGTGAAATATAGCGGTTGGCAAGGAGATGCTGTAATTCGGTTAATCAATAAAAAATGTCGATACAACAATCTTCAAGTCCATGAAGAGATTATGACTGAAGGTATCAATGTAGGACGACTAAAAAATAAATTAGAACATTATACTTATAAAGATCTCGATCATTTTTTAGCAAAAATGCAAAGATATAGTGATTGGTCTGCACAAGATCATTTTGAAAAAACACCACGAGTTACTTTTTTTCATTTATACTTTAAACCCTTCTTTCGATTCATCAAACACTATTTTATCCAACTCGGATTCTTAGATGGAAAAGTTGGTTTTATCATAAGTGCAATTATGGCTTGGGGAGTTTTTTTGAGATACGTAAAAATTCAAGAGAAGCGAACTATGAGTGATCAGTAGACAACAACTTTTATAGCGCAACTTTCGTTAATTTTAAAATCTAAATTCACATGAATATGAAACAGTTAATTTTTGCCTTCCTTTTATTAAGTCCTTTTTTATTTTCACAATGTGGAGGTTCTAAAAAAGCGACAGTATCCTCTTCTAGCACCAAACAAGGAGTTAATTTTGTGAAATCCGAAACACTTTCAGATGTTCTAGATATTGCTGCAGAAGAAGGGAAATTAGTTTTCATCGACTTTTATGCTACTTGGTGTGCCCCTTGCAAAATGATGGATAAAGATGTTTTTCCAGATAAAAATATTGCTGCATTTTTTAATAAAAACTTTATTAGCTACAAAGTGGATGGAGAAAAAGGCAATGGTCAAAATCTTGCAGCATTGTACGATGTAAAGGCCTACCCTACGCTAGTTTGGGTCGATAAAAGAGGTCGAGTGATGGCTCGAACTGAAGGCGGAACTTATCATACCGAATTGATGGAATTGGCAAAAAGTGCATTAGCAAATGCTGGAATGTAATTTTATTCCTTTTTTATAAAAAGTATAAACCTCATGTTTTGGTCAAGACTTAACATGAGGTTTTTGTTTTTTATGTCAACATGTTCCAAAAATCTTCGTTTAGAAAATATGAAAAAACAATACTTCCTTTTTATCCTATTCTTATTGACTTCTATTTTTGCAAACGGGAAGCATTTTGAATTTACTCCGCTTGCGACTGAAGCTTACCAAAAAGCTATGAGTTTACGATTTGACGAAGCAAAAAAGGATATCGAAAAAATCAAAAGAGAAGATCCCGAAAATCAAATTGTTTATTTCATCGAAAATTACATTGACTTTTTTACAGTTTTTATCAATGAGAACAAATCAGAATTTAAGCGACTAGAAAAAAACAAATACCCTCGCCTCAAGCAGATTAGAAAAGGAGATAAAAACTCCCCTTACTATTTATATTGTCAAGCAGAAATTAAATTACAATGGGCTTTGGCTCGATTAAAATTTGAACAATATTTTAATGCCTTTAATGAAGTAAGTGATGCCTACCATTTGTTGAAACGTAATCAAAAGAAATTTCCAGATTTCGTAGCCAATAAAAAAAGTTTGGGTATGCTCCATGCCATCGTCGGAACAATTCCTAGCAAATATAAATGGGGTGTAAAATTACTTTCGGGGATGGCTGGAAATATCAAGCAGGGCAAAAGAGAAATGGAAGAAATTTTAATTTATGCTCAGTCGAATCCATTTATGTTTGAAGAAGAAACTTTGGTCATGTATGCATTTTTAGTTTTGCATCTCAAAGATGATATGGACTCCGCTTGGAATATTATTCAAAATAAAAAATTAAATCCATCAACCAATCCTTTGGTTTGTTTTGCATTAGGAAACATTGCCATTCACACCGGAAGAAATGATAAGGCAATTGAGATTTTGGAAAATCGTCCGAAAGGAAGTCAGTATGCTAAATTCCATTTTTTAGATTATATGTTGGGGCTCGCAAAATTGTATCGCCTAGATCGAGGAGCTGATATCTATTTGAAAAAATATATTAAAAATTTTCATGGCCAAAATTATATCAAAGAAGCTTACCAAAAGTTAGCTTGGTATGAACTCGTTAAGGGAAATGAAATTAACTATGTTCACTACATCAAATTTTGCAAAACCGAAGGAGCTAAAATTATCGGCGGAGACAAAAGTGCAGAGAAAGAAGCGAAGGCTAAAAAAATTCCAAATATGGTTTTACTCAAAGCTCGATTACTCTTTGATGGAGGATATTATGATCGTGCATTTAAGTTATTAAAAAAACGAACATTGGCTGATTTTAGCACTCAAAAAGATCAATTAGAATATGCTTATCGATTAGGGCGTCTCACTCACAATACAGGAAAACATGATGATGCAATTATATATTATCAAACCACAATTGACCGGGGAAGATATGCGAGTTATTATTTTGCTTGCAATGCTGCACTTCAAATTGGGCGAATTTACGAGTACCAAAAAAATAAAGTAAAGGCTAAAGAGTTTTTTAAATTGTGCCTTTCCATCAAGCCTGATGAATACCGAAATAGTCTCCATCAAAAGGCAAAGGCCGGTTTAAATCGGATCAGCAATTAACTACAAAACCGACCTTTTTCTTTAAAAACCCTACCATTAGCAAATTAGGTTAATCAAAATATTAAATATTTTAAATTTGTAATTGCATTGTAAATCAATCTTTTGTATATTTATTTTATTATAATTTAAACATTTCCACATTCCGTTTAGATTATGAACCCAACAGGTCTTCAAAAACACAAAGCGGAACTCCCCTTATTCGCTTTTATAATCTGAAAACTCAATATTAATTCTTATTAAAGTATTTTACATCAAATAATGAAATTGATTGTAAAAATAAGTCTGTCGTTTTTCAGGCCTAAATCAACTTTTTCGAAACACTAGCAAAAATCAATTTATGCATTCTCAGACAATTGTCGCAGCAACTAAAAAGTTGCACCCCACACTTGCCTCAACTATATTTTCCATTTTGGATTCTAGAATTCAATTTTTAGAATATCAAATAAACGTGCAGTTCGCACCACAAAACCAATCGTCTCAAAACCACTTGAAAGCCTACGAAGAGTTTATGGATTTTTATGCAAAAACTTCAAGGGCTCTTAAGTTACTCCAAATCTTAAAAGAGTGGGTTCGCGAAGATAATGCTTCTACGATTTTTCACTTGTTGCAAAATGATGAATATCTTAATTATTCCGAAAATCAACTCGAAAGAAAAATTAGGATTAGAGCATTTGAACATATATAAATAAAATTGGCTTAATCCTTGATATGTCAAATTATACAAAACAATAATACCAACGTTTCGTATTTCGCCATTTTAAAAACCGACTATGAATCGATTTTAACACACTTTAAACAAAAAAATCTCCCATGACTATCATTACAAACTATCGCGAAGAGGTAAAAAGATTTGAACGTCTTTTTGAAAATAGACCTACTGCGTCTGTTGAAAAATTCTCTGAAGCGTTAACAGAAAAACCTCAAACAACCGACATGGTCAATGCAGCTGCCAACAGTTTGCGAAGTCCACTTTTAGCTTTAAAAATTTATTTGGACTTGTTAAAAGATTTTCCTCAGGAAGAAAAAAAGACCGATGTTTTAAAAAGAATGAAAATAACGACTAACGAAATGGCAAAAAAAATTAATGCCTTATCTACTTTAGTCGATGTCCAAACTGAATTAAATCCAACCAAAGAAAAAGTCAATTTTGCCAATTTGCTAGAGGAAGTGAAAATTGAATTGAGTGCACAATTCGACTTAAACGATATAACTTTTACTACTAATTTTATTGAGCCAACTATAAGAGCTAATGCTTCGGAACTGTCATTATTACTTTTCCAAATGTTGCATAATTCTATCACCTACCGTCAGGACAAACAACCTTTACACATCACAATAAAAACTAAAAAAGTAGGTGGATATTTACTACTTGGGATTAAAGACAATGCTAAAGGAATGGTCATCAAAAATGATAACGAAGCTGAAAAGTTATTCCGTCCATTTTACAGACTAAATAATTCTAGCAATGGAATCGGAATAGGTCTGAGCATCGTTCGAAGTATTGTTGACAAATACCATGGTGAAGTAAAAGTACGTAGTCGAATCAACGAAGGTTCGATGTTCAATATTTATTTGAAAGGATAAAACGGTTATTGAGAAATAAAAAAAGACTTGGCTAAGAAAATTGGTCAGGTCTTTTTTTGTTTTTCGTAGGACGACTTTCCAAGTCGTCACTATACAAACGACTTGGAAAGTCGTCCTACGAGGAACGATTTGGAAAATCGTTTTACGGGGGTTATTTTTACCAAAACAATAAGTAATTGCAGGTGAAAAAAACATTCCTTTTTCTACTTTTTATTCTTTCCAATTTATCATTTTCGCAAATACTCCGCGGGCAACAATTTAATTTTCAAAATTATTCTGTCAGCGAAGGTTTAGCCCAATCACAAGTTTATGCGATGATCGAAGATCGCTATGGATACATTTGGTTAGGCACACAAGGTGGAGGAGTTTGTCGATTTGATGGAAAAAAATTCACCCAATATTCTACTCGCCATGGGTTAGTTAATAATTATGTGGAATCATTATTTGAAGATAAAGATGGAAACATCTGGATCGGTACTCAAAAAGGATTTAGCAAATTTGATGGCCAAGCATTTCAAAATTTCCATTTACCTAAAAGTGATTTTATCACCGCCATTTCACAAGATCCATTAGGTAAAATTTGGATTGGAACTTCCAAGGGAACTTATCAATTCGATGGTAAAAATTTTACGGATTATCACCTTAACTCCTCACGAGTCAATTGTTTTTTTTATGATAACAAAGACAACCTTTGGATAGGAACAGATGAAAGTGGTGCCTATCAAATTCGAGATGAAAAAGTATTAAAAAACTTCAAGTTAGCTGATGGACTTTCAGCCAACAACATCAAAAGTATTTATCAAGACGACGAAAACAATATTTATTTCGGCATTTTCAATGGAGGAATAAATGTATTCAATGGAAGTTATTTTTCCTATTTCCGAACAGATGAAGGATTGGCTAGCAATCTAGTCACGAACATGTTTGCTGATGATGAAGGACAGATTTGGATTAGTTCACAAAACAAAGGAGTGACGATTTGGAATCCAAAAGAAAATACTTTTTCCTACCTCGATGAGTCAGATGGATTGGCTAATGATCATGTTCGAAATATTCTAAAAGACCATTGGGGCAATTATTGGATAGGTACTTCAGGTGGTGGCGTAAGTAAATATTCAGGGCAGCAATTTATACATTATAATACTTCAAATGGTCTGCAAGGAAACCAAGTTTATGCACTAGCAAAAGATACTGCAGGTCATTTTTGGTTGGGAGCTTCAACCAAAGGTATTTCTTATTTCGATGGGAAAAAATTCACTCACTATGGCGCTGACGAGGGGTTTGCAGATGTCAAATGCAAATCTATTTTTGTAGATGATGCTTCGCGAGTTTGGATTGGAACGGAAGGAATGGGATTGGCACTTTTCACTCAAGGTACTTTTCAATTCTTCAAGCATGATGATGGCTTGAGTGGTAATTTCATCAGAGATATCATTCAAGATAAACAAGGAAGAATTTGGATAGCAACAGCAGGTGACGGTATTACTCAAATTGAAGTTTCGAGAGAAGAATTCACTCTATCTCCTCCTTTGAATGGAAGCGTCGATAGCAGTTTTCAAGAAGCACAAGTTCGCTATCGCGATAATCTGAAATTTAGAATTTACCGAAAAGGGAAACTAGGTTTAGGAAGTAGAAAAATTACAGATTTACACCTTGATAAAAAAGGTCGAGTTTGGTTTGCCACTAGAGATAATGGAATTGGTTTTTTTAAAGATGATGAATCGATTTTCACCATTTCAACTAAAGATGGATTGCTTGATAATCACGTTCGATCTTTGACAGAAGATGCTGATGGCAACTTATGGATTGGAATGGCGAGCAAAGGAATTTGCAAACTAAAATTATATCGCAATTCCTTTATTATTGAAAATATAAATACTTTCTCTTACATCGAAGATCGAGAAAAAGGTAAGACCTTAACTTCAAATAATGTCTATCTTTTACAACTTGATAAAAATCAAAACTTATGGGTAGGATCAGAGGTTGGTTTAGATAAACTTTCTTTTGACAAAACTGGAAACATCAATAAAATCAAGCATTACGGCAAGTCAGAAGGTTTTGTAGGAATCGAAACTTGTCAAAATTCGTCTCTTCGAGATAGCATGGAAAACCTTTGGTTTGGCACTATGAATGGATTGACAAAATACAATCCGAACAGCGCAACCAACAATCCAATTCCACCAATAGTCAATATCTCTGCAGTTAATTTGAATTATGAACCTTTGTCCCAAACTGAGTTTAAAAAATGGGCTAATCCACGTGGCGGAATTCTTCCTGGGTTGGAATTACCTTACGATCAAAATGATTTAGAATTTGAGTTTCAAGGTATTAATCTATCCAATCCTGAGAAAGTTTTATATCAATGGAAACTAGAAGGCGCAAGCGATGAGTGGACACCTTTGAGGTCTAAAAATACTGCTGATTTTAATAACCTTCCACCGAACGATTATACTTTCTTTTTGCGAGCATTTAATGAAGATGGTGTGGCGAATGAAACGCCTTATAAAATGAGTTTTACCATCCTTCCACCCTTTTGGCAGACGTGGTGGTTTAGACTTGTAAGTATATTGTTAGGAGTTTTTTTAATTGGCTATTTTATTAGAGTTCGCATCAATCAAATTCGTCGAAAAGCTGCTCGAGAAAAAGAAAGATTAGAGATGGAAAAAAACTTATTGAGTCTGGAACAAAAGGCATTGCAATTGCAAATGAATCCGCATTTTATTTTCAATACATTGAACTCCATTCAAAGTTTGATTTCTCAAAAAGATGAAAAAACAGCCCGCTACCAACTCGCTAAATTTTCTAAATTGATGCGTTCAATTTTGGAAAATTCTAGGTCGCAACTTATCACACTTGAAGATGAAATTCAGACTTTGCAAAACTACCTGGCTATCGAAAAATCAAGCCGTGGAAACACCTTCGATTTTGAAGTAACTACCTTGCTCGAAATGGATACGGAAGAGTTAATGATTCCCCCGATGATGCTTCAACCTTTTGTGGAAAATGCGATTATTCATGGTATAGCACATTTGAAGGAAAAAGGGAAAATCGATATTCATTTTTTACAAAAAAATAAATTACTCGAATGTTCCATCAAAGATAATGGCATAGGAAGAGCAGCAGCCAAAAAGATCAAAAGTCAAATCGAACATCAACATAAATCAGCTGCATTGGAAGTGACGCAAGAGCGATTAGATATTTTAAACAAAGATTTAATAGGTTTAAAAAGTTTGGAAATTATTGATTTGATAAATGAAAGTGGTGATCCTTCAGGAACTAAAGTGGTGGTGCGATTACCTGTGGAAGAATAATTTTCAAAAAAATTTAGGAAGCTATTTTATGAAAAAACTAAACTACATTTTATTCTTTCTTTCCTTGTTTTTCATTTTGCCAAATACATCTTTTGGGCAAAGGATTAAAAAATTAAAAAATCTCCCGTCTAGGAAAAAGCATGATATTTACCTTCAACTAAAAAATGTTGATTCGATAGAACAAACTTTAGTTTACATAATTAACCGATCCGGAAAAGATCAAATGTTTTATGGCACTAACGGAAGATTTCATATTTATCCCGAAGCAAAAAACCAGTCTGGTGAATGGACAAATATCGATCATAGGATTATAGATTGTAGGACTGGAATAGATTATACAATCCTTCCTAATGATCATTTTTCATGGCAAAGAAAAGATCTTCCAATAGGAGATTTTAAAACTCAAGTTCGATATACAGTCGTTCTAAATGATACAACTATATACTCCAAACCTTTCCAAGCGAATGTTCCAAGTTATAGTTTTGGGACTCAGAAAGAATATTTGATTGGGCAATATGATGCAAAATTGAAAGATGGAGATTTATCAGAGTCAGATAGGATATTTTACATGCTTAGAAAAGCATCTACTTATTCAAGTGTTTTCAAAGATTTTGACAATGCAATAAATACAACTAATGAGTGTATTCAACTTTATCCTAATTCTGAAAAAGCGCATTTTTTTTTAGGCAAACTATATCTTAGAAAATTTTCTAAATGTAGAAAAGAAAGTTCTGAGGAAGAATTACAAGTGACGCTTAGTGCCTGTTTTGAACAATTAAATATCGCCAATAAAATTGCTGGTTTTAAAAATGACGAAATACAAAAAGAAATACAACATCAGAGTAAGCATTTCAAAAAAATACTCCCTCTAAAATCAACATGGAATAGTAATAATAAACTCGATTGTATCGAAGTCGATGGAAAAATAAAATGCTTTGAAAAATGTCTAATCAATGATTATGTGGAAATAAAATTCAAAAACTAAAAAAACCGCCACGCCAAAAACAATCCAACATAAACCACTAAATAAAATCGATAGAAATTCCTCATCTTTAAATACTCCTCATTCTCAGGAAACACATTTCCTAATAATCCTTTCATTTCTTTAATAAAAATAGGTTTGATGTTGATTTTCCAATCATCCGTTTCATATACTATTTTTCGAAATTGACTTCGATAATATCCCATCGGAAAACTCCAAATGAAAAAAAGGAGGAACCATATATTTTCTTTAATCCAATTCATGGAGAAGTAACAAAGAAAATTTTACTATGTTTTAAAGTAATGGGTTTAGCGAAGATTAATTACTTTTAGCAAACGATAAATTATATACTTATATACTTTTTTGATATTTTGTAAATAAAAAAAAATCTATGAAATTGACTGCTGCGATTGTAGATGATGTAGCCCAAGCAAGAGCCACGCTCAAAGAAGATTTAGCCGCTTATTGTCCTGATATCGAAATTATCGGCGAAGCTGATGGAGTTGTTTCTGGTTCTAAACTTTTAAATAAAATAAAACCCGATGTGGTTTTTTTAGATATACAATTACAGGACGGAACTGGTTTTGACATTTTGGAAATCCTTGGAGACATTTCCTTTCAAGTAATTTTCACAACTGCTTCTGATGAGTTTGCTATTAAGGCATTTAAATTTTCCGCAGTTGATTATTTACTCAAACCTGTCGATCCTGATGAGTTAATTTTAGCTGTACAAAAAGTTTCGAAAGTCAATAATTCAACTCAAGAGAATTATGATTTATTATTAAACACCGTCAAAGAACAAAGCGCTCCCAAACGAATGGCTTTGCATACTTTAGAAAAAATCCATGTGACGGAAATTGCAGATATTGTACGATGTGAGTCGAATGGAAATTATACTACTTTTTACTTTAAAGATGGACACAAGTTATTGGTCACCAAAACTTTAAAAGAATATGACCAAATGTTGAGCGAATATCAATTCGCCAGAGTTCATCAATCACACCTAATCAATGCCCAACAAATCAAAGAATTTGTCAAAGTCGATGGTGGATATTTAGTGATGCGAGATGGTTCTAAAATTCCTGTTTCGCTTCGCAAAAAATCTGTCGTGATGAAATTATTGGAAGACCTATAGTTTTTTAATAATTGTGTTCTTAGGTATCAAATCTCTGGAAGGGATCCGATACCTGACGTAATTTTTTTTTCCTTAAGTTGACGACATTAGACTCGAAGTCACCTTTTAAGTAGAGAACATTTTCCAAAAAAAAACTACAACTAGTTAATTTATGAAGAGTTTTCTTTTACAATTTATTGCCTTTCTTTTTTTGCCAACATTAATTGCTGGTCAAGTAGATTCTGTGGTTTTGGCAGCTGATAAATTATCCCTTCAAGACATTCGTCCTGCAGAAATAAAAGAAACTAATCAGCAAGTATATGCCGCCACTCGATCTATGAAAGAACTCAAGAAATTGCCATTTTCAATTCATGTTATTACTAAAGAAGAAATTCGAGACAATGGTTACCGGACTTTAGTTGATGCTTTAAAAATGGCGCCAGGCATCAAAGTTTCACAACCAGGAAACGCACTAGAAGGAGAAACTTTTTTGATGCGAGGGCTAATGGGAAATACCTATGCTAAAATTTTACTTAATGGAAATCCAATCAAACCAGTTGTTGTTCGAGGAATGCCAATTGGAGCACAAATTCCAATTCAGCAAGCTGAACGAATCGAAATAATTTATGGCGCAACAGGAACCTTATATGGTGTTGACGCTTCAGCAGGAGTGATAAATATCGTTTTGGAAGAAACGAAAAGGCCAGTTTACACTCAAGCTAATTTAAGTGCAGGAAACAATGAATACACTAATCTGGATGTGAGTTTTGGAGGACGACTAGGTAAGCAAGAAAAGACTTTGCGATATTCACTTTATGGAAGTTACACTTTCAGAGGCGACCTCAAGACAAAATATCAGAACGATAGTTTATTCAATCCCCAACGTTATTTTAATGGTCGATTAGATTATACAGCAATTCAAAACTACGTAACTATTAACGACGAACCCTTGCTCAATAATCTCCCACATCAAAGTCGATTAGTTGGAATTAATTTAGCTTATCGAGCTATGACTTTATCTGCTGAAGCCATGTATCGAAGAGATCATAGTTCCATTGGGTTGAATCCTCTTGCAGTCTCTTATACCAATCCACTTAATTATATTGGCGAGCGAATCATCAATACTAATTTCACCTTAAAGAAGGATTATAGTCGAATGGGATTTGACATTAGGGTGGGCTATTTACAATATCAAATGGACAGTCGGTCTTCAACTAATTATGTTTATAATCATACAAGTGGATTACTGGATGAATTAACTTGGTTTGATTCTTTTGATCCTCAAACAAGTAACTTCGATTTGATGCGATATGATTCTTTGACAAACAGTCACTATGAAAGATATTTTACTGGAACTCGTTTTAGTTTTTCAGAGTCACATGATGCTCGAATTGACTTAATTTTTAATCTTTTTCCAAAAAGTAATATTGATTTTACCACAGGAATTTTATTTAAAGCGTATGCCAACGTTCCGCTCGTTAATTATTCAAGAGTTCCTTTGGAAAGCTCGTTTTTTTCATCAATAGAATTCCCTGACACTTCATCGTTAACTCCATTTTCTTCAGAAGAAGTCAATGGAATACAATTTAATGCTTTTGCTCAAGCCCTCTGGTCTATTAAAAAATGGACTTTTGTAGGTGGCCTTAATTGGTTTCAAAATAGCGAAATTATAACTTATTCATTTTTAGGAAGTTTTTCAGATGAGGCAATTTCTTCAACTGATTTCCGATTAGGGATTAATTATCAACCAAATCAAAATTGGAGTATTCGAGGAAATTATGGAACAGCCATTCAAGTGCATTCTCCCTATTATCGAGCTAACCATTTAGCAATTTCTTCTAAAAATAATAACCCCATTAGTTTAGCTGCTCTGTTTCTTAAACCAGAAAAAACTCAAAATGTAGAATTTGGTTTGCGATGGACCCCTAGTAAAAAACTGTATTTTGACATTGGAGGTTTTTATTCCAAATATGAAAATCTTATTGGTCCATTCCAAAGTACTACAAGAGATTCATCAGGAGTTGCTCCCATTGAATACATTCAAGGATATACTAATTCGGATTCTTCTCAAATAAGTTTATACGGTATTCAATCCAGTTATTTATATAAATCTCAATTAATAGATTTTATATTTAATCTCACTTTTTCATTTGGTGATGAAAACATCCTTAACTATTCTGACCAATCATCAATCAGTCAGTTACCTCGGATGATTAGAAAAACTCGAATTGTCATTCGACCTACTCGAAGAATCTCTTTTACATTTGATACTATCGTTAATAGTAAATCAAAAAATAAAGTTAAAAATGATGCTCGAGGAGATTTACCTAGATTTCGAACCATTGACGTTTTGGGAAATTATAATATCAATCGAAATTTTAGAGTTTTCTTCAAAATTAGAAATATCTTTAATAAAGAATATGCAGGTTTGAATGCTTACGATACGCTTGATGATTTGATTTATAATCCGCAAGAGTTGCGGAATTTTAGATTAGGGATGAGTTATCGGGTGGATTAATCGAGGGAATAATATTCTATTTTGTTTCTTAAAAAAACTGAAATTCATTTTTGAAAAAAATAATTTACATATTACCATTCCTTTTGTGTTGTTCTTTTTTTGGAAAAACACAAGACACTAATTCGATAGAAGTTATCGAAAGGTCTGATAGTAATATCGTAAAAACATATTTAGAAAATGCTAGTACTTCAACTGAGTCTCCAGTCATTTTGCAATCCCTGCTCAAGGCTCAAAATTATTTAGAAAAAGAAAATGACCCTTTAGCACTTTTTGATATTTATAATCAGATTGGAAAAATATATCAATCCGAAGATTTGAACGACAGAGCCTTGCCATTTTTTCAGAAGGCGAATCGGCTTCCCTCCCCTCCTATTTCGAAATTGCAAAAAATAGAATTAATGGATTTTATAGCAAAATCCTATTTTGCTGTGGGAAGAATTGATAGTGCTCTGATCGTTTATGATCAGCAATTAGCTTATTACGAAAATGAAAATAACTACGAAGGCATTTTAAAAACACTTCAAGAAAAAGTCAACGTTTTTCTAAAAATCAAAAATTACAGAATGGCTTTGGATTTGAATCAGCAAATCAAAAGTCTTGTCCAAGATAAAGGAAATGATGAAGCGCACCTTGCGATTGTCAATAATAATATTGGATATAATTTTAATTTTTTAGATGAACATGATAAAGCAATTAAGTATTTCTTACTTGCTTTAGATTCCTATGAGAATGGTGTAATGTCTTCTTCTAACAATACATCTACAAAACTAGATTTAGTAGTTCTATACACCAATATTGGCATCACTTACAATAATATAGATGATTCCCAAAATGCCATTAAGTTTTTGCAACAAGCCATAAAATCTAATAACCCAAAGTCTTCTAAGATTTCTAATGCTTATCTTCAACACTTGATTGCCAGTATTTATCTCAATCATGGCGATGTTTATAATGCATTGCAATTTAACGACTTGGCGATTCTTAATTCCAAGAAGAGAAAAGATTTACAAGTATTAAGCAATGCTTATAATACAGCTGCGGAAATTCAAAAACAGTTATACGATTATGAATTGGCTTTAGATTTTTACCAAAAACATTTTGCGATTCGCGACTCACTTGCGTTGGAAGATAGATTCCGAAAACAACAACTTTTACAAACACAATTGCTTTTAGAAAAATCCGAAAAAGAAATAAAACTATTGTTGGTCAATGAGCAAATTAAAGATCAAGCAATTGCTAACTTAGAAGTAGAGAAAAAATATTTAGCATCAGAAGCAGAAAGAATTTCACTAGAAGCCGACCAACAACAAAAAGAATTTTTGCTCCTTAAATCAGAGCAGGAAATCAAAGATGCTAATTTAAGAAACACCAGGCTTCAAGCTCAAAAAGCAGAGCAAGAACTTGAAGTCTTTCAAATAAAGCTAATAGCAGAACAAAAAGATCGGGAAGCTACGGAAGCACAACAACAAAAAAGGTTTGCTGAAATGGAAGCTGCTAATGCAGAAGTAGAAAAACAAAAAGCAAAACAAGAAGCCGAACTTTCAAAGAAAAATCAAAATATTGCTGAGCTTCAATTAGAGCAAGCTGAAACTTTCCGACAGTTCATCTACGGACTAGGAACTTTATTAGCTTTAGTTTTTATCATGATCTTAAGTGCATGGTATTATGCTCGAATTGCGAATCGAAGACTTGAAGCAAAAAATAATGAAATAGAAGAAGAGCGTCGGAAATCCGAAAACTTATTGCTTAATATCTTACCCATCGAAACTGCCAATGAATTAAAATCGACAGGAATTGCAACACCAAAAGAATATGCAAAAGTAACTGTTCTCTTTGCCGACTTTAGTAATTTCACAAAAATATCAGAACAACTTTCTGCCGAAGAATTGATTCGCGAACTGAATGAATGCTTTAGAGCATTTGACGAAATTACCGAGCAGCATGGTTTAGAAAAAATAAAAACTATTGGTGATGGTTACATGTGTGCTGGTGGAATTCCAGTTGCTAATGAAACGAATCCTACTGATGCCATCAATGCTGCTATAGAAATGCAACAGTTTATGAAGAAAAGATTTGAGGATAAAACCAAAGCTGGAGTTCCTTATTGGAATATGCGAATAGGAATTCATACTGGCCATGTCATTGCAGGAGTTGTTGGAACTAAAAAATTCGCTTACGATATTTGGGGTGATACTGTTAATATTGCGAGTCGAATGGAAACTTCTTGCGACAATGGTAAAATTAATATTTCTGCTTCCACACGTGAACTTGTTAATGGTACTTTTGAATATGACTTCAGAGGCGAAGTCGAAGTGAAGCATGGAAATAAGGTGGGAATGTATTTTGTAAAAGATTAATTATTAAACGTAGCTGAACTCGGAAAGTCCTGCTACGAGAAACGACAGGGAAAATCGTTTTACTTTTCCATCAATTTATCTTTCCATTTTAGCAATCCATTATAGCATTTTCTTCGCATACTTTTAATCGTATCATATGAGCTATAATTGAATCGCTCTTGCAAATCTTTTAATTTGATTTTTTCGATATAAAATGCTTGGAGCAGTTGACGACATTTCTCTCCTAACTTAGCCCATGCTGCTTGGAAAGTATCAGCTTGTAGTTTTTGAGTTTCTGTCAAATCATCCGCCAATTCTTTTTTCAATAGTGGATTAAAATCTTCATTATATAGATCTTCTTTTTGACCTAGATAGTATTCTACTTTTTCAATATCGAGAGAAAGTTTTGATCGCTCCTTTTGCACCTTTTTCAGCCACATATTTCTACAGATAATAAGCAAGTAACCTCGTAGGTTTCTATTTTCTACTTTTCCTTTAAGCAACTCTGTCCGTAATTTTAAAAAACCATCCATCACCGTATCACGTGCATCATCAGTAGAACAATAATGATTGCCACTATGAAACTCCTTGCTGAGATGATTGACACAATACTCGTAGTGCTCGATAAATAGTTGATCGAGTACTTTTTCATTACCTGCCTGTAATTCTTTAACTAATTGGTGAAACGCTGCGTCTGTCATTTTTTGCCCTACAATTATTTTAATTCTTTGACTTTTTATTTTTTCAAACCTAATTGATGGTCTTAGATTTGATTATTGGTCGAAGATAAGAAATTGGGTTAAAAGGTGAAAGAAAGGTAACTAATTGATCGATAGAAATGTTATTTAAAATTTATTTATTTTTTATTTTCAAAATAAATAAATAAATTTTAAACACCCTAACTTACTGTAAATCAAATAGTTACACTTTGTTTTCATTTTAATTATTCTTTATTTTCAAATAAAAGTTCACTTAATGGTTCACCTTTTTTATTTCTTTGATTAATAAGATATGCACGGTGAGTAAAAAGATACTCATCTTCAAATTCCAAAAACGTTTTGACATAGCATAGGTTCTTTTTTGAGAGATCTTATTCAAAGTATTTTTCTGAATTAAATTAACACACAAGTTTTTGTATCCCAAAAATAGAATACGAAACAGCCTAATGGAACTTACTTTGACTAAATCAAATCTCAAATTCCGAAACACTATACTATTTAAAATACTCAAGAATGTATCCTATGCTTAAGTCAAAATCTCAAATACCGTTTTCGGAAAACTAGCACTATGAAACCTTTTTTTGAAAAAAATCACTTGGTTAATAAAGACATTAAAAAGCGAAAGCTTTTTTAAAACGTAGATTAAGGGGAGGTAAGCTTTATGTAAGTCCAGAGTAATCTGGCCAAGTTAAGAGTTTACCCTTTTCGCCTGATAGCATTAAATTGCTGTCAGGCCTTTTTTTTTGTAGGACGACTCTCCAAGTCGTTTTTTTTTTGGAAACCTTGAATAGAAGTGAGTATAAAATATCTAAGAAATGGCTTCGAATAAAAATCATTAATTATCGGATACCTTAAAGGTATGGGTATGGTTAGCAGCCCCTAAAGGTATCCGATAATTTTATTTTAAGAATGTAAAGGCCGATTGTCAGTTGCGGCTAATGCTGCTTCTTTGACTGCCTCGGTATAAGTAGGATGAGCATGACTCATTCGAGAAATATCTTCTGCTGATGCTCTGAATTCCATAGCAACGACTGCTTCTGCAATCATATCGGCAGCTCGTGCTCCTACAATATGAACTCCTAAAACTTCATCAGTTTCTTTGTGCGCAATTATTTTTGCTAAACCATCTGTATCCATACTTGCTCTTGCTCGACCTAATGCTTTAAATGGAAACTTACCTATTTTGATTGGTACTCCAGCTTCTTTCAATTCAGCTTCAGTTTTACCTACTGCAGCAACCTCTGGCCAAGTGTATACTACTCCAGGGATCAAATTATAATTAATATGAGGCTTTTGACCTGCCATTGTTTCTGCTACGAACACTCCTTCTTCCTCTGCTTTGTGTGCTAACATCGCACCTTTGATCACATCACCAATCGCATAAATTCCAGGAATTTTAGTTTCCAAATGTTCATTCACTTCTATTCGTCCTCGATCATCTTTTTCGATTCCTACATTTTCTAAACCTAAATTATCTGTGTACGCTCTTCGACCAATTGCGACTAAGCAATAGTCAGCTTTTAGTTCAAATGTATTTTCGGTATCTCGTTTTTGTACTTCTACAGTTACACCTCTGCTCGTTGCTTTCACATTCGTTACCATGTGCTTGAGATGAAACTTCATTCCCAATTTTTTAAGCGATCGAGTTAGTTGTTTACTACAATCAATATCCATAGTTGCAATTGCTTTGTCAGCAAATTCAACCACTTCAACTTCAGTTCCCAACCGAGCATAAACAGAACCTAATTCCAAACCAATTACACCTGCACCAACAACGATCATTCGTTTTGGTACTTTTTTGATATTCAAAGCTTCGGTGGAAGTGATCACTCTTTTTTTATCGTAGTTAAAAGAAGCAGGAGTGATCGGTTTTGAGCCAGTTGCAATAATTGTTTTAGCTGTTTCGATTTCTTCTTTTGTTCCATCATCTTTTGCAATGCTAATTTTATTGGCATTTACAAAAGAACCATGTCCATGAAAAACATCGATTTTATTTTTTTTCATCAAAAACTCAATACCTTTTGTATTCTCCTCAACCACTTGATTTTTTCTCGTAATCATTTGTGGCATATTCACTTTTACATCTTTGATGTCGATACCATGTGTTTTGAATTTCTCATGAGCATTATGATAGTGTTCCGAAGAATCCAATAATGCTTTGGAAGGAATACAACCTACATTTAGGCAAGTTCCTCCAAGAGTATTATATCTTTCGATGATTGCTGTTTTCATACCAAGTTGTGCAGCTCTGATTGCTGCAACATAACCTCCAGGGCCTGAACCGATTACGGTAACATCGTATTTCATATTCGATTAAGATTTTTTTTAATAAAAAAAATAAGTAAGGGAGAAATGATTGTCCATCTTTTAGACATACACTTCTCCCTTTTTTTATAATTTAAAAGTTAATTACTTCTTATTATCACTATTGCCTTTGTTATCACTACTCCCCTTATTATCATTATTCCTTTTAGGATTTGGATTTGGGTTTTTATTAGGATTCGGCTTATTGCGATTATTATTCCTTCTGTTCTTATTCCGATTTTTGTTTGGATTCGGTTTATTTTTACCTGCCTCACTTCCTTCACCAGGTTTGCCCTTTGGCTGACCTTGATTTGGTTTGTTCTGATTTTGATTTGGCTTCGGTTTTTGTTTCGATCTCTGATTAGGATTCGGCTTCGATTTCTGGTTTGGATTTTTAGATTTCCCAGCTGGCTTTGCGCTCCCTTTTCCTTGTTGGTTGCCTTTTCCTCTATTTGATTGATTTCGAGATTTCCGATTTTTACTTCGGCTTTTATTTCTTCTCCTCCTTTGCTCAGGTGGTAATTCAATTACTCCAGTCAATCCTTCGTCATCTCCGAATTCAGTAGACACCGCAAGTGCATCTTCCATGGCACCAAATCTTGCTTCATCACTTAATAGTTCTGCTGGTTTCTCCCCATCTTTATTCATTGCGATAATCTCTTTCACTCGCTCGATAGACAATCCATAAAACTTCCCACGGCCTCCACCTTCATTTAGGTAGGCGAAATACATGGTTCTTTTGAAAATATCTGTTTTGACTAAAACAGCTTTTCCAGCTTCTGTATAAACAGCATCTACTTTTTTAGGGAAATCTTCCAAAGCGTCCATATAAGTATCCAACTCATAGTTTAGACAACATTTTAAACGCCCGCATTGCCCTGAAAGTTTAGTTTGATTGATGGCTAAATTTTGATATCGAGCAGCAGCTGTGGAAACTGATCTAAAATCAGTCAGCCAAGTAGAACAACACAGCTCTCGACCACAAGACCCAATACCTCCAATTCGAGCTGATTCTTGACGTGCTCCAATTTGGCGCATTTCAATTTTCACTCTAAACTCTTTTGCAAATTGTCGAATCAATTCTCTAAAATCTACTCTCCCATCTGCCGTATAAAAAATCGTTACCTTTCGTTTATCTCCTTGAAATTCTACATCTCCAATCTTCATATCCAAATCCAAATTCCGAGCAATCACTCTAGCCTTAACCATCAATTGAGGTTCCTTTGCTCGAGCTTCGTACAATCTTTCAAGATCTCGATCATTTGCGATTCTAACTATTTTGAGGGTTACTGCATCTTCAGTCACTCGCTTCTTTTTCATTTGCAACCGCACCAAATCACCTGACAATGAAATTTTCCCTATATCTAATCCGGCACCTGATTCTACCACAACCATATCTCCAGTTATGGCTCGAGTATGAGGAGGGTTTTGAAAAAATGCTTTTCGAGCCCCATTCTTAAAACTTACTTCTACAAATCCGAAATTATTAGTATCAGGTAAATCTAGTTTTGTCAACCAATCATATGTATTCAATTTGTTGCAACCACCTGTGCTACAACCACCATTGCTATTACATCCTTTTGGAGTACCGTCTGAATTTGTTCCTACAGAACAACCAATACAACTCATGTCGTTTTTATTATTTAGGCAATTTTTTTTTAATGATGAGTTTTGACGAGCAGGACTCATCACGTATCATTCATAGTTCATCACTAGGCAACTACCTTCGTTTTTAAAATTTGATTCAATTGGAGAGAAGCATCTAGAAATAAAATTCTAGGATTCGCATTTCGCTCCACGTAGTAAGCACATTCATTAAATAATTCTGAGATGGCTTCTACTTGATTCCATTCTATAATTTTTGTTAAGTTTTGTGCTGTTTTCAATTCATTGGATAACAACCTTACGTTATCATCACCCGTTAATTTCAGCAACATATATTCACGCATAAAATGCAGTCCATATTTCAAAAAGTGTTTTTGATTTTCTCTACCAATTTTAGCAAATCGATCTACCCAGTTCATCAAACTTACTCCATTCCCTACATATGCTAATCGCATCCATTCCAAAAACAAAATAGCATTATCCTTTTCTGTATTTTCCAAAAGGTTCAACGCTTCGTTATAATTCCCCTCTGCCAAATGTGCCGCTGCTGCTGCTTTATCTTGAGGAATATTTTTATTCCGCACTAGCGCTTTGATGATCTCTTCATCAGGCAATTGATTTATTTTTACTAATTGACATCTACTCAAAATGGTATTCAGAATCATCTCCTGATTTTCCGCAACCAAAATGAATAACGTATTTGGTGGCGGCTCTTCGATCATCTTCAATAATCTATTCCCCTCCTTCCCTAAATATTCGGGAAGCCACATGAGTAAAATTTTATGACTTCCTTCAAATATCTTGAGACTCAATTTTTTGATAATGTCTACGCACTCATCTTTTGTAATATTTCCTTGCTTATTCTCTGCTCCGATAGATTGCAACCATTGATTAGCATTCAAATAAGGGTTTTCAATCATTGCCTTTCGCCAATCAGGAAGCAAATTGGTACTCACTACTTTTGTTCCAACCGTTGGATATGAATAGTGAATATCTGGATGTACCAATTTTGCAGATTTGATGCAATTACTACATTTTCCACAAGAGTCATTTTCTTGTTTATCTGTACAAAGAACATATTGTGCAAATGCTAAAGCCAACGCTAATTTTCCGCACCCCTCTCCTCCTAAAAAAATCAAGGCATGAGACATTCGATCCGAGGAGATCATGCTGCGCAAAACCTCTTTAATTTTTCCCTGACCAATGACTTGCTCGAACTGCATAAATTGCTTTTGAATTTTTTAATGCATTACATTAAAAAATTAAATAGTTAATCAACATAAAAATAGAAAAAAGAATAAGGCGACTGGATTTTACAGAGGACAAGTATATTGAAGATATTTTCCCTAAAAACCTCGCTTTTGAACGAGATATGGAAATTCCATTAGTATCATTATCTAATTTACCTTTGATCTTATTGGATTTAACCAATCAGTAAATGGGATGTATGTTTTTTTCCTAAAATCGAAATTTTAGTCGTTAATGGAAATTTTACTCCATATTTGAATATACAAAATATCAATTTGTACTTTTCTTAACTCCTTTGCTTCCATTCCTTCTATAGATTTCATTCGCTACTTGTACTTTCCACACTCATCTATTTCCTTCTTCTTCTTTAAAAATATATATTCGAAGCCTTTTTTTGACTTTAGTGCGAAATTACATCAATTTATTGAGAAAAAGGGTATCTATATTGGGATTTTAAAAGTAGTCTAAATGTTGATTTAGCTGATAAAATTATAACCATTTTAAGTTTGTTTTGTTATTATTACCATTATGAAAATATCAGTTTACAGAAAGGCGCATTTTAATGCTGCACATCGATTATTTGTACCAAATTGGTCAGATGAGAAAAATACAGAAGTATTTGGACTTTGCTCCAATCCACATTACCATGGACATAATTATGAAATGGAGATTAAAGTAACTGGAGAAGTTGATCCAATTACTGGTTATTTGATTGATTTAAAGGTTTTAAAGGATATTATAAAGATTGAAATCGAAAACCGTTTTGATCATAAAAATTTAAACTTAGAAGTAGAGGAGTTTAAAAACTTAAATCCTACTGCTGAAAATATTTGTTATGTAATTTGGACAATTTTGCGAAAGCATTTGGATGAAAAATATGACGTGGGAGTGAGATTATATGAGACGCCAAGGAACTTTGTGGAATATCCTGCAAGTTGAGTTATTAAATTTTCAAAAAAAAATCCATTCTGAATATTCAGAATGGATTTTTTTTTTGAAAATTTAGATTTGTTTATTTGAAAATCTATCTCTTTGTTAATCGAGTCGTTTTTAAAACATCTCCATTATTATTTAACATTCGAACTAAATATAATCCATTTGGAAAACCAGAAATATTAATAGCATCTCCATTTTGGAAAGGAGTCATAGCCATTTGTTTTCCAACAATATTAAAAATCTGGATAGATTCTACATATGAATTATCATCTGAAATAGTAAAATAATCAGTAGTTGGATTTGGAAAAATCTTAACTGATGATTTATCAAAAATATCAGTTGAAGAAACTAAAGCATCACAGTTTGCATCTACATTATACTTGAAAGTATAAACACCAACTACAACCACATTAGTTTGATCATTAAATGGAGCTACTCTAATTTCATAAGTACCACATCCTGCTATTCCTTTTGGTCTAACTCCTATGTCAAAAATACTATGGTCGTTAGCTGCAATCATCAAAGGCTTTGGAGTAGGTAATGCTGCGTCAGTATTAGATAATATATCCCAAGAGAAACATCCTCCACTTTCATTATTCACACAAAGTTGTGGTTGCCATTCTGATGGACCACTCATTTGAACAATTTCCCATCGTAATTCCACCCCTTGAGCAGTATTATTATAGATATCTGAATGCATTTTACCAGAAGTAAATAAATCTGATAAATCCACTAATGTATCGAGTGTGATATCATTAGGAGTAATCTCAAAATCTTGTGCCTTTACAAAGCCAAGATTTGCTAAAAGGAAAAAAGATAAAAGTAAAACCTGCTTCATATTGATAAATATTTAAATTTGTCTAAAATTAATATCCCCAAATATAGGGCTTTTTTAGTTGACCATCGATATAAAAAATAGTAAAATAAAAGGCATTTGCACAATTATTGTACAAATGCCCTTTTATTTTGAGTTATTTTTTAGCTAAAAATTATTTAGCAATAGTTACTCGCTTAGTAGCTAACTCGTCTCCAATTCTTACGTGTACAAAATATACACCTGAATTTAACTTAGTTCCGTCTAATGTTAAGTTTTGATTTCCAGTCAAAGTTCCGTAATCAACTCTTGATACGATTTGACCTACTGAATTCATAACTTCAACAGTTACTTGTGCACTTGACTCCAATGAAACATTGATAGTTGCAGTTTCAGCAAATGGGTTAGGGAATACACTAACTGCATTGTGGTTAAATACATCTTTAGTTCCAGTAACCTCACCGTTAGCAATTGCATCAGCATATGAAACTTCAATTGCATTTACAGGCTTGTTAGATGCATTTAATAATACACCAACAATGTAAGTTTCATCTAAGTTAATACCAGCTGCGTTATATGTAGGGAAAGTATATGCAGCTTGCTCACCTGTTAACATTGCACCAGCAATACTATTTGCATCTCCATTCCATCCACCGATCAAAGCTCTTCCTACGTGATTGTACACCATATCAGCAGCAGGAATAGTTCCTGGTGCGAATTCGAATCCACCCATTGGGCTAGGAGAACCACCAGCATAAGCATTAGCTTGATTATATCCTGATCCAGTTCCAGTTACTCCATTTTCGACAAGGATAGCTGCTAATTTATAACCAGCAGGAACATCTTGTAAGAATGTAGCTCTAACAGAAACGTCTAATTGACCTGAACCATCATCAACTACACCAACTGCTAATTGCGCTGGAGGAGCTTGTTGTACTGCTGTAACAAATGGAGCTTCCAATGCAGAAGGATCTGTATCATCTCCTCTTTCTACAACTGAACTTGGGTAACCACCAATCAATGCACCAATTCCTGAATCATACTCATCCACAGTCATTGGATCACCATTGTGAACAGCGATTCCAACAAATCTTTCTGGGTATCTTTTCGTCAAACCTTCAACGTAAACAGTTCCTCTTGTACACCATGGACACCAAGTACCAGTAGCTTCTTCTACTAATACTCCTCTGTCTGGATTAGGAGTAATTGTTGTAATTGAAATATCATCACCTGCATCGTTAGAAGGATCTTCGTCAGCTCCCATTCCATTTACGTTTCCAATAGAAACTGAGAAAGTAGTCGTACCTGCTGCTAATGTAAAATCAGAAGATGCTTCGATAGCTGCTGATTGGTTATAACCGATATTTAATCCAGTAATAGTTTCTGTAACTTCTGGATTTACTCCATCAGAGTAAATTAAATCGATAGAAGTAATTGGCTCAGTACCGTTGTTAGTAACTACACCACCTATTGTACCTTTTCCTCCTTCGAATCCACCAGAGAAGTAAGACTCTTCATTCCAGTAAGCCCAAGCTGCCTCTCTACCTGGAGCATCTTCGATAAGAATATCATCAATACACCATCCATAGTTCCATCCATCTCCATCATCATATTCAAATGCAACCATTACTTCTTGGCCAGAGTATGGAAATAAAACTCCTACTCTTCCCCATTGAGAAGGAGGAACATCAGCAACTAATTCCCAAGTTACTCCCATATCTGTAGAAGCATAAACCTTTGCAGTTTCATCTGCATCATAATCTCCATCAATGAAGTAAGACTCCATAGAGATAACAACATCTCCTGTTACAGCTGTTAAATCAATAACACCTGTAGTTAATCTTCCATCACCATCATTTCCGGCACCTAATGCATCATCATTAGTTCCAACAAACATTGTATGCTCATCTGGAGCAAAGTATTGACTTGATATAGTCGAAGCATCTGTAATGGTAAAATTACCTGTCATCTCCCATCCCATAGGAAGCCCATTTTCGAAATCTTCAGAAAAATATTGTGCATTCAATGCTACAGTACATAGCGTTAATGCAAACATTAAAGAGTAAATTCTTTTCATAATTAAATAAAATTTTAGTGATTGAATAATTGGAATAATTTTTTTCAGGCTAGATGTTTAGCAACAAAATATTCGCCTGTCTAGCAAAAGTAATGAAACGGACAGACTTTACCATTTTTTTACATAAAAATATACGCTTTGGCATATAGAAGACTTTTAGAGGAAAATACTAACTTATTTTCATGTATTCTTGTAACCTATTCGTCTTTGTTAGGACAGCATAAATGCCCTCTTTTCTTTTTCTTTGCTTCATGTTTTTTTCTATATTGCTTCAGAGATATTATCAATTTCTCTTATTTTTCAATCTATATTAAAACCGATTTGAGCACTTATACTCTCTAGAAAAATATTTTCTTTTTTCTAAAATGCTCATAATTCTGCTCATTTTTTTTTTAAACCAAACTCCAACTTTATGCATATTGCGATCATTGGCAATGGAATTAGTGGAATCACCGCTGCCCGATATATTCGAAAATTCAGCGACCACCAAATCACCGTTATCTCCTCCGAATCTGATCATTTTTTTTCTCGAACTGCTCTCATGTATATCTATATGGGACACATGAGATTTGAAGATACCAAACCTTATGAAGATTGGTTTTGGGAAAAAAATCGAATCGACCTCAAAAAAGGTTTCGTTGAACAAGTCAATCACCAAGACAACGAACTCCTTTTTGCTGGAGGCGAAAAAATGAAATATGATAAATTAATTCTAGCTACTGGTTCGGCGTCCAATAAGTTTGGTTGGCCAGGACAAGACTTGGAAGCGGTACATGGAATGTATTCGCTCCAAGATTTAGAGGCTATGGAAAAATATAGTGAAGGGTTAAAACGAGCTGTAATTGTTGGTGGTGGTTTGATTGGAATCGAAATGGCGGAGATGTTTCACTCTCGAAATATTCCAGTAACTTTTTTAGTTCGAGAAACTGATTTTTGGAATGGCGTACTTCCAATCGAAGAATCAAAAATGGTTGGCCGACATATTTTTGAAAATCATATCGATCTACAGCTGGGAACTGAACTTAAAGAAATCGTCGATGATGGAAATGGCAAAGCATGCGCAGTTATCACGAGTAAAGGAGAAAGAATTGAATGTGGGTTCGTAGGACTTACCGCAGGTGTTCATCCCAATATTGATTTCCTTAAAGAATCAGGAATTGAAATTCAAAGAGGAATTGTGGTCAATGATTTTTTAGAAACAAACATTCCTAATATTTATGCCATTGGAGATTGCGCACAAATGCAAAATCCAAAACCAGGACGAAGACCGGTCGAAGCCATTTGGTATACCGGCCGAATGATGGGGGAAACTATCGCCTATAATGTGTGTGGGAAAAAAGTAGCATACGACCCTGGGATTTGGTTTAACTCTGCAAAATTCTTCGAAATCGAATACCAAGTTTATGGAACAGTCATGGCAAAAATGGCTGATAATCATGAAGCTATTTATTGGGAACATACTGATGGGAGAAAAAGTATTCGAGTGATTTATGATAAAAATACGGAAGAGATTGTTGGCTTCAATTTGATGGGAGTTCGATTCCGACATGAGGTTTGTGAAAAATGGTTAAAGGAAAAAACAAATGTAGAAGTAGTGTTACAAGATTTAGCAATTGCGAATTTTGATCCTGAATTTTATAAAACTCACGAGCATGAGGTATTGAAAATTTACAATCAGAAATCTGGCAAAAATTTAACTCCAAAGAAAAAACGAGGATGGACTCAAGCCTTCAATTTTTTACAATCTTAATTTCCGTAAAACGACTCTCCGAGTCGTTCAAACACAAATCACTTGCATTATAAACGACTCGGAGAGTCGTCTTACTAAAAAAATCGAAAATGAAATTAATTAAAAATATAGGTCTTGCTCTTTTCATCTTAGCATTAACCATTTTTGTTGCTTCTTTGACTTTGAGTAATCACACTTTGACCGAAACTGTTCTGTCAGAAAACATTTCCAATCAATATCATCGAGAGATGATTCAACAACAAGCTGGAGATTTGATTGGCAAAGAATTCGGAAGTAATATCGCTTTTATCAATGCGATGAAACCAGTTTTAAATAACTCATTGGATGCATTGGACAAATCTGTTGGTGTTGATCCTGCGAATGGAGTTTGGAATGCTATTCCTGAAAAATTACCACAAGGAGTCGAAGACGAAAGTAAGTATCGAATGTATCCAAATACGGTGGACGACTACCTCTTTACTTTAACAAAATATTCAGCAGGCGGATTGCTTCCAGGTAATTCAATGTTGTTCTTTTTGCTCAGTTTTATTTTAGCTGCATTAGGAGGTTTGATGTATTTATTACCTGACTTAAATTTGATTCCAGGAATTAAAAACAATCAAATTTACGACAGCCCTGCTACTCGCGGGATTACTTTTAAATCAAGGATGGTATTTCTAGGCATGACTATTCTTGCTAGTATCTTGATGATAAAATTCAAAGATGTATTTACTGGAATATTGACTGTACTCGCTGGGATTTTCATCATTTATAGAATTCGAAAAACGAATAAGGACAATAATGTAAGTTTTGAAAAAACAAGAAAAGTCAGCGCTCCAAAAGGATTAGGATGGATTGGAATTTCCTTCGGAATCTTTTTGATTTTATTTTATGTAGCGCTTTATTTTTTCCCAGAATATATTACCAACTGGACATTGATGCTCGACCCAATTAGTAAATCATTAAGTGGAAATGTAGCAGGTCGTTGGTTTTTATATGGGTTCCTTTACACCATGGTAATGATTGTGATGGGTATCCGAATGTTGATAAAATATCGACATAATAATTACCAATTAGTGCGAACGGGATCGGTAATGTTTTTCCAAACTGCCTTTGCTTTTTTGATCCCTGAATTTTTATTGCGACTCAATCAACCTTACATGGATTTTAAAAATGCATGGCCATTGGATTACGATTTCTTTTTTGAAATTGATAAAATGTATGGACAAGGAACTGAGTTTGCTATTGCTGGTTGGGCGACTAGTGTTGGTACGATGATGTTTATTTGGGGAATTGTTTTGACGCTCGTAGTTGTTCCTTTTTTCACTTATTATTTTGGGAAAAGATGGTATTGCTCTTGGGTTTGTGGTTGCGGAGGATTGGCGGAAACTTTGGGTGATCCTTACCGACAACTCTCTGATAAAAGTTTGACTGCTTGGAAATATGAAAGATATATCATTCATGGCGTTTTAGTTTTTGCTATCGTGATGACAGCAATGGTCATTTATACTTATATGACTGGAAGTTCAAATGTTCTATTTTTTAATTCTTATGGAGTGCGTTCTTGGTATGGATTTTTTATTGGTTCTATGTTTTCAGGAATTGTGGGAACTGGTTTTTATCCATTGATGGGAAATCGAGTTTGGTGTAGATTTGGATGTCCGCTCGCAGGAATGATGGGATTAGTTCAGAAGTTCAAATCGCGCTTTAGAATTACAACTAACGGAGGACAATGCATCAGTTGTGGAAATTGTTCGACTTATTGTGAAATGGGAATCGATGTTCGATCTTATGCTCAACGAGGTCAAAATATAGTTCGAGCATCTTGTGTTGGTTGTGGAATTTGTGCAGCAGTTTGTCCAAGAGGAGTTTTACGATTAGAAAATGGAACTGTGGATATTGACAATCGAGTAACTGAATTAAAAACCGTTCATGTGAAGTCGATTAGCTTTAAAGATGGTGCTTTTTCTTTGGAAGGAAATGAAGTTTAGAATTTTTTAAACAAAAAAATCAAAAAAAATGCAGTTCAAAATGAACTGCATTTTTTTTGTAAAAGTATTGTTATTTTCTCGATATTTAATCTTCAACTTGTGTTGATTCCACTTGCAAAATTTCTTTTTGCTGCCCATCAATTAAATTTACAAAAGCTATAATTTCACAATTAGATTCATCCCAACCTTCTGGTAAAATCATTGAATAATTTTTCTCATAAGTTGCTCCTGTTATCAAATTCACAGCTAAGTTATCACCTGTTGATTCTGTCATTGTAGCTCTTAAAATATGATTATGAACATAACCTTCTACGACTCCAACATCTGGAACTAATTGGGAATCAACAATATTACTTTCGGTTATCAGGATGTTCAATTTAAGATCACCGATAATATCAAATTGTGCCTCCCCTGATACTTGAACAGATAATTCGCGTGTCGCGGAATCATAATTTTTTGATATAATAACACTTAGCTTTGATTGCAATCCTATTTCCTGATCAATAAATCCTGCCCAAAATGATTTCGCTATTGGAAGAAAATAATCTCCTCCATCAAAATCTTTACGATTAATTACGGCACTAGGATATGCCAGCGGATGACCTATATACTCTGTAATTTCTTCTCCTTCTGTATTTCTAAAATCATGTTGACTTGAAGGAAGAGGTTCTCCAAAATCAGAAGAAGGAATCGAAACTATTATCAGATCATCTCCATATACACTTTTCATATTATCTAATTCTTCAGCTCCTGATTGGATAGATATAACCCTTACTCCCACAAAGTTTTCAACAAGAACTTTTTTTGAAAGATTAATGGTAACTGGTTCTGTGATTTCTACCTCATTTTGTTCGCAAGAGAAAAACATTAAAAATGTAATAAATAAAAATACAAAGTTTAGCTTTTTCATTTTCAGGTCTTTAGTGAGGAAATATTATCTAATAACGTGATTTAGAACAAAAAAAAAGAATGCAGTTCAAATTGAACTGCATTCTCCTTTGCATAAAGATGTTTTTTTTGCCAAAAATTTAATCTTCTACATGCGATGACTCCACCTGCAAGATTTCTTTTTTCTGTCCATCAATTAAATTTACAAAAGCAATAATTTCACAATCTGCAATTTTCCATCCATCAGATAACGTCATTGAATAAGTTTTATCATAACTATCACCTATTGACATATCAGTTACTAAAAGATCTCCCTTTGGTTCAGTCATGGTTGTTCTAAAGACATGCTTATGATTATAATCTTGAGTGAATCCATTTAACTCATCATCTTGTGGATCAACAATATTATTTTCAGTAATCATAATTGTCAACTTCAAATCACCTGTAATGTCTTCCTCTGCAACTCCTGATACTCTTACTTCCAAATCACGAGTTGTAGGATTATATTCTTTAGTAATATTTACGGTCAGTTTTGGGTCTTCCTCAAATTCATTTACAATATGTCCTGCCCATAGTTCTTTTGCACTTTGTAAAAAATATGCTCCACCATCAAAATCTTTTCTATTCACAACAGCACTTGGATATGCTGCTGGACGACCTAAATAATCTGCAATTTCCTCCGCCTCTTGAGTTCTAAAATCATGTTCGCTAGTTGGGTATGGAGTTCCAAAATCTGAAGTATGAATAGAAACTACTACTAAATTATCTCCAAATTGATCTAACAAAGATTGTAACTCTGCGCTTCCCGATGGACATCCAACACATCTAACTCCAGTAAATTCTTCCACCATTACTTTTCGCGCAGTATCAATTACAGGTGGATCTGGAACTACTGCCAAATTTTCCTTACAAGAAAAGAACGCTACAGTTAATACTATTACGAATAAGAAAACTAACTTTTTCATTATATCTATTTTTTTAATAACAATTCAATTTCAAATAAAACAAAATGTAAATACATTGTTATATTTTTTCCAAAAACTTAAAATGTTGAACGTACTGACATTCTCACTCCACTAAATGCTGGTTCTAACCGGCAAATTCCTCCTGCACAAACTATCCCTTCTACTTGCTTCACATACTTCACTTCAAAACGATTTGATCGATACGTGTAAACTACTCCAAAAGTTGGATAATGTATATCTTTTGCTTTTTCTCCTTCTGCCAAATTGCTTTTATAAGGATCCACATTATACATATCTGAAGCAGTAATTATCCAATGTGGTGCAAGACCAATTTCCACTTGCGCAAAAATCCAATCTCCAAAATCTCTATTTTCATAGCCAGATAAACCAGGAGCTGTCAACATATATTGTAATTCAAATCTTGCAGATTTTTTTCTAGTAAATTTATATAAGAACTCAGCATATGGAGTTATAGTTTCTAAAATATCTACACCTGTTTTTCCTTCGTAAATATTTTGATTATAATTCTGCCATTGGATTCCGCTAATCAATTGCCATTTTCTTTTATACTTATAAGTAACTTCTGTATAGACTTCTCGGTAAAGTAAATCGTTATCAAGATTGGTAATATTTGAAAAATTTACCAAAAAACCTAGCTTTCTACTAGGTGAATACCTAACATCTAACTGAACAGCTTGTTCTCCTAATTCTTGTGTTGCAGGAGAGTATCGAGCATTCAATCGATAAGTATTTACTCGGGTCATTGGTGGCAAAAAATTGATAGCACCTCTATTAGTTCTTTCAAAGGGATCCAATCGAAAAGAGAAATTTTCTGTTCTTTTTCCTTCCAAAGAAATAGCGAAACCTTTCCCTGCATAACCTATTGAAGTGTAAATAACATTTCCATCTTCTAAAACATATTTCCCTGCTTGGTTTTCTTCCAAACCTGTCTCTTCATCAATTACTGTACTAATGAAAAAAGGATCCCAAAATAATTCATTGGTTTTATAAGCTCCTTCTATATACCATGTAAATGGCCCAGCAGTCAATGTATTATAAAGTGAAAAAGCATAAGAATTATAATTGACTGAATCAATACGATATGGGTCTTGATACAAACTCAACTTAGTAAGCAATAATCCCATATTTTCATCATCAACGGTTTTACTCATCACTCCAAAACCTGGAGCTAAACTTACACTACTTGAATCCATTTTTACAAAACCATCAATACTTGCACCTTTAATCACAGAAGCATACGTATCAAATAAGTTTTTCTGGCGCCCCGTCAATATTTTTACTTTCCAATCAGGAGTGATGTCATAAGTTAATTTTAATCCTTCTAGAGCGTTATCAATCAAAAGTGGTCGCTCTTCGAAAGCTCTAAAAATAATTCCACTCCCTATTTGGTCGTATATGTATCCTGCGGAAATTCCTAACTTATTCACCTTCTTATTGACATACCATCGACCAATACCTTGATCTGTGTAACTTTCATTCGGCTGCAGTAGATTAGAGTTATTGAAAAAATCAAATCGTACTCCAAAGTCAAATCCAAAGTTGCTATATTTCAAATCTAACCATACTTCCGAGCCAAATAATTGACGATCGTATTGAGGTGTATTAAAAGCTTCAATTAAAGAATCTTCTTGAAAGAAATTTCCATTTGATTCTAAACTTCCAGAGAATGTTCCCTGATTGTTACTTTGGGAAAAACCCAACGTATAAATAAATGTGAAGAGGATTAAAAGTAATCCGTTTTGTTTTGTAAGTAACATCTGAATATATTATTTAAACTATTTGGAAAAAAACTACACAAAATAGTTTTTTAAAAATCATACAAAATTACCTTCATATATTGGTATTTTGCAAAAAGGTAATACTTTAATATGCCAAGCAGGCGTTAAATCGAAGTTAAACCTAAATCAATATTAGCTCTACCGATTTATTTATAATAAATTTGCCTCGGCTTTTAACCAAAAAAAATTTAACAATCAAAATTAAATAAAATACAATGAAGTTATTCAACATTTTATCAGTTGTTTTTGCACTTTGTCTTTCAACTTCTCTTTCTGCACAAAAGGTTTTACCTAATGTAAATGTGAAAGACCTTACAGGTAAAACTGTCAACATTCAAGATTATGCTAAAAACGGAAAAATCACCGTTATCAGTTTTTGGGCAACTTGGTGTTCTCCTTGTAAAAAAGAACTAGACGCGATTGCAGATATTTATCCAGATTGGCAAGAAGAATATGGAGCTGAAGTAGTTGCTATAACAATCGATAATGCAAGAGCTATGGCTAAAGTACCAGGCATGGTTGCAACAAAACAATGGGAATATGACATTCTTTCTGATGTGAATCAGGACTTACAAAGAGCTTTAAATTTCCAATCAGTTCCTCAAACATTCTTATTGGATCAAAGTGGAAATATCGTCTACACTCATACAGGTTATGTTTCAGGTGATGAGTACGAATTGGAAGATAAAATCAAAGCTTTGGCTAGAAAATAAAGTATATTTTCATTCAAAGAAAAAAAGCGGATATTTTCGAGAGAGAATATTCGCTTTTTTTCTTTTTAAAATAACCACAGACTTACGCTGACTTATGCAAGTTCTGCCAATTCCATCCACCTCATCTCCTTCTCCTCGATTTCATTTTTTACTACCCCCAACTCGATAGAAAGTTTCTCAATTTCATCTGAAGTCAAATTTGGATTATTAAACTGCTCCGTGATTTTTTCTTTTTTCTCTTCTAAAACCATGATCTGTTTTTCCAAACGATTAAATTCTTTGCGCTCTTCGTAAGTTAATTTTGGCTTGTCGTCTTTTGGTTTTTCAACCGTTGGTTTTACAATTCTTTTTTGTCGTTCTCTTTCAGCTTGCCGAGCTTCTTCGAGCTCTTCTTTATGTAATGCTCGATAGTCAGAATACTGCCCATTGTAATCTCGAATTTTCCCATCGCCTTCAAAAATAAAAAGATGATCAACAATCTTATCCATAAAAAACCGATCGTGCGTAACCACCAAAACACAACCAGGAAAGTCCATTAAAAAATCTTCCAAGATATTTAAAGTGATGATATCCAAATCGTTTGTCGGCTCATCAAGAATTAAAAAATTAGGGTTTTCCATCAAAATAGTCAACAAGTGTAATCGTCGCTTCTCTCCCCCACTCAATTTAGAAACATAAACTTGTTGTTGCTTTCGACTAAATAAAAACCGTTCGAGCAAACTCTCCGCAGTTAATTTTCTTCCTTTTTCCAAAGGAATATATTCAGCTACATCTCTAACGACATCAATAACTCTTTTATCATTTTCTAGTTGAAGTCCATCTTGAGTATAAAAACCAAAAATGACTGTTCCTCCAACAACTACCTTTCCGCTATCAGGTCGTAATTGTTTGGTCAACATTTTTAGTAATGTAGATTTACCTGCACCATTCGGTCCGACTATTCCTGCTTTCTCTCCTTTTTTAAATTTGTAGGCAAAATCTTTTACTAATACTAAATCGCCGTAACTTTTGGAAATATAATTGGCTTCCAAAATTTTACTTCCTAATCGACTTCCTTTCATATCGATTTGAATTTTATCTTTGGCGATTTTTTGAGAAGCCTTTTCTTCTATTTTATAAAAAGAATCGATTCTAGATTTTGCTTTTGTTCCACGAGCTTTTGGCTGCCGGCGCATCCACTCCAACTCTTTGCCCATCAACTTTTTTGTCTTGTCTAAAACAACAGCTTGGTTCTCTTCACGTGCAGCTTTTGATGCTAAGAAATCAGAGTAGTTTCCTTTGTATTTATAAATCACTCCAGCATCTAGCTCTATAATATTATTACAAACTCTTTCCAAAAAATAACGATCGTGAGTCACCATAAACAATGTCAAGTTTGGTGATTGTAAGTATTCTTCCAACCACTCAATCATATCCAAATCCAAGTGATTGGTAGGCTCATCAAGAATCAAAAACTCAGGTTCGTCAATCAAAATTTGTGCAAGAGCTAGTCTCTTTTTTTGCCCTCCAGAAAGATGAGCTACTCGTTGTTCGAGGTTGGTGATTTTTAGTTTACCTAAAATTTCTTCAATGCGCGCTTTAAAATCCCAAGCTTTTAAATCATCCATCATTTGCATTGCCTTTGCCATCCCATCTTCATCTTCAGGATGAAGCATGGCTTTTTCATATTGTCGAGTCGCTTGAATCTTTGGATTTTTGGATTCAAAAACAGCTTCCATAATGGTATGTCCATCTCGAAAAACTGGGTCTTGCAACAAGTTTCCAATTCGAATATCTTTTCGATAATGCACCTTCGCATTTTCGCCTTCTGCTTTTTCAGTCCCAGCAATGACTTTGAGTAGCGTGGTTTTCCCTGCTCCATTTTTGGCAACGAGTGCAATCTTTTCACCCTTGCTCATTTGGAAATTGATCTTATCAAATAAGACTTTTTCACCAAAGGACTTTGAAACATTTTCGAGAGACAGGTAATTCATATATTATTTGAGAATTTGAAATGTTTTTGAATTTACTTTTTTGCAAAAGTACTAAATTTAAAAACCTTGGAGTTATTTTTTTGCTTCCGACTAAAGTCAGTAGCTACGGAAGAAGCCGAAGCAAAATTAATTGCTTCGGCTTCTTTTTTATAAAAATTGAATTTGAATTTTTTCCAAATATTAATTCATATCTCGAAGGATTGATAATACTTCATTTAAGTAAATATCTTTTTCTAACCCTTCTATCCAATCTTTGTTTCGAGCTTCTACTCCTTCATCTTTAGTCATTGCATCCATGTCTTCTGGAAGATTTTTGACAACCATTCCTTCTACTTTTTTATCCAGTACTTTTTCGAAAGCATCGCTCACTTCTTTTTGATCTTTTTCCATCTGAGTGTACTTCTCAAGATTCAATGGATAAATATCAATGTCTCTTTGAGTTTTCAACCACTTCGCATGAGTTTCGATTTGTTGGAATGAAGCATGATTTCCTGTTCGTTTTTCACTTGCAGTTCTAAGCTCATCTAATTTCTCTGTAACAGAATAAACATTTTGTCCATATTGTACTGGAGCAATTTCAGTATAATCTAATGCATGATCGTAATCTTTTTCTCCTGAGTCAAAGTAAGAATATAAATCAGGGAAAACAATATCAGATTTCACCCCATTTAACTGAACAGAACCACCATTAACTCTATAGTATTTTTGGATAGTCAATTTGATTGAACCTAATGGTTTCACATCAGAATATCCCATTACTGCTCTGTCTAAATCTAAGAATCTTTGAACTGTTCCTTTTCCAAATGTAGAAGTACTTCCTACAATTACTGCTCGCCCATAATCTTGTAATGCTGCTGCTAAAATCTCAGAAGCTGATGCACTATATTCATTTACCATCACAACAAGTGGTCCATCATACAATACTTTGCCATCTTCATCTTCATGAACACCTGAACGACCGATTCTTGATTTCACTTGAACAATAGGTCCTTTTTCTATAAATAAACCAGCCATGTCAACTACTTCTTCCAATGATCCTCCACCATTATTCCGCAAATCAAGGATCATACCTTCAACATCATGTTTCATTAATTTTTTCAATTCTTTCGCTACATCTTCTGCACAACTGTGCCCTCCATTCCTTCCAAAGTCAGCGTAGAAACTTGGCAAATTAATATATCCCATTTTCTCTTTATTATCAGGAGATGAAAGCAAAGTTGATTTTGCATAACCTTCCTCCATGATCACTACATCTCTTTCGATTGCAATTACTTCTTTGGCTCCATCTTTCTTTTTTACTGTCAATCGAACCTCTGTTCCTTTTTTACCTCTAATCATATCTACAACATCGTCGATAACCATTCCATTAACATCTACTGGTTCTTCATCACCTTGAGCAACTGCCATAATCAAATCATCTGCCTCTAATTGTTTTCCTTTCCAAGCTGGCCCACCAACAATGATACTTACTACTCTAGTATATTCTTCTTCCGCTCGAAGTTGTGCTCCGATACCTTCCAAAGTTTTAGACATTCTAATATCAAAATTTTCTTTATCTCTTGGTTTGAAATAACCTGTATGAGGATCGTACACATTTGCAACTGCATTCAAATAGTTGCTTAATCTATCTGCACGTTTCAATTTTCTCATACGAGTGTACCATTTTTCGAAAACGTCTAAAACTTCTTCTCTTGCTTTTTTCTCTAATTCAGCAAAAGATTTTCCTTTCAACTCTTCATCTTTTCCTTCTTCTTGCAATTCTAAATCATCTACCAATCGAGTCAAAGTTTCTCGCTTCAAGTACTTTCTCCAATTTTCTTTTAGCTCTGCATCATCTTTTGCAAAAGGCTTATTATCATCAGATAAATCAATAGTTTCATCAATTGAAAAATCAAAAGGTTTTGCTAAAATTTCTTTAAAATATTTCTCTGTTTTATTTAATCCCGATTCTACCAGATTCAAAGACATATCAAAAAACTCATAAGTTCCTGCATCTGCTTCATCATCTAATTTCATTTCAAATTTCCCTAGCCGATCAATATCTTCTTGAGTCAACCATCTTCGATTACCGTCAACCCGATCTAAGTAAAGATCATAGACTTTTTCTGAAAAGTTGTCATCTACTTTTTGTGGTTGGAAATGAAATCTATCTAGATTAGCAATAATAGATTTAATTAAAATAGCTTCTTTTTCAGCATTATTTGCTGGAATATAAAATGCTCCGAAAACTAATGCGACAAGAATTAATGAGAAGAAAATGGGACCTCTGAATTTCATATTGTGAAGTTTTAAATATTTACTTATTTCTAAAGATAAACTAAAAGACAATACATATTTTAGAAAATTGCTTTTAGCTAATAAATATAGGTTAAATTCCTAATAAATTAAGGCGATAACCTTGCCAAATGGCCGTTTTAACGAAATAATAACGAAGTTAACGTGACGGGAATTATATTCAAGTTTACTTCTTTATTTTTTTTGTAAAACAGGCAAAATTGGAAATTGTTTCTTTTCCAAAAAGAACAACGCCCTATTTGACGAATCAAATAGGGCGTTGCCACATATTTTTACATTATTTAAAGAATAATTAATTCTTTAATAAGTAATAGACATCTTAGATGAATGGAGCAATTACCAAAGCAACTACTGACATCAATTTCAACAAGATGTTCAATGATGGACCAGAAGTATCTTTGAAAGGATCTCCAACAGTATCACCAACTACAGTTGCCTTGTGAGGCTCAGAACCTTTGTAGTACATTTTACCGTTTATTTCAACTCCTTCTTCAAACATTTTCTTAGCGTTATCCCAAGCACCACCTGCGTTTGATTGGAAAATCGCCATTAATACACCACAAACAGTTACACCTGCTAAAACTCCTCCTAACATCTCAGCTCCACCTCCAAATCCAACTGCTACTGGAGTAATTACTGCTAATAAACCTGGTAAAACCATCTCACGAATAGATGCTTGAGTTGAGATTTCAACACATTTTTCGTAGTCTGCTTTTCCATCTGCTGCATCGAATATTTTTCGATCTGCATCACTCCATTCAGACATTTCTTTTCCGTCATTTCTTTTCATTGCAGCTAGTGCAGCATTCAATTCAGGAATATCTTTGAATTGTCTTCTTACTTCCGTAATCATATCCATTGCTGCACGTCCTACTGCATTCATAGATAAAGAAGAGAATAAGAATGGTAACATTCCTCCTACAAACAATCCAGCCATTACTTGCGGATTTGCGATATTAATTTGGTCGATTCCAGCAGTTGTCATAAATGCTGCGAATAATGCTAATGCTGTCAAAGCAGCAGAACCAATTGCAAATCCTTTTCCGATAGCTGCAGTTGTATTTCCTACTGCATCTAATTTATCTGTTTTTTCTCTTACTTCTTTTGGTAGTTCAGCCATCTCAGCGATACCTCCTGCATTATCAGAAACTGGTCCGTAAGCATCTACTGCTAATTGGATACCTGTATTTGAAAGCATTCCTACTGCTGCAATTGCAATCCCGTAAAGTCCTGCAAAGTGATGAGCTCCAATAATAGCAATTGCTAAAATGATAATTGGAATTGCAGTTGACTGCATCCCTACACCTAAACCTGCAATAATATTTGTAGCAGCTCCAGTTAAAGATTGATCTACGATAGATTTTACTGGTTTAGTTCCTGTTCCTGTGTAGAATTCTGTAATCATCCCAATCAACAATCCAGAAGCTAATCCAAATAATACTGCGTAGAATACTCCCATTGAGTTATACGTTTCACCTCCGAAAGACCATGTTGCAGGAAGCATCATAGTTACGATGAAATAGGTAGCTACCAACATTAATGCTGCTGATAAAAACTCACCCATATTCAATGCTTTTTGAGGATCACCACCTTCTTTAACTTTTACGAAGAATGTTCCAATGATAGAGGTTACAATTCCAACACCTGCTAAAACTAACGGCAATAAAACTGCGTTCATTCCACCATATTCATTAGCACTTTCGAATCCTTGCATTCCAATAAAAGCAGCACCCAATACCATTGTACCAATGATAGAACCTACATAAGATTCAAAAAGGTCAGCCCCCATACCGGCAACATCACCTACATTATCACCTACGTTATCTGCAATAGTTGCTGGGTTCAATGGATGATCTTCAGGAATACCTGCTTCAACTTTTCCTACCAAATCTGCTCCTACATCGGCAGCTTTAGTATAGATACCTCCACCTACACGTGCAAATAATGCAATCGAAGATGCTCCAAATGAAAATCCAGTCAAAACTGTAATTACTCTTGTTACACTTGCTTGATCAGCAGTTCCATATTGCATACTATAAAAAATGAATAATCCACTTAATCCTAAAACACCTAATCCAACAACTCCCATTCCCATAACTGCTCCACCAGCAAAAGCTACTTCTAAAGCTTTTCCTAAACTTGTTCGAGCTGCATTAGTTGTTCTTACATTTGCTTTAGTAGCTACTTTCATTCCGATGAAACCTGCTAAAGCTGAACAAATAGCTCCTAAAATAAATGAAATCGCTACCATCCATGAAGAAGTTTCAGCATTAGCAGTAAATGCTAAAATTGCAGCTACAACTACTACGAAGATTGATAACACTCGGTATTCGGCTTTTAAGAATGCCATGGCACCATCTTCGATGTTTTTAGCAATTCTTCCCATTTTTTCGGTTCCAATTTCTTGGCTAGATACCCAAGAGGATTTCCACAATGTGTATAGCAATGCCAAACCTCCTAAAGCTGGTATTGCATAAATAATGTTACTACCCATAATCTCTTTGATTTATTTACTGGTTTTATAAAAAAATAAAAAGGGGATGGTCAAACACCATACCCTCCTCTAACAAGGAACTATTACATAATTCCAAAGAGGTTTTTCGTTCGAGGGGCAAAAGTAACTCAATTTTACATTTTGTCATAAATTTTAAATGTGTATTTCGCACAATAACAAGGAGTTGTATGGAAAAATATGATAAAAACGGGTATTTCTTTTTTAGATAAGTTTTTTATAAAAATTATTGAGGTGATTATTATTAACATATAGCCACCGTAGTTATTAACACACCTATGTTAGTTTAACCACCAGAATGTGGATAACCTTTACATGTTACGCTTTTAAGTCATTTTGTCATTTATTTTTAATTATAACTGTCTTTTTGTCGCTTATTTTTTCATTTTTCTGCTTTTTAGGCATGAAAAACGTAATGGTACATGAGTTGATAATAGGAAAAGTGTAAACATTAATTAAAAAATCATTTTTCAAATAATAAAAAAATATCAACTCATGACTTTTGTAAATGTAAATCCAAGACGAAGAAGATCACACGTAGTTAATCCTTTTTTCAACTTATTTAATGATGTATTAACTAATTCAGTTGGTGAAATGGAAAAAAATATAGTTAAATCTAGACCAGCTGTAAACGTAATTGAAGGAAAAGAAGATTTCAGATTAGAAATTGCCGCTCCAGGTTTAAAAAAATCTGATTTTAATATTCATGTCGAAAAAGATGTTTTAACCATTTCAGCGAAAGTAGAAAATGAAAAAGTGGAAGGGGTTAAATACTCAAGAAGAGAGTTTGACTTTAAAGATTTCAAAAGAACATTCCATTTGCCAAAAACAATCGACATGACTAAAATCGAAGCAAAATTTGAAGATGGAATTTTGTATTTGACTTTGGCGAAAAAAGAAGAGGCAAAAGAATTGCCTGCAAGAAAAATAGCAATTAAGTAAAGTTGGTTTTTCGTTTTGTTTAAACCGTGTCATCCCGAGCTTTCGGGATGGCATGGATTTTTTCAAAAAAATCACCAAACTAATAAGATAACAATATAAACTTAGAAGCTGATTTGAATCAGAATCTAAGTCAACAACACTTTTCAATAAAAAATAAAATTTAAGTGATATGAGCAATTTAGTAAATTTCAATTCAAGCATCAATTCGATTTTTGATGACCTTTTCAATAATTCATTTTCAAACTTTGTAGGATCTGATTTTGCATCAAATGTTCCTTCAGTAAATATTTCTGAATCTGCAGATGATTTCAAAATTGAACTTGCGGCACCTGGTTTGGCCAAAGGAGATTTTGATATTAATGTTGAAAAAAACACGTTGACAATTTCTGCGAAAAAGGAAGTATCAAATGAAGTGAATGAAGAAAAATTTACTCGCAAAGAATTCAGCTATTCTTCTTTTTCAAGAAGTTTCCAACTTCCAGAAGGAGTAGAAAGTAATGCAATTGAGGCAAATTATGAGAATGGAATCTTAGGAGTTGTTTTGCCTAAAAAGGAAGAGGCTAAAGAATTACCACCAAGAGCAATTAAAGTGAGTTAAGTTTTCATGAGATAGGTTTTTAGTAATTAAATATTTTATAAAAAAGGTCAGAATGGTAAAACATCCTGACCTTTTCTTTTTTAACAAAAAAAATAAAAATTACAATTCTTTAATTTTCAATTTACATCCTGGTACTAGTTTTATTTCTCCAAAAAAATTATTCAATTTAATGATTTCGGATAATGTTACATCTGGATAGAATGTACTAATCTTTCCAAGTGTTTCGCCCTTTTGAATCCGATGGTAAATGAAATTTAATTCTTCCACATCCTTTGTCTCTTCAATTTCTATTTCTTCTAACTCAGACTCTGAGTTAATTGTAGGTTCCAATTTCTTTTCCTCTTCCTTAATTATTGGAATTGTAGTAGCAATTCGATCACTAAAGTTTTCTTTTGGAAAATAAACTACCAACTCTTGACCATAAAAAACAGAAGCATCCTTTAGCTTATTCCATTCCAAAATATCTTCCACAGAACAACGAAGGAGTTTGGCAATATACTCTACACTCTCCCCTTTTTGTACAGCATAGCTAGATCGAATCATATCAGAAGGAATATTCATATAATCGTAATAGTCCAGATTTCGACTTTTGTAAAACCCATTTAATTTGGCTTGCCGTTTTTTATCTTTAAAAATTCTCATTGCTTCCACAGGAAGAGTCAAATAATTTCCTCGCCTAGTTTTTGGAATAAAATTCCTTTTATAAGCAGGATTCAATTCTTTGACTTTTCTAGTTTCAATCTCCGCTAATTTCGAAATTTCATAAAACGAACTTGCCTCAAAAAGCGTCGTAGTTTTTATATCCTGAAATTTATAAGCCGCAGGTCTTAGTTGGATTCCATGTGCTTGATAATAATTCATCACATAGACTGTTGCAATAAATGCAGGAATATAATTTCGAGTTTCGGAAGGCAAATATTGGCTCATCTTCCAAAAGTCAGTTGACCCAGATCGGCGAATAGCTTTGTTAACATTACCTGGTCCGCAGTTATAAGCTGCCAAAGCAAGTGACCAATCATTATAGCGTTCATGTAAGTCTTTTAAAAATTTAAAAGAGGCCTCAGTTGATTTGATTGGGTCATTTCTCTCATCGACATAAGAATCAATTTTTAAACCATACCTTAAACCCGTTCCTTTCATAAACTGCCATAGTCCTGAAGCCCCCACAGGAGACTTAGCTTGTGGATTTAAGGCTGATTCAATAATGGAAAGATACTTTAATTCGTCAGGTAATTGATTGACTTGTAGGTAGTGCTCAAATAGTGGAAAATAAGTTTCTGATTTTCCAATGATGTTGGCAAGCATTCTTTTTCGACGTCCTAAATAAAGTCTTATATTTTTCTCTACACGTGAATTATATTTCAAATTCATCATGCCGTCTATTTTATTAAGACGTTCTCGAACCTCAAAATCTGATAAGTTAAAAGCATTATTCTCCTCTATTTCAAAATCAATAGATTCTGTAGGAGCAATAAAACTTAAATTACATAGTGTGAAAAGAAGAACCAATAATGATAAACATATAGGTTTCATCTAGATTAAGGTTTTAAAAAAAACAGACAGATATTAACTTATTCACATTTCTTTCAACATGAATTAATTTTTTATTCTGGAGAGCCTTTTTAGTTAAATTAGGTCTATTCTCTTTGAATTATTAAATATCCTAATATGTTGGCACAATTTTCAGACCAAAACTTGAATTTAATTCAGAAGGGAAATGACAAAAGAAATATGGCGTAATGACGAAATCACCATACATACATATGTAAAAAGTTGAATACGAGTAACTTATGCCCTGATCATATTCATTTAAGTTATTGTTTTTCCAGAATAAACATTAAGTTAAATTTTATATAAAAAATATTGCAATGTAATATCCTTTGGCTTATTTCATAAAAAAAGGTCTCAGAAGCATAACTCCTAAGACCTTTTTTTTATGAAAATGAATTACTATTCGATTTTCTATTTCTTTTTGATTTTTAATCTAGATCCTACTGTTGGAAAATCATTTCCCTTAATATCATTTAATCTTAGAATATCGTGAACAGTCACACTTGGATATTTTTCCACGATCTCTAAAATTGACTCATTTCGACGAATGGTGTGAAATATATAATCTTCTCTTTTTTGAGTAAAATTTCTTTGAGGAGTATTTTTTTTCACTTCTTCTTCATTCTGGACATTTGTCTTTTTATTTGTCTTAATTCTTTTTCGACCATTAGAAAGAATAGTTTCTTCCTTCAACTTTGGATTCTCAATTTTCGGTTGACGAGCAGGGAGCTCTTTTACCTGAATATCCATACTATTGCTGATTTGAAAAATGGTCAACTCCTGTCCTCTCGATAAATATGGTTGAGGTAAATTATTCCAAGCCATGATGTGTTGTCGATTACAATTAAATAACTTAGCTAATTTATCAATATGATCTCCGGGCTGAACGTAATAAACTGATTTGAAAAATTCAGTTCGTCCACCAAGATTTTGAGTAATCGATGGATTGCTATCAGGAGTAGGAAATGCTGCCAAAAACAATGGCATATTTCGTCTAGGTAAAGTCAAATAATGTCCATTTCGAGAAGTAGGAATAATGCCTTGTTTGAAACTAGGATTTAACTCCTGAATCAAATGAAGCGGAGTTCCTGTTATTTCCGAAATTTCTCGAAAAGAAATTGAATTATACACTTTTGTGTAGTCCGTCATTTGCACATCCATTTCTGGAAACTGAGGTTTCAAATAGTGTAAATGATAATTATTAACAATGTAATTTGCTGCCACGAATGCAGGCACATAATTTCGAGTCTCCTTAGGTAGGTATTTTTTTATTTTCCAAAAATTCTTACTCTGCCCTCTTCGAATAGCTCGATTCACTCGACCTGGCCCACTATTATATGCCGCTAATGCAAGTTCCCAATCTTGATATTTATTATGCAATCTCTTCAAATACTTAATAGCTGCTTTCGTTGACTTATGAGGATCTCTTCGCTCATCCAATTTACTGTTTTGCTTTAATCCATATTCTTTACCTGTTGCTGGCATAAATTGCCATAAACCTGCTGCTCCTACTCGCGAAGTCGCTTGAGGATTTAAAGCAGATTCAACAACTGAAAGATATTTAATATCGGAAGGCATATTATTTTCCAAAAGGTACTTTTCAAAAATTGGAAAATACATTACTATTTTACCTAACATTTTTTCCGTTTTATCTCTTTTTCGAACGGAATATGTTTTGATATAACTTTTCACCACATTATCCAATTGAGGAGTGACGGCAAGTGAAGAAAGATTTTTAACTCTAACTTCTAATTCTTCATCACTAAATACAGGGACTGGAGTGTAGGTTGTAGTTGAGCTTTGACCAAAGATTTCAGTTACAAAACACAATGCCAATAATAAAAGTAAAGTTAGTTTATTCAGGTTCATCTCTGACAAAAAATTTAAAGCTTAGGAAAATAGGTTCTGGGTTCTTTAAAACTGTGAACTGATCAAAGGTTTTAAAAGGCAAACATTACTTCAAAAATTGTGTAGAGCTATCATTTTTTTAGTTAAAAAAATAAAAGCATACACCAAGAAGATGCTTGGTTTAAATGTAAGTTCTCAGATATTAAGGATTAGCTTGATTGACTGACAGACATGTGGTCTTAAAAAAGTAAGATATTTTATTACCTAATCGAAAGTTCTTCCCCAAATATAGGAATAATTATGAAATTCCCATCAGTGCTTGGCGGAATGATTCCTTTTCGGTATGAAGGATTTAGTTTTTGGACGATTTGGAGACTCATCCCTGTTTGTTTCGCAATTTGTTTCAATGTGATTCTTTTATACACTTTTACAATTTTCACAAATTGTAAAGTATACTCTGGATAAATCGGACGAAGGTCATGGAAAAAATAATTATCCATCACGTATGACGTAGCTATAAATTTGGCAACATATTCTTGTGTTTCTTTTGGTAAATATTTTTTTATTCCCTCAAAACTAGATTTATCTGCCTTTCTAATTGCTTTATCTACTCTACCTGGCCCGCAATTATAGGACGCAATCGCTAATTTCCAATCACCATATTTAGCATACAAATCTTTTAAATAGGATAATCCCGCTATTGTTGATTTCACAGGGTCACATCGTTCATCAACGTAATCATTAATTGTTAACCCATACATTCGACCTGTGCTAGGCATAAATTGCCACAAGCCTTTTGCCCCAACTTGAGATTCTGCATTTGGGTTAAGTGCAGACTCTATTATTGGCAAATTCTTCAATTCTCTTGGCAATTGAAATTCTTCAATATATTTTTCAAAAATAGGTACAAAAGTCGTTTGTCTCCCGAGTAGTAATTCTGTGCCAGTACGATCTTTTGAGATGTATCTTTTGACAAATTTCTTAACATCTTTATTGTACGTCACATCCATCGAGAAAGATCTTCTTTCAAGTCGTTCGACAAAAGCTGTTTTAGAAACTTTGGTTTTACTACTTCCAGAAAAGGAAGTGGTTGGAAAAGATATGGTTGTTGTTACGTCGTTAGCTTTTATTGACAATGAAATCATTATCAACAAAAAAGGTATAATACCTTTTAATAAGTTCATGGACATTGAGTTTGGTTATAACATTTGAAAAATTATTTTTTTGCTTTTCCAAATGTTTTCAAATATTCAATAAGTACTTTGAAAAGTAAATTCTCTCAGCTTACTTATTCGTAAAATCCTTTTTCAATTATCTGTATATGGGAGGATATTAGGATAGGGTAAATCAGATTTTTTGTATTGGTAGTACAAAACTATGGGGTTTTTGCACCTGATACAAGCCTACTGGACTTTATTTAACATTTGCTAGTTCATTCTATAAGCTTTCATGACATGGTTAACTTTCATATAAAAATAAAGACTATAAAAAGATAAATAGCCCTATCAATTAATAGAGAATTCGTTACACATAAAACAATAAATTATTTGTAGTCTTTCTTTAGAAAAATAGCTGCATGAGATGCTGAGAAAAGGCTAATAATTTTTTTTCTTCAAATTTGTTTGCCATGAGCTGAATACCCATCGGAAGCCCATTTTCATGCTTTCCAAAGGGTAAAGAGATCGCTGGAATACCTACCATATTCGCCTGAACGGTGAAAATATCAGCTAAATATGCCTCGACTGGGTCCTCCATTTTATCTCCTATATTCCATGGCGGAGTAGGTGAAGCAGGCATTAAAATAAAGTCATAGTTTCCAAAGACCTGAAAGGTTTTTTCCGAAATCAATCGACGTATTTTCTGAGCTTTGGTATAATAGGCGTCGTAATATCCTGAACTTAAAACAAATGCTCCCAACATAATTCGGCGCTTCACTTCTGTTCCAAATCCTTCTGTACGGGATTTTTTATAAATATCAATTAAATCCTCTGCTTTATCACTTCGATGTCCAAATCGAACACCATCAAAACGAGAAAGATTCGACGATGCTTCTGCTGTAGTCAAAACATAATAGGCAGGAATGATGTAATCTAAATATTCAAAATCTACTGGTTCGACTTCGTGACCTTCCGCCTTTAATTTTTCGATGAGATCAAATGTTTGTTGTCGGATTTCTTCGTCGATACTTTCATGTTGGAGGGCATTTTGAAAGTAAGCGACTCTTTTCTTTCCTTCAACTTTTAAATCTTTAGAAAAATTTTCTACTGGCCGATCACTCGAAGTACTATCATTTTCGTCGTAGCCTGACATCACTTCTAACAATAAACTTACATCTTCTACTGAATGTGCTAAAACTCCAATTTGATCAAAAGAAGAAGCATAAGCTAATAATCCAAATCTCGAAATTCGTCCATAGGTAGGCTTCATTCCAATTACTCCACAAAATGCTGCTGGCTGTCGAACAGATCCTCCTGTATCAGTTCCCAAAGAAACCAAACAAGTTTCAGCTTGAACAGCAACTGCTGAACCTCCTGATGAACCTCCTGGGACTTTCGAGGTATCTGCTGCATTTCGAACAGGCCCATAGGCTGAATTTTCATTAGCGGATCCCATGGCAAATTCGTCACAATTGACTCGACCAATTATGATGGCATCTTCTTCCAAAATTCGTTGAACGGCTGTAGCTGAAAACAATGATTCGAATCCTTTTAGAATTTTTGATCCTGCAGTCACTCCATGATCTTTGTAGCACAATACATCTTTGATCGAAATGACTAATCCAAAAAGTCGCCCAACTGATGCTGGATTTTCTGCATACTTTTGATCTAAAAGAAGAGCTTTTTCGCAAGCTTCATTTTCAAAAACTTCTACATAAATATTGAGGTCTTTAGATTTCTCAATATTTGACAAATAGTGATCGACCAATTTTTGGCAATTGGTTTCACCTGTAGAAATACTTTGTTGAATGGAGGAAAGAGAAGAATAACTCATGGAGAGGAATTTTGAATTTTGAATGTGTAAATGATGAATTTTGAATATTCCCCATGGGACACATTCAAAATTCATCATTCAAAATTCACTATTAAATAGCTGAGGTAAATTGTTTTAAAAACCGAACATCATTTTCGAAAAGCAAACGAATGTCTCCTATGTCATATTTTTGCATGGCAGATCTTTCTATTCCAATTCCGAAAGCAAATCCTGTATATTTTTTCGAATCAATTCCACAGTTTTCCAAAACATTCGGATCTACCATTCCACAACCGAGCACTTCCAACCAACCTGTTCCTTTGGTTAATTTTCTTGCTTTCTCAGTTTCCATTCCCAACCAAACATCCATTTCTGCACTTGGCTCGGTGAATGGGAAATAACTTGGACGCAATCGAATCTTAGTATCTGCTCCATAAACTTCTTGGGCAAAATATAATAGCGTTTGCTTCATATCCGCAAAGGAAACATTCTCATCAACATATAATCCTTCTACTTGATGAAACTGGCAATGAGACCGTGCAGAAATCGTTTCATTCCGATACACTCGTCCTGGTGCAATAATTCGAATAGGTGGTTGTTGGCGAGTCATCACTCTCGATTGTACCGAAGAAGTGTGCGTTCGCAACAACATTTGAATACTATTTTTCAAGTAAAAAGTGTCTTGCATATCTCGTGCAGGATGATCTTCAGGCGTATTCATCGCCGTGAAATTATGCCAATCATCTTCAATCTCCCGATCCTCAGCTACTACGAATCCGATTCGAGCAAATACATCAATGATATGATTCATCGTGATTGATACCGGATGATGAGCTCCCAAACTCATTGGTTCAGGTGGTGCAGTCAAATCTAAATCTTGATTACTTGCCTCTTCTGCTGCAGATTCCGCAGCATCTTTTAATGCTTGGAATTTTTGCTCCGCAGCATTTTTAACGGCATTGACCAATTGACCATATTCTTTTTTTCGTTCGTTTTCAACATTTCGAATTTCTCCAAAAAGAGGTTTCAAAACATTCTTAGATCCTACAAACCGAATACGAAATTGTTCCACTTCTTCTTTTGTCGAAGGAGCTGCTGTTTCTATTTCTGATTTAAATTGATTGACTACTGCAAAAATCTCTGCTGACATGATTTCTTTTTTTTATAAAAAATTTGCGCCTCTTCTCGTTGGAAAAGAGGCGCAAAGATAGGACTTTGAAGTATAAAATGTAAACTACAAGAATACTTAATTTATTTAATCTATATATTCAATTTTATGCAAAAAACGGAATCCCACAGATACTTCAAATACTAAATTTCTGATATTTCGTTCCTGAAAACTACGAGCTACAGGAGTTCCATTTTGGTAAATAGTTCCATTAAATGCTCCCTGTCGATATTGATCTGCAAAATCAGGACTGATGGTAAATTCAATAATTCCACTTACGTATTCTGTAAATGGAAATTGCACTCCTCCTCCTAAAGTTGCGCCATAAGTTATATCCCTAACCGCTTCATTGAATGGGTAAAGTGGCGCTCCAAAAAACGCATTTTGATCTTCATATTCATCCAAATTAGTTCCAACATTATAATCTCCTCGAATTCCAAAAAGATAATAGAAACTATAGTCTCCCATATCTTTAAAGTTATTTTTAAATCCTAAAACTAACGAGACATTTTCAAACTTAAACCTTCTTGTAACAACCGTCACATTATTACTTCCAAAGTTTCGAAATTGTACATTTCGCCATGCACTCCCTTTTACATGGTAACCTAGCTGAGCATAAAGTCCATAAGAATGAATATCCGAAACTGATTCCATAGACACCGCTCCATGATATGAGAAAAGTGGATCTTGCTCAAAATTTCCCCATTTTTGAGTTCCGATGGTCAAGCCTCCTTTTACAGTATAGGCTCTACTCTGTGCCATCAAATTTCCCAAAAGGAATATCATAGTAATAAAAAGTAGTACAATTTTTTTCATCTCTATTTTTGTATTTTTGTATTTTTTTTAAAATTTAATCGATGTTCTAAAAATTTTAGTCCTTCCAGATTTAAAAAATCTAGAAGGACTTTCGGTTTATTCTTTTAATCAAAAAATTATTTCACTCTCAATCTTTGCCCTACACTAATCTCATTCGTCGTTAATTCATTTAATTTTTTCAAATAATCCACCGTAATATCATAACGTAATGCTAAACTATATAAAGTATCTCCTTTTATTACTAGGTGATAAACTTCAACTAGATCTTCTTCAAATAAAAAATCATCTTCATCCTCCACATTTGTATTAGTAGGAATTGCATCTTCGATAATTTCATTTCCATTATCATCGATTTCTGCTTCTCTTAATTTAGGTGATTTTCCTTTTTTCACTCTACAACCTCTAATTTTCACTTTTGCTCCAATAGCAGGTTGAGTTCCTTTTTTCATTCTATTTTTCCGATATATTTGACTCAACCGAATTCCATATTTTTGAGCTAGTTGATACATCGTTTCACCTTTTTGTACAAAATGATATTTTTCTCGGCCTCTCCAACTTCTCCGCTTTTTTTGTAAATAAACTTTTTCTCCTTGCTCTAATTGTTTCCCTCCTGAACCGAGTCGTTCATTGTATTTCAAAATACATTTCAATTTTACATCATATTGACTAGCAATTTGACTTGGAGTCTGATTTTCTGCGGCATAGACCATTCTCAAATCATTATTTCGTGCAATTGCTCCAGACGATGCAACAATTAAAGTCGGATCTTCTACATCTGTACCAACACCTTCAATTGCCATTTTATCATATTTGAATAATTCATATCTCTGTATGATATTAATCAAAAGAGAAGCATACCTGGGGTTCGTAGCGTAACCGGCAGTTTTCAAACCATGTGCCCATGACTCAAAATCTTGCGGGTTCAAATCTGTAAATAAAAATCGATATCGAGGTTTTCCCAAAAATTCAGAATGTCCATAAAATGAACGCTTGGCACTATCATATTTTCGGAAACAAGACTTGATCAGATTTCCATATTCATCATAATCATCATCTTCGTGTGCATGAGTTTCACCATTCCAATTGCTTCCGCATTTAATTCCAAAATGATTATTGGACTTGCGAGCCAATTCACTTCGGCCTGCATTACTTTCCAAAATCGCTTGAGCTAATTTGATACTAGCAGGCACTCCTGCTCGAATCATTTCTTCCATCGCCACATCTCTGTAACGTTCGATATATCGAAGTACTACCCAATCTTGATCTAAACTTTGCTCTTGGCCACAAGCAAATTGTGAAAGTATTGTTATAAAAATCATTAAAAAACTAGTTCTCATCATGGCGCATTTCTTTTTAGTGTGAAAAGTATATCGGTCTTGAGATGTTATTAAACAACTTCTATTTATTAATTTTGCAAAATAAACTTCGCTTCAAATTAAATCAAAATTAATATTTCGATTTGATTTTTACTTTTTAAAAGTAAAATTGGCGAGGATAAAACGTTTTTTAAAATTCAAACACTTATGAAAAAAATCCTATTTATCGTTTTTTTAACTTTCGTAGGCTTTATTTTTTCTTGTAAAAATACAAACTCCTCTGAAAGCACCCAACAAACAGAATCTAATTCTTCGGAGGGCGAAGCTACCGAAAATACAACAAATCCTTCAACTCAGGAAAAAGCACCCACTATTTTATATGCTTGGGTCGATAAATTACGTATTCGTGAACAACCGACGACTAAAAGTAAGATCGTTGTCGAAGTGAAGGAAGGAACTTCATTTACCTATCTGAATGAAAAAACAGATTACAAAGAGAGAATTAATTTACGTGGAACACTTTTCAATGAACCTTGGCTAAAAATAAAAACTCAGGAAGGTCAAGAAGGATGGGTTTATGGTGGTGCGGTGAAATTTTATGAGCCTGTGGTAGATGCGAATCCGAGTCCTTATGATGAATGTTTTGAATTATGGAAAAGCGGAACTTGGGAAAAATTCAATACCTGTTTTCAAAAAGTAAGGGCTAAGCAATTGAAAAAAGATGCTCGATATGTTTCAGAAAGTAATGAAAAAATTACGCTTACCTTATTGACTGGCAAAGAAATAGAATTCAAAAACGATACTCTTGACACTCATGCGAATGATGGATTTATCCAAAAAAATTATTTAGAATATCTTCCTAAGGTTGGTTTTTTTGTTTTCCAAAATAATTATTACGAAGGTGGAAATTACTCATTAGTTAATGACAAATCTGGAAAAGAGACTATCATTGAGGGATTCCCAAAGTTGTCTCCTGATGCCAAACATTTGATTACAAGTAGTCAGGATTTAGAGGCGGGTTTCGTTTTTAATGGAATTCAAATTTTCGGTTTCCCGAATGGTCGTTTTGAAAAATTATTGGAAAAAGAATTTGATGATATGGAACCTCACTCTCCAGTATGGATTGATAATAAAACGATTGAAATTACCATGATGCCTCCAAGTTTTGACAAAGAAATGAAACCTAAGAAGATTAAAGTTATCATGAATGATAATGGGGATTGGGAGATACAAGAATAACTTTTCTTTGCCGCAGATTAGGCTGATTTTTCATTTTAGGTATTACTAGAATAATACATGATGGATGGAATCATATAAATCATAATAATCAGCCTAATCTGCGGCAAAAAATCCTTGCTCAACATTCCACATTTCCCAAATAACTTTCCCCCAAATCGCGATACAAAACACAGCCTTAAACACATAAGGTATCACAAACTCTTCTCTCAAAAATCTTGGAAATAAATCCGTCGGTGATAACGAAGTAAACACAAAGGCCAAAACCACCAACGCTAAATTCACTCTAGTTTTTTCGCTAAAAAAATACCAAATCCCTACCCCACTCATTGCAATCACAAAAGTTGGTGACTCCGCTTTGTGATTAAAAATCACCACCCAAATCAAAATCGAGACCAACAATCTCCAACGGAATTCATAATTCGAATAACTCCTAAATTTCAATAAAGGCAAACAAAACAACATCACTCCTAACAATACAATTACATTTTTAGAAACCTCTAAACCAAACCAACTTTGCAACCACCCCATCACCGAATAACCATAAGATGCTGCATGATCTGCGCCCAGCATTCGCCCCCAACTTTCATATAAAAAGATCAACTGATCAATCCCAACAAATACAGCAGGTAACAATCCTAAAACAATCATCCAAACAGCTGAAGACAAAATAAATTTTCCTTTTTGAGGATAAACTAAAAACAAAGCAAACGCAACTATCCCAAATATTTTAATGTAAAAAGTCAAAGCAATACAAAGTGTCCCCAACCATATTTTTTCTTTTTCTAAAAAAACAAAAGCTAAAATAATTAGTCCTGCTAGCAATCCATTCGACTGCTCATTTTGCAACGAAGTCATTAATTCTAATCCAACAAACAGCAAAATAAATGAATGAATTCTTGACGAATCTACTCCTTTAAATCGAGTAGGTAATTGAAGTTTATTTATTCCAAATAACAAAACTAAAGCATTCAATAAATTCCAGAAAAACAATCCGATCACATCTGGCAAAATGGCCAAAGGTGCCATCATCAAAGAAAATGTCGGAGAATATTTGTACAAATCCCAATGCTCTTGAGGATATAAAATGAAGAGATCTTTCCCCTCAATCAAATGATAAAAGGATTGCTTAAAAATCAAATAGTTATTGTAAGCGGTATATTCTAAATTATTAAATGAGGTAGGATTTCCAAAATAAGATTGCAACGTCGCGCCTAGTGTTAACAACATATACACTAGAAAAACAAACCAAGGATTTGCCAAGAATTTTTTCATCAAAAAGAAAATTATCCATAGCAAGAAAATGCTAAGAACTAGCAATCTCTAACTCCCCTTTAGGGGACAGGGGGTTTAAGCATTTAGAAAAATCGAAGCCAAGAAGATCAAAACCGTCGCCACAAAACCAACCATAAAAATATTATACGAGTGTGTCAAGTAGCGATACTTTTTATCTAAAACTTTTCCTAAAAAATATAAATCACGAGTCATATTTCCATACATCAACTCCCCTTCTCGAAACATCGCATCCATCGCTTCTTCATATTCTTCCAATTCCAAATTCACAAAATTCCCGAAAAAGACAATATTCTTTTTATAATCTTTTTTAGGAGTGTCGCCAGTATTGAGTTGAGTAACTTTTGGTCGAACGGCAAGAACTGCAAAAACTAAACTGGTCATTCCCGTAATCAAAAATGTCACCACAGGAAGTAAAATTTGCGGAGCAGTAGTCGTGATGTCTTGATAAGTCAAAACCGAAATCAATAATGAAATGACAATCGCATTGACACTAATCATTATGTTCGCTTTGTTGTCAGCGATCATACTTAGATGAATATGACTTCGGTAGCTTGATCGAAAAAAAGTTTGAATTCCGCTACGGGGAACTTTCTTCTCAAGATTTTGATATTTGCGTAATTTATTATCCTCATCATCGTGAGGATTTTGAAAGGCTTTAGCTCTTCCTTTTTCTGCAACTTGTTTTTGAGTTAATATATTTTGTGCTAAAATTGGTTCGAAACGCACCTTTGCATTCGCTGTATAAAACTTCGCTTCGAGCAATTGGTTCAGTTGCGATTGCTCCCACTCTACCGTTTCTATTTTTTCACCTGTGAGAAATTCTTGTTCTAACCTGTTTAAAGGGTTTTTATCAAAAAACTCATTCGCAAAATCAAAAGCAGTAATCGCATCTGCTACAATTTCATCTGCAGTACTCATTGGTCTTCCTCCTCTCCGAGCATTCAAAATAGCATTAGCCACTTGATCAATCTTCGGTTCAGGATAGTTTTTGTTTTTTAAAAAATTATTGACTCGATGGGTACTTTTGATTTCATAATTTCGGAAATCTTCCAAGTATCCTATTCCTTGGAACCACGTTGCTATTTTTGCAATTTCTAAAGTTTCAGGAGTGGCATTTGCACCTATTGTTTCGACCATATCAGCAATCTGAGCAGTTCGCTGATAGTTATGATATAGCAATTGATTTCCAGCTTTTTCATTAAATGCTTGGAGAACATATTTTTGCGCAGCTTGCACAATGTCGTTTTGAAAGGACATATTGGAATTTGCTGTTTTTGTAATATCGGTCAAAATTTAATTATTTTTTTAGAAACTTGATTGATGCAAATGTAGGGATTTTTGATGGAACACGGATGCCGCGGATCAAGCGGGTTTTCGCGGATTTGACGATTATTATATATGAGAAAAATCGACTAACCCTTCTAACCGTCAAATCCACTTTCATTCGCCCGATCCGCTGTATCCGTATTCTATCTTACCAAACATTCCGCAACCACAGCATCCAATACTTCCTTAATCGTCATTCCTGCACCAACGATTTGCTGCGGAAAAAGACTCTGCTCCGAAAACCCAGGAATCGAATTCGCTTCCAAAAAGTAAAACGTTTTACCCATCTTAATATAATCCATTCTCACCATTCCTTTGCCTCCGAGTGCTTGATATATTTCTTTGGAAAGTGCTTGGCATTTGGCGGTATCTCTTTTAGATAAATCTGCAGGCGTCACTTCTTGGCTTTCATTTTCATACTTCGCTTGATAATCAAAAAAATCATTTTTGGGAATAATTTCGGTGATTGGCAAAACAATAATTTCATCACCTTTTCGGAATACTCCATTTGAAAATTCTCGCCCTTTCAAAAATGATTCAATGATTACTTCATCATCAAATTGCATTGCTTTTTCGATGGCAGGTTTGATTTCTGATTTTTCATTTACTTTAGTTATCCCATAGCTACTTCCATTTTTATTAGGCTTTACAAACTGCGGGAAACCCATTTTTGCAATCTGGTTCACATTCACTTTTTCTCCTCTTTTAACAAGTTGAGAATCTGCCATTGGTATATTATAACTTTTCAAAAAAGTCTTACAGGCCTGTTTATCAAAAGTCAAACTACTCACAAATACATCACAACCTGTGTAAGGTATTCCCATAATTTCCAAATAGCCTTGTAACTTACCATCTTCGGCAGGACTCCCATGAAGCATTAAAAATGCGAGGTCGATTTTTACTTTTTTCCCATCTTTCGAAAATGAAAAATCTACTTTACTCAATTTCTTTTTAGAGGAAATTTCAATAAAACTTTTCCCATCATAATCAATTAAGTATGGAGTAAATTTTCTTCGATTGAGGTGCTTATGAATTGTTTTTGCACTCTTAAGTGAGATGCCTCTTTCTGCAACAATTCCTCCTGTAATTATAGCTATGTTTAATTTTTTCATCGATCGTATTTTGAGAAAATGAAGGTAGGGAAAATGTAAAATAGTTGAGATATTTTTGTGCGTTTTTTTGCGTTTGACTTTTTATGACTATTATGACTTTACGCTGATTAGATTGGTCTTTGAAAAGTCATAATGGTCATAAAAAGTCAGCGGCAAAAATCTACTCTGGAGTCACCTCCTTCCCTACTCGAATCGTTTTTAAATATCGAACGATCCTTTCTTTTTTTTCTTTTGACAAAAAATAAATCAATGTTGGATTTTGTCGCAACTTAATTTCATAAAGAATAAAATCATCAATCATCCGATGCCGCAAGGATTTTTCCAAAAATTCAAAAATGGGAAAATTATCTTTTCCAGTTTTCATTTTGCTAAAAGCAATTAAAGCATTGAGCAAACATTCTTTTACTTCGATTGATTCGAGATTCGTACTTGCCAAATGACTCATTTCCTTTCGATAGTTTTCTTCATTTTGCCAAAGTGCTTTGCAGGCAGCATAGGATTTCCAAGGTTCATGATTAGCTTGGATAGAAACTTGATTGGAGTCTCGATTTTCAATCTTATATTCAGGTTGAAAAGTATAGTCTTGATAATTCAATTCATTATCTGAAAAAATCGATTGCAAAACTTCAACGACTTTTGGATGATTCCGATTATTCAAATGAGCAGAAATAATGTGATCCAGTGCTTCCGTTTTTTTACCCAAATTTTGATAAGCTAATGCCAATCGAGCATGCGCTTCAAAATCAATTGGGTTTAGTTCTATTCCTTTCTTTGCCCAAAAAACGATATTTTCCATGTCTCCATTTTCCCAATAAAAATTAGCGAACTCATTAATTAATCGAAGTTGGTCAGGTTGTGCTTCAATTGCTTTGGTATAGAATTTAATAACTTTCCCAGCATTTTCCTTGACAATTGCCTTTTGAGCTTTTTTATAAAATCGTTTAGCTTGTTTATTTAATGAAAAAGCTTGTTTTTGAATTTCAATGCTATTTTCAGTTTTTATTACAAAATTCCCTTTCTCTACCAACGGATAAGAAATCGCTTCCAATTTCACAGATAAGGAATCCATTTGATATCGAATAGTCGATTTTTTCATATATTGTACTACCTCTTGAGGCGTGTGCAACTGTTGTGCATTTATTCCAAAAAAAATAATGCAAAAAAGTGGCGTTAAAAGTGACTTTGAAATATTCATAGAGTATAAACTAGTAGAAGATGTATTGTAATTAGTGCCTTTCTTTAATTGAAACATATTTCAACAATTAATAATGCATAAATTATGCTACAATAGGGACATGACGGAGAAAAAACAAGATGTAATTCTACAAAGAGACAATCATATTTTTTGAGACTCTATTTTTTCACTATTCCCAATTTTAGGGAATTCTAATTTTAAATTTTATATGGCAAACTTAATTGACCTACTACAAGGACAACTCTCTGAAGGACTCGTGGAGCAATTCGCAAACCAACTTGGTGGTGCGGATAAAGAACAAACTGCAAGTGCAACTTCTGGAATCATTTCTATGATTACTTCTGCTTTGGCTAAAAATGCAGCAACGCCTGAAGGAGCCGGAGCGCTAGCTTCTGCTTTGGATAGAGATCACGATGGAAGTATCTTGGAAGACTTGATGGGATATGCTACTGGTAGCATGCAACAAAAAGAAGGACTTAATACTAGCATGTTAAATGGTGCAGGTATTTTGAAACATATTCTTGGTGGAAAGCAATCAAATGCAATTGACGTAATCAGCCAAATGAGTGGATTGCAATCTGACAAAACTGGAAACTTGATGGCAATGCTAGCACCTATCGTTTTGGGTATGTTAGGAAAACAAAAACGTCAAAATAACCTTGACCAAGGTGGTTTAGCTGATATTTTGAATCAAACGATTCAAACTCAATCAACTAAAAGGAAAGAACTTGGTATGATTGGAAAATTCTTAGATCAAGATGGTGACGGTAGTGTGATGGATGATTTAGCAAACATGGGAATGAAAATGTTTGGTAACTTCTTGAGAAGAAAATAATACTTAATGACGAATATCCGTGTCACGGTTTAAAACCATGACACGGATTTCCCATAATCTATTCTCCTCCAATCGCTCCATAAAAAATCACCCACGTTTTAAAATCTTCGGTGAATTTCTCAAAACGATGTTCCACTCCTGCAGGAACGAAAAGTACATCTCCAGATTTAAATTCAGTTATTTTTCCGTCATTCAAAAACTCTCCGCTACCGCTGATAATGACATATAATTCATCTTGCGCATGAGGTCTTTGATAATCCTTTCCGATTGGTTGATATATTTCGACAATCATTGATCCATTTTCAATAACGGTTGCAAATCGAGTATCTTCACCTAATAATTGCATTGCTTCTTCTACGCTAACTTGCCGATTTTCTTTTTTTATTTCAAAATCTAAACTACCCAAAACCTGCTTCACATGATGTTCCAAATGTGCGACATAATCTTCCATGATAAATCTTAAATCTTTGATTCTATCTTCATGAGGAATCTCCACTCGCTTGGATAATTCCACTTCAGGAACTCTCTCAAAAATATTAGTCACCCGTTGATTTAAACTTTTCCAAAGTTGAATAATTTCAAGTGTTGGAATATTTTGGTAATCATTTAATGTCACCAACTCATCTTGCATATATCGTTTTACGATGTATGGTGCAGGGGAATGTTGCGCTTCTAAAAATCGTTGGAGATTGACTCTAGCTGAATCGATGAGGTGTCCTAGAATTTGTTTTTTAGACCATTTATCAGGAGCAATTGGGAGTTTTAAATCTTCTTCTTTTATTTTTAAAATTCCAGTTGGGAAATGTTCGACTAGTGTTTTTAACCTTTGGGTGAAAATTGGATTCATTGGAAATGATAGTTTTAATTTTTATAAATCTTAAAATCAAAACTAAAAAGAAAACAGGAAGGAAAGGGAATTCTTTTAGGTATTATTTTTTGAACTCAAAAAGACATTTAAGAAACATATAAGTTTTTACAATGGGGACTTATATGTTTCTTAAATGCCTTATATGGTTAAAAAAATCAATCCAAATCTACATCAATATTATATCCAGTAATAATAACCTTTGGACTTCGCTCATTTGCATTATTCATTTTTCCTTTAATTTGAAGTTGGTTATTTTTTTCCGAAATAAATCCAGCCTCCAAATCATCTTCCTCCAATGAAATGTCTGCATTTTTAGCATCGACTTCTAATTGATACTTAAGCCCTTCAAGAGGTAATTCTACATCACAATTTTTTCCAGAAATTTCTGCACCTTCAAAAGTAGAAGCCACTTTATTAATTTCAATATCTCCATTATAATCTTGAAGCAAGTAAAATCCTTTTTTCAAAAGTCCAATTTCAGCATCAAAATATTTACTGCTAGCACATTTAAAAGTACCCAGCGTTCCAATTTTTATTTCATCTTGATATGTTTTTTCACAATCCACCTCTTCTGCAGAGCCAATGCTAAATTCGCTTTCCTTACTTCTTACCAATAGATCTTCGACTGCCCCGATTGTCCATTCTGTATCATAAGATTTAGTCTTAACAGACTTTGCAAAACCAATCGTCCAAACCGAATATTTATCCTCTACGACTAGATCTCCTTGAACATCTGAAATCTCAAAATTACCTTCATACGACTCAATGTCTGCATCCTTAATTTTGGAAAAAGTATGACGAGAATACTTTGAATTTAACTTAAGCGAATTACAATTTCCCATCACCAACTTCGATTCATAGATTTCTAAATCGCCATCTTTTACACTTCCTAATGTCGCATTTCCATATTTCAAATCTAATTTTAAATCACCATCAATATCTTGTGTTTCGACATTTCCATTGTAATTTTTGATTTCTACATCTGCTTTTATTTCTCCCAAACTGATATTATTATATTTATTCATCAACCTGAGACTTACACCTTCTGGAACAGATACTTCCATGTCAACTTGCATTTCTTCAATACCTCTCAACTTACTTCCACCCTTAATTTCCACGGTGCTAACGCCATTTATTTTTGACCAATTTACAGCATTTGTTTTAGTCGAAAGTTCTAGTCGAGATTTGCTATTTCCATTATTCTCTATGTCAATCATATCTAATAATGCTACTGCATCGGCTTCTCTATTTCCAGTAACTGAAACATATAATCGAGCTTCTACTTTATTGGTCATAGATTTTTTTACATACAAATCTCCTTTTTGGTGTGAGATCTGAATGAGTGCTCCTTTTTGCACAGCAAATGATTTATCTATAGTTTTTACTTTTTCAATTTGGGCTGACAAATTAAAATGAACTAAGATTAATCCAACCATGCAAATAGTCCTACATAGGTTTTTCATTAATTCTTTTTTCATCACGTGATTTTTTTTCTATTTCTTTTGATAATCGATCTAATATTCTAATTTTTCTTTCGTAGTACTTTTGTAAAACTTGAATTGCCTTTTCCTCATCTGAAAGGACAGGTAAATCCTCCTGAAATTCATCATGAACATTTTCTAATAAATCTAATTCATGAAAAATATCTTTATAACTTGATTTGTTGATTCCATCAAAACCAAGTTCTTCTTTTTTCTCTGCTACTAATTGTTGATAATTTTCTTCCTCCGGAAAGTCTAAAAACTTTTGTGGAGTTTCGGTTGCCATTGCAGGCTCTGCATTTTGGTTATTATAAAAAAACCAACTCGCCATTATTAACAAAGCTACTGTTGCAGCTACTGCATATAATTGTAAAAACCGATTAGAGCCCATCGTTTTTACTGGAGTTGTCTCTCCCAAATCAGCCTGGATGTTTTGCCAAAGCAAACCTTCATCCACACGTTCGATTTGATCGAATTCGTCCCTGTGCTCATTAATTCTTTTTTCTAAAAAATCCATATTTTTAAATTAATGGTTAACTGTTAACCGTTATTTCGAAGTTGATTAGCCAAAAGTTGTTTTCCTCTTCGATACTGAGTTTTGGAAGTTGATTCCGTAATTTTCAAAATCGAAGCAATTTCTTGATGTTGATATCCTTCTAACAAATATAAATTCAATACGACTCGACAACCATCAGGTAATTTTTTGATGGCACGATGCACTTGATTCATCGAAAACTCAGGATCTACATTTACATCTTCTTCCAATAAATTCGAGCGATCCCATTCCTCATTTTCCATAAATTTAATTTCTCTCCGCTGTCGGATAAAATTCAAAGTGGTATTTACTGTAATTCGTTTTATCCAAGCCCCCAAAGTTGATTCACCTCTAAAGTTGTTCAGCTTTTGAAATACTTTTACAAAAACCTCTTGGATAATATCTTCTGCATCCATCTTATTCGGTACCATTCTGACAACGGTATTATACATCGCTTGTACATACTTTCTGTACAATCGCATCTGCGCACGACTATCTCGACGAAGGCATCGTCGAACCAATTCTTGTTCTTCTAATGTATGTGGATTGTTCAAAGTTTGCACGGTTATTTTCACTTGAAGTTATAATTAAAAGACGAGGGGAAAAATGAATAGTTGGAATTTTTGGGAAAAAGTTTTTATACCTCACCCTCCATCCCGCTTCTTTTGGGTGAGGGATTGAAGGTGAGGGATAAAACTTTTAGTCACAAACCTGACTTTTCCAAAAATTCAATAAAAAGGAATCGTGAACGTTTTTATAAAAAAGGTTAATTTTGCACCATGAATAGACAAATTTTGAACTTTATATTTTTAGCGACTATCGCTTTATGTTTTGGAGCTTGTGGAAATGATAAACCTACCACTACAGCTCCAGTTGAAGAAACTTCTTCCACTCAACAATTAGGAAAAACTGGAGTCCCAGAAATTGACAACTTAACTGACCAAATTGCTCAAAACCCAGAGGATCCTACATTGTATGCAGCACGTGCTGAGGCTTTTTATAAAAATGAAGGATTCGACTATGCCATCGTTGACATGGCTTCAGCGATGAAGATTGATTCTACCAATGCAGATTATCATCATTTACTTTCGGAAATATATCTAGATTATTACAAATCAAGATTGGCTTTACAGACGATGAAACGATGCGTAGCTTTATACCCTGAGCGAATTCCTTCGTTGCTAAAATTGGCAGAAATTCAACAAATTCTAAAAATGTACGATGCTTCGATGATGACCATCGGTAGAATCATGAAAGTCGATCCTGACAATTCTGAAGGATTTTTCATGGTTGGATTGAATCATACCTTGATGGGAAATAAAGATGCTTCGATTAGAGCATTACAAAAATCTGTTGAACTCAATCCTGATCATACTGATGCTTGGGTTTTATTAGGAAGAATTTTTGCAGAAGATGGGAAACCATTGGCTGAACAATATTTTGAAAATGCGGTTCAAACTGCACCTGAAAATCCAGATGTCCTTTACAATAAGGCTTCATATATGCATGATAATGATAAGTTAGATGATGCCACTATCCTATTGGAAAAAATAGTAGAAGTAGATCCTCAATATGCTGAAGCATTCGATCGACTAGGTGTAATTTATTTGGAAAAAAATTCAGTAGATCAAGCCATCACTAATTTTAATATTGCAGTAAAAGTAGATCCTGAATTTGGGGTAGCCTATTATCACAGAGCATTTGCCTATGAAACGAAGGGGGATTTTGAAGCAGCAAAGGCAGATTATGAACGTATTTTAAAATTCAATCCTGATTATATAAATGCTCAAAAAGGATTAGAAAGAATTGCTCAAGCGATGAATAATTAATTTGGCAAGAAGATTTTGAGATAGGAGTATTGAGACAAACTTGCGAGATATCCAGTATATTTTTAAAATAAAAAGATATGAAATATTTATTTCCATTTTTTACAATAGTAGTTGCGATAGCATTATTTAGTTGTGCAGATAATACTTCGACTGATAACGCTATTTCAGATACAACTCCAACAGTTGTTGAAGGTTCTGTTGCTTCATCAACTAATATTCAACGCGATACGAATCCGCCTCGTCGGTCTAATTATGTGGTCAGTACTGCTCGTCCAAAAAATAAAATCAACAGTAATTATCCCTTCGATATATCCATGACTAATGCGAAAAAAGAAGTTTTTAATTCTGAAAATGCATTGGCTAATAATGGAAAACCAACTGTCGTTCTTTTTTGGTTGACGACTTGTTACCCTTGTCGAATGGAAATGAATGCTATAAAAAAATTATATCCTGAGTGGAAAAAAGAAGCTGATTTTAATCTCGTAGCTATTTCAACTGACTTCAAAAAAAATTATGGCAACTTCATCAAGAGAGTAGAAAAAGAACAATGGCCTTGGGAGACATTTCATGATACGAATCGAGAATTCAGATTAGTAATGCCTGGTAAATTAAACGGTCTACCACAAACTTTTATCTTTGATAAAAATGGAGAAATAGCTTACCACAAAAGAAAATATGCTACAGGTGATGAAAAGAAATTATTTGAAAAGGTAAAAGAGTTAGCTGCCATGTAACACAGGAGTTATCTAATACAACTTCGTAAAAGGGAAACAGAAATCATCTTCTTTCTGACCTCTTTTTAATTTATTTTCGGTAACTTTCACTTACCGAGTTTTAAAGAATTTTTTACAAATACAATATTAGTGCGTAACATAAAAAACGCGCCAACCTTATTTAAAATCGGTTGGCGCGTTTTTTTATACTCATATAAGTTTTTATTATTTTTTAACACCTTAAAAATTAACAATACTATGGCAATTATGAAAGTCATCGAGGTATTATCAGACTCGAAAAAAAGTTGGGAAGATGCAACTGCAAGAGGCGTTGCAAGAGCAGGTAAAAGTGTCAATAACATTAAGTCTGCTTATGTTCAAAGTCAAAGTGTAGTTGTTACTAAAAACAAAGTTTCAGCTTACCGAGTTAACTTGAAAATCACTTTTGAAGTGAAGTAACCTAACTAAAAAGGAGATGAGTTTTACAACTCATCTCCTTTCCTTTTACCTTCCCATTCTCGCTTGCATCATTTCAGCATAGGTTGGATAATTTAATTTTTTATCCGACTCAATAACAAAAAGTCTTCCTTCACCTTCTGTTTCAATTTTTATATCATTGACATCTTGAATAATAACAAAAGCATCTTGATTGGCTTTTTCTCCATTTAACTTTACTTCTCCTTCCATCACATAAATAGAATAGACTTTTTGCAAATCTGCTGATTTCTCAAAGTTAACTTTCTCAAAACTCCATTCGGAAATATTCATTCCTGGAGTATCCATCCAAAGTGGAGCGCCCTCACCTGAGTAGGTTTTTATAGATATTCCATTCTCAATTTTGACTGGAAAATCTTCATGTCGATAATCATCATAACTAGCAGACTGTTGTAACGTTTTTTGCAAACTTGGATCTACCCAAATTTGAAACATCACAGCGCCTTCTCCCATTTTCTCAGCATGACTAATTCCTTTTCCAGCTCGAATAATTTGAGCATCACCTTTGTGCAAAGGTTTCCAATCATTTAATTGAGTATCAAAATGTTCGATTTTTCCATTCAAAACAAATGACATAATCTCAAATCCTTGATGTGGATGAAGACCAATCGTACTCTCTACTTTTGCTTCAGCGTATGCCCAATAAAACAGGTTAGAGTAAGGTTTCCCTAATCCCCCATCTTGTGGAAATCCGATTGGTTTGTTTTCAATGATTTCGCCGCCATTGAAGGCGCCGTAACCTTGGTTTTCTTTAGATATAACTTGAACTGACATAATTATAATTTTAAAGTACGATGTCCGTAAGTCGACTCTCCGAGTCGTACTGTACCTAGTTTTTTTTTTACAAAGTATTGAACGACTCGGAGAGTCGACTTACGGATATTTTACAAAATAGATGTATATACATGAATTAACAACTTTTATGAAAAAAAGTTTTAAATCAGACTTTCTTCAACCACTTTCCCTACTTCTTTTGAATATTAGTAAAAACCGTTATTTTTGCGCTCTTTAAAAGAACTTTTCCAATAAAGAAATCGTAAACAAAGACATATATTTAACTAGACGTGAGATTTTGAGAGATGATGATTTTTAAAAATCCCAATACTCAAAATCCCAATACAAAATTTTTACAATGATTAAAATTACTCTTCCAGATGGCAGCATTCGTGAATATGATTCAGCAGTTACTGCCATGCAAGTTGCACAATCCATCAGCGAAGGATTGGCGCGGAACGTTTTGTCCGCAAAAGTGAATGGCGAGGTATGGGATTCCATGCGTCCAATTACTGAAGATTCGACCGTGCAATTATTGACCTGGAATGATCAAGAAGGGAAAAAAACATTTTGGCACTCCTCTGCTCACTTGATGGCAGAAGCTTTGGAAGCAGTTTACCCTGGAATAAAATTAGGAACTGGACCTGCGATCGAAAATGGATTTTACTATGACGTAGATCCTGGTGACAACAAAATATCTTCTGATGATTTTAAGAAAATCGAAGATAAGATGTTGGAATTGGCGCGTCAAAAAAATGAATATATCCGTCAAGATATTTCGAGAGCAGATGCCTTGAAATTTTTCCAAGACAAAGGAGATGAGTACAAAATTGAGTTAATTGAAAAAAGAGGAGAAGATGAAGCTTTGACACTTTACACTCAAGGAAATTTTGTGGATTTGTGTCGAGGACCTCACCTTCCTACTACTTCAAAAATCAAAGCAGTCAAATTGATGAAAGTCGCTGGAGCTTATTGGCAAGGTGATGATACTCGAAATCAGATGACTCGGATTTACGGAATTTCTTTTCCAAAAAATAAAGAACTCACTCAGTACTTACACATGCTGGAGGAAGCGAAAAAACGTGACCACAGAAAGCTCGGTAAAGAAATGGAGTTGTTTATGTTTTCTGAAAAAGTAGGTGCAGGACTTCCGATTTGGTTGCCAAAAGGAACTGCTTTGCGAACTCGCTTGGAGGACTTTTTGAAAAAAGAACAAATTAAAAGAGGCTACCAACCTGTAATTACTCCACACATCGGAAAGAAAGATTTATACGTGACTTCAGGTCATTATGAGAAATATGGAGAAGATAGTTTTCAACCAATTCACACTCCAAGAGAAGGAGAAGAGTTTTTGTTAAAACCGATGAACTGCCCTCACCATTGCGAAGTGTTTGGAGTGCGTCCAAGATCATATAAAGAGTTGCCTTTGCGAATTGCGGAGTTCGGAACAGTTTACCGATATGAGCAAACTGGTGAGTTGCATGGTCTGACTCGTGTTCGAGGATTTACGCAAGATGATGCGCATTTATTTTGTACACCTGATCAGTTAAAAACTGAATTTTTAGACGTGCTGGATTTGACAATGCATGTTTTAAAGAAGTTTAGTTTTGATAATGTAACTGCTCAAATTTCTTTGCGTGATCCAAATAACAAAGAGAAATATATTGGCTCTGATGAAAATTGGGACAAAGCAGAACGTGCGATTATCGAAGCAACTCAAGAAGTTGGTTTAGCAACTGTTACTGAATTGGGTGAAGCTGCTTTCTATGGACCAAAGTTGGACTTTATGGTTAAAGATGCTTTAGGTCGAAGTTGGCAATTGGGAACAATCCAAGTGGATTATAATTTGCCTGAGCGATTCGAATTAGAATATGTTGGAGCTGACAATGAGAAGCACCGACCTGTGATGATTCACCGAGCACCTTTCGGAAGTATGGAAAGATTTATGGGAGTATTGATTGAGCATTGTGGTGGTAAATTTCCATTGTGGTTGGCACCCGAGCAATTTGCCATTTTGCCATTGAGTGATAAGTATAATGAGTACGCATACAAAGTACAAGATGCCTTGGCAGTTCATGATATTAGAGGAATCATTGACACTCGTACAGAATCAATTGGTAAAAAAATCCGAGACAATGAGGTGAAGAAAATTCCTTTTATGTTGATCGTTGGAGAGAAAGAACAAGAGGCCGGTACGGTTGGTGTGCGAAAGCAAGGAGAAGGAGATGTTGGAGCAATGTCAATGGATGATTTTGTGAAATACTTTACGGAGCAATTATAGTTCGTAATTTTTTATAGAAATTTAAAAAGCTTACTGAATATTTTATTCAGTAAGCTTTTTTTAGTTTAAATCAAGGTAAAATCCATCACTACACTCGTCCCACTTCGAATATTAAAATCAACATGAAAAATCCCCTTGAGTGCCTCGATTCTTGTTTGAATCGTTTTGCTTTTTTGCAAAAAAGCAACCTCTGTTTTTCCATCGGACTCAATAATCAGATTCAATTCATTTTCAAATTCCGTCAAATGAATCGTAATATTCTTAGGTTGAGTTTCTTTGAGTATTTTTTCTAACAGTTCATTTATTAGTCGGTAAATATTTATTTTTTGAAAATCAGAGTATTGAAAAATCAACTCGTTCTTAATAAAAGAAATTTTTATTGTATTTGATTTTTTTAATAACTCACATAAATCTTCTATTGCCGATACTAGCCCTAAAGTGAATAATGACTTAGGCATCAAGGCATTCGAAAGTCTACGGGTTTCAGCATGTGCTTTATCTATCCAGTTTTCTAATGTTGATTTATTATCTAGTGTTACTTGACTCAAATATAATTTTGAAATGGACAAAATACTCCCTATGCTATCATGCAGATCTGAAGCGATTCGTCGTCGCTCTAGCTCTTCACCTTGTAATAATGCATTAGCTATTTTGATTTGATTACGATTATTCGCTATCTCTAATTTTTCTTTTTCACGCAGGTTATTTCTATAATTTCTAACCACCAAAAATGTCAACACAATCATTTCAAAAATAAAACCTGTAAAAATAGAAAATTTTAAAATAGACCCTTGAAGCACAACTCCTCTAGATTGCAAAAACATCGAAATGGCAAAAAACAAATAGACTCCAATCACGGTGATATACGCCAGACTTTCAATATTTTTTTTCTTAATATACGCTTGGATTCCTAACGCAGTCAATAATATAAAAGTGAAAAGAATGGTAAATTGTAACAATAAAATGAGGTTGTAGGAGACCAATTTAAACATTTGAACTTTACCACTCAAAGCCACCAAAAGGAATACTCCTAAACCTACAAGTATCAACATAAAGAAACCCACTCGCATAAACCAAAGATGCATTTTTGGAAAACTTCGGGCAGTTTTAAAATAAGTAATTCCAAACATCACAATGGCAAATAATTGTAAAATAGGAACTCCAAAAAAGTAAATCCATTTGATCCAAATTCCACTATTACCAAAAAGATATTGATGACCTGTTCCTTCTCTCATTAAGCAAAAAATAAACATCGCCAACACCATCAAAAAATAAAAAAATAACAACCTCCTTCGAAATAACAATAAACTTACAAAAGCAATTATCACAAAAAACAATGCGATACCGATGAAGATCCCTAATTTATAATTTTTGGTAGCAGATCTACCTATGAAGTGTTCTGATGTTTCCAATTTCAGGTTTGAAAAAACCAAATTGGAGGAGCGGAATAATCTTAAATAACAATCTAAAGTATCGTTCGAAGCTATCGAAATTGGAAACAGAAAATCAATGTGTTCGACAGGTCGCTGGTTGAAATCATACCTTTCCCCAGTTGAAATTTGGTTCACCAATCTCCCATTATTATATATATATAAATCCGCCTCGCTTATTCTATAATTATCAACATTCAAATAAAAATTTAATCTCTGAGTATCAATATTAACTAATTGAAAATTCACCCAAGGACAGGCATTCACGTAGGGAAAAAGGAAATAATTCCCTTGATTGCTTTTGAAATTAGTCTTATCAATCTTTAAAACTTTTTCGATATGAGCAGTAAAAGTTGTATCTCCCCAATATTGGACTTTTGGGCTAAGATTTATCATTTCTATATTACCATCTAAAAGAATAATAGAAGCTTTGATATTCTTTGTAGGGAAAAAACAAAAAATAAAAAACAGGATAAATTCAATATGTATTCTACTGACTTTCAATGTTTTACAAAAATAACTTTAATCATTAATAATGATAGGAAATTGAATATTCACTTTTAGCCCCAGCATTTCTCCTTTAGAAAATTCGACCTGACCTTTCAACTTGGCAACTCTTCCCCGTAAAATATTAAACCTATTTTCAGTTCTTGACAAGCCAATTCCATCATCTTCGACGGATATAAACAATTGGTTTTCTTTTTGAGATAACAAAATATTTACATTTTTTGCTTGAGCATGTTGAATCACATTATTTAGTAATTCTTGTACTATTCTATAGATGTTCATTTCTTCTTCTTTAGAAAATTGATGGTGGATGTAATGCTTTGAAAAATGAACATTCAAAGACGCCGTTTCATTGACCATTTGGCAATATGACTCAATTACCTTTTCCAAATTTTGTTCAAATAAATTTTTCGGAATTAGATTGGTAGAGATTTTTTCCAACTCTACTTCAGAAGATTTCAAAAGTTCTGTCATCTTTTGAAAAGGAATGCGACTATCACTATTTTCATTCTTTTTCAAATAGTCATTGATGTTTCTGAGAAGTGGTTGTAAGTTTTCATGAAGCTCTGAAGTGATGCGAAGGCGTTCTTTCTCTTGACCTTTTAACAAGGTATTTGCAATTTCCAATTCGAAGGCTAAGTTCTCTTTTTGAAGTTTATTTTTTTGAGAAAATAAATTCCAATATTCTGAAAAAAGGATAATAGAAATCATGATGAGTTCAAGACTTAATGTAATCATCATAATATTATGAAAATCTGGACCTGAATTAATTTTCCCAAAATTATTCAACATCCCAATAACAAAAGTCAGTACATGAACAAAAACAACTAACCCCATTCCAAATACCTCCAAACTTTGCCGCCTTACAAAATCACCAAACGCAATAGCTAGTACAATCATAAACAATCCAAAAACCAAGAAAAATTGTAGCCCTAGAAAGAAACTATTGAGTTGACTAGAATAAACTGTTCCCATCCCAAAAAATGCAGTCAAAATTCCGATAGGTAACAATACCAAAAGTATATTTTTTCCAAAAACTAAAATTTTACATAAGCGAGAAAAAGTAGTTCGCTCTTTAAAATATTCGATGACAAAAAGCAATAAGAACAAAAATTGAAAACCTGTCAACCCTGGTCGAATCACTTTATTAAAATCAGGATGAGCATTGCTCCAAAAAAATTGAAAACCTATTCCTTCCGTTGCTAAAATATAAAGCGAAAGACTCGCCGCCAGCAAAAAATAATACACCATTATTTTTTTCCGAAAAAGTAAAATCAACAACAACGGAATGAAAATATATAAAATCAAGAGTCCAAAATACATCCCAAACAAAAGACTAGTATGCCCATCTCTTTCCAAGAATGCTTGCCTTTTCCACAATTCTACTGGCATCACATAGGCTTCAGAATGCTTATTACTCATCAAGTAAGCTTCCACTTGTTCGTTGGGCTGCAATCGAATCGGAAATAAAAAATGTCGATGTTGAATAGGTCTTTGAATAAAAGGTAAAGCATCGCCCGTCAAAATACTTTTCTCAACTCCACTTTTTCTAACAATAAATAATTGAAGTAAATTAATGTCTTGATTTCCGATTTCGAGAAGTAATTCTTGAATTGTAGAAGTCTCGTTTTTGAGATGAAATTTTACCCACCAGATAGCGTTGGTCACTCCTTTGTGCAAAGCATTCCTTTGATTTATCTCAAATGGAAGTTGGTTTTTATTTTTTGAAATAAAATCAAAGTTCTGACTCAAAGTAGTATCTCCATATACCTCCACAAACGGCGCAATATTAGCATATTGAAAATCTTCATCAATTTGAAAATCAAACTCAACTATATTTGCAAATATATTGTTACAACAAACAATCAGAAGAGGGAGAATAAGATATGTTGAAAGGTTTTTCAGATAAAATATTTTTAAATGTGAATATAAAATTTTACAATAAATTAGACATCTAATTTCTTTTAAAATCGTTAAAAAAGCCTACTTTTAATATTGAAGTTGTTTAAAAATATTTGCTAAAACAACTTGATTTAGAATTGAAGAGGAGTAACTGCTATCAAAAAATAAATGCCGACAAATAAAATTACCATCATAGCCGCCGACGATCACCCCATCGTGATTGATGGTATCAAATTATCGCTCAAAGATGCTACAGAATTCGAATTCATTGGGAAGGCTTACAATGAAAATCAGCTCTATTCGGTTTTGCAAAAGCAATCGGCTGACTTATTGATTTTGGATTTGAATTTTAAAGGGGAAAATTCTTTGCAATATTTAGATCGTATCTATCAAATTCAACCACAAATCAAAGTCATTATTTTTTCTTCCTACAATACTCCAAGCCTCATCAAATCTGCCATGTCCAATAAAATAAATGGATACTTACTAAAAGACACTTCTAAGAAAGAATTGATTAAAGCACTTCATGCGATTCATTCTGGGGAAACTTATTTTTCCCAAAATACTCAAAATGGACGAAGGGAATTAAACCAAGATGTTTCGGAAAAAATGTTAGTTGATGATTTTTTGAAAAAAAACAATTTGTCTCATCGAGAGTTGGAGGTGATTCAATTAATTGTCAAAGGACTCACAAGTGAAGCCATCGCCGAACAACTTTTTATCAGCAAACATACTGTGCAATCTCATCGAAAAAATATTCTCCGAAAATTGAGTCTTCACAGCAAAGCAGAAATCGTCAAATTCGCTTACGAAAATAATTTAGTATAAAACTCTTCCTTTTTCTTCAAACATAAAATCCCCTCTGGAGGGGATTGTTCGATTTTTCAGTCTTCCCTATCTTTGATCCAACAAATTTTTAATCCTTTTTCCAGAAATCTCATAGCCCTTGAAAGTCTGCACGACTTCGAAAACAGCAGGAGTAACTATCTAATTTTTTAAAAAAAATGAATTAGGAGAGTTACTCAATTTTTATATTTCAATGAACTAACCATAGATTATCCCATGGACATTTTTTTACACAGATTATTACTTCTCTTATTTATTTTTTCCCCTCAGTTTAAATTTTCTATTCAAAAACGGAGCTATTATTTTCTGCAAAGCAATTGATTTTGATGTGATTTTTTGAGATTACTTTTAACCTGCTGAATTGACATTCGGTGGGATTAAAGCTTATTCAATTTTTAAAAAAATTAAAAACGCCATTTAATGAAAAAGAGTCTACTACTTTTACTGATTATTTATTCTTACACTTTTGCTTTTAGTCAAACTACAGGAGAAACTTATAAAAAAATTATAAATGATACTGGAAATATTGACGGTGCAAAGTATGAATACTCTACCACCTTCAAATATCGGTTGCACAATGCTGGATATGGAAAGTCGCCGAGTGCTATGCAAATGAGATTTTCCAATACGACAATTTCAGATATGATTTACCAAGGTTATTATGCATCTGAAATATTAGATGATGTTAATTTTCCTGTAGCTGTCGAATTAAATGCTGCGGTGGATGGTCAGGTTACTATTTCACAAGGTAGAATAAAGACTCATGTAGATTTCAATAGATCAGGAATTGATGACGGCTTCTTAAATTCTTATGATTTTCCCAAAAGCAAAAAAGAGGAAATCATTTCTTTATTTGGTGAAAATGTCACTTATGAAGATGTTACTCCACGTGTAACAACTGTTAGGTTATCTAACCTTTCTATTTATGGATTATCTACATTAAGAAGAAAATTGGTGGACAAAGTCAAAGAAATTGAAAGAAAAGAACAAGCAACACAAGCTAAAGCTGAAAATGAAGCTAACTATCAGCAGAAAAGGAGGGAAGCTGATAATCATTTTTATTCCCAAAATTATGAAGCTGCCCGAATGGCATATCAAGAAGCATCTTCTATTAAGAATAATGAACAAGAGCCCAAAAATAGAATTCAAGAGATAGATGAAATTTTAAGACAAGCAAAAAGTGAAAGTGACCCGCAAGAATCAACTAGCTTCATGAATAGCGAAGTCCAATCTGCCCCTAAAGAAACCATCTATCAGCAAAGAGAAAGAGAGGCTAAAGAAAAAAGAGAAAAAGAAAGATTGGAAAAAGAACAACAGATGCGAGATTACGAAGCGTTTATTCGGCAACAGGAAGAAGCGCAAGCAGCCAGAGATGTTACCAATCAAAAAATAGCGGAGACTGCCACCTCTGCTGCTACACTTGTAGTTCAAGATATCCAAGATGGATTCATTACTGACCTTGAACTTACTGCTAGTTTTAGATTATCTGATGACTTATTGGGACCAGTAGATAATACCACTTATGACCTCGGAATTGGATTCGACGGTTTTTCTATACTTTTTGGTTATGGTCCTGCAGAGAAAAGTATTTATGATGATGCGAGTGGAGGTACATTTATGGTTGGACTAGATTTAGATATTTTGAATTTAGGCGGAAACGATAAGGGTAAATGTTTTCTAAGATTAGGTTTGGGTGGGGAATTTGGTTTTGGTGATATTGAATATACCGATGAGTCAAGCTTTACGGGTTCGAACACTTTCAATGAAGATGCCATTTATTATGGAGGACATGTGAGTGTAAAGTTGTTTGAGTATTTAGTTTTCAAATATGGTCTTGGAGGCTACAGCGGCGAATCAGATCAATATTCATTTCCTGCCGAAGAATTTAGTGGTGGATATGAAAAGTTTAGTATTGGTCTTAGGATTCCATTTAATTAGGAGAATCTGTAACTCTAAAATATTTCGTTCACATTGTGATTTTTTATAAAAAACATTCCTTTGAAAAAACTACAATTCGTAATAAAAACATCTATTAAACACTAAGAAATGAAAAAACTATTGACAGTTCTTTTAATAATCATCTATTCTCCCTTGCTATTTTCACAGACAAAAATTTACTGGGTAGATGATGGAACTAATAAAATACAACGTGCAAATATAGATGGAAGTAATGTCGAGGATTTGGTCACCTCAGGTTTAGATAGACCGTATGCAATAGCTTTAGATGTATCCAATGATAAAATGTATTGGACGGACTTTGGAACAGATAAAATACAACGTGCAAATTTGGATGGTACCAATATCGAAGATTTGGTTACTACTGGGTTATCATTACCATTTGGAATAGCCTTAAATGTATCCAATAATAAAATGTATTGGGTAGACGGAATAACAAAAAAAATACAACGCGCTAACCTAGATGGAAGTAATGTCGAGGATTTGATTACTTCTGACTTATCCTTACCTTATGGAATAGCGCTTGATTTATTAAACAATAAACTTTATTGGACAGATATAGGAACAGACAAAATACAACGTTCAAATTTGGATGGAAGTAATATTGAAGACTTAATTATTTCTGGTTTAGATGCTCCAGTTTTCTTAGTCTTAGATGTACCAAATAATAAAATGTATTGGACTGATGAAGTAACTAATAAGATACAACGCGCAAATTTGGATGGAAGTAATATCGAAGATTTGGTGACCTCTGGTTTGATGAGTCCGTATGGGATAGCACTTGATTTACCAAATAATATGATGTATTGGGTCGATGCAGGAACAAAAAAGATACAACGCGCTAACCTAGATGGAAGTAATGTCGAAGATTTTATCACATCAGGTTTAAATACTCCCTTTGGGTTAGCCATTGATGTCAGCAACGCTCTCCCTGTCGAAATAACTACTTTCCAAGTCTCCTCCAACAAAAACAATGTCCATCTCCAATGGTCTACTGCCTCCGAAACCAACAACCAAGGTTTCGAAATTCAACATAGCGTGGATGGATTTACTTGGAAAAAAATCGGATTCGTAAAAGGTAAAGAAAATACTACTCAAACGAATCATTATCATTTCAGACACACACCACTTCAATCAGGCATTCAATATTATCGACTTGAACAATTTGACTTTGATGGAAAATCAGAGATCCTTCCCGTCCAAACCATAATCATCCAAAGAGGTGAAAATTCCGAAATTGAAATTTTCCCAAATCCTGTGGATAATTTTTTAACCATAAAAAATGCGGAAGGGCGAGGGAAAATGGTGGACATCTCTGGACGAATTGTCAAAGAATTTCTTTTGGAAAATGGAGAGATAACAACGATTGTAACAAATGATTTACAAAAAGGAATTTATCATTTGACGATTACCAAAAAGAATGGCGAGCAGGTGATGAAAAGGTTCTTAAAATAATCTTTATATAAAAAAATAAAACCCAAGATAACAAACAGTTGTCTTGGGTTTTATTTTTTTAATACTTTACCTGATGCATCTATCTTAATTTTTCATCCCAAATCAAAATATCTCCATGCTCAGTAGTCGTCACTAATTTTTTATCATTTGGACTCCAATCGATGCCCCAAAGTAAATGTTTAGATTTTTCCTCCCGTAAGAGTTTTCCATTTTCATCCCAAATTCGAATCGCTTCATTAGCAGTTGCTAAATATTCCCCATCACTACTCCATTCTATATTTCGATACTCGGCCTTGCTATGTTCAACATCTCTAATTTTTTCGCCATCTGGTTGCCAATATTGAAGCAATGCTGGATAGTTATAATGGTAATCTCCATAGTCACTTGTCACGAAAAAATCACCTGAAGGATGCCAGGCAACTGATAGCATTAATACTTCATAAGGTCGAGGTACAATGCTTGTAAGTTCATTGTTATCAAAATCACAATTTTCTATCCTACAGTTGCAATAATATTTTTAGTAGGATGCCAATCCAAACCAATTATTGATTTTTGATTGGTATCCACTTGTTAAAATAATTTTCCATTTAAATCCTAAATATTCAGTTGTCCAGTATAATCTCCTGATGCCAAATATTTTCTATCAGGACTCCAAGTGGTTGCCCAAGTAATATTTTTAAAGGGAAGTCTTTGAATACTATTATTTACTGCAACTAGAAAGTAGAAAATAACACCAAGGAAAAAGTAGAGTTAGATTTTATTCAGTTGTTAAATTAAACACCTAAGATTCGACATTCACTTTTTCAAAATACCTCTTCCCTCTCGTCAAAGAATAAAGGTCAATAATAATATGCATCATCATCGCCAACCAAAGTGAACCTGTATAAATAAAAGTAACCGACCAAAAGATACCAAAGAGAAAAGCAAAAACCATGTTTTTCATTTTTGTTGCAAAATGAGACAATGCAAAAAATAAGTTAACAATCAAGATCGAAGGAATGATCGGAAGAAACTGTGACAACTGCCAAAAGACAAATCCTCGAAAAATAATCTCTTCACAAATTCCCGCTGTAAAAGATACAGCAACAGTCCAATTATGCTCTTTTTGATTAGTGGGAAGCAAATACATGAGATCCATATTATTTCTCCTAAATTTTTCCACATCAAGTTTAGGAATATCATAATTATCAAAAATCCAAAGACTCAACAATCCACCACCAACCAATCCTAAAATCATAAGTGGATGATCTAAAAAATCTAATCCAATTTTATCCAAACTATCGCCATTATATAATAAGCTTAGCAAAATTAGCCCAACCATTATCCATTGAAAAATCATGGATTGCACATACATGGTTATTTTCAGTTCTGGTGATTCTACAATTAATTGCTTTATCTTTTCACCATTACCCATCATCGAATAAAGCGGAACAACTAAGCCAACTATAACTGCTAAAATGAGATATGAAATTCGTATTTCCATGTTATTAATAATTGGCTTGGAGATAAAATGATTTTATGCTTTCTAAAAAATAGTACTTAATTTAAAAAAAATTCTTTATGCCTTTATTCAAATCCTCTCTAGAAAGAAGATATTGGCTTTTTGCTACTTTAGTTTTGATAGCTATTCTGTCAACACTTACCCTTGGGCGCCCTCTCCAACTATTACTTCTTGACCAAGGTATTC
>CAZMBP010000029.1:0-14937 GCA_964564545.1 uncultured Saprospiraceae bacterium
TCCATTCGCAAAAAGAAAAGATCACGAGATGGTGATGCTAGCGATAGTAGAGTAGCCAAAGGAAAAATCAAGAGCACATTAACCGTAGGCAAAACCGAAGTGAACGCTCTCCGAAATGCAGGGCGAAAAATCTCCTATGCCTATAATGTAAACACCTCAAGAAACGCTCGAAAAAGTGATGCCGGAGTTTCCATAAAAAGTACTTTATACAAACACGGCAACGATAAAAAATTGAGGATTCAAAGAATTGATTTTGATAATGCCTCCAAATTTAAGGATACGATTGATTCCATAGTGTCTATGGATCAAGTGGATGGTAAAAATGATCCTTTGAAAAAAATTGAGATTGATTTAGCAGGAGTAGCAGATTTAGGCAAACTAAATGATGCCATCAAAGACATCGACCCATCTGTAGAAATTGAATTTAAGTTTAAGGACAAAGATCGGAATCGTCCGTACCAATTAGAAAAAGGATACGAAGGGGTAAAGTTTTTTATGGAAGCTTCCAAAGGAAGACCCAAAAAGAATGAAGCGATAGCTGCGGTGGAAAGCCTAGTTGGGGAAGCCAATAATTTACAATCTAAAAAAAATCCTACGCTAGATGACATGGACAAGATCCAATATCTCAATCAGCAGATTGATGGATTTATGAAGCAATCGGAAAATGAAATGAAAGGCGAGGATGAAAAGAAATTTCTTGATGGCGTAAAGTTGGCGCTATCTTTAGAATCCAACCGAGTAACTCAAGAGCGAGCAGAGATAGAAGCAAAAGGCCCGGCTGATCCACCTCCACCAAGAGATGAAGCAGCTGAAGCTAGAGCAGCGGAAGATCGAAGTAATATTGAAAAAACATTATCAACGAAAAAAACGGAGACTAATAAACTTCGAAATGTAGGCAAAGAAATCGGATATGCCTTTGAAGTGAACACCTCTCGTTCCGCTTCAAAAGATGATGCAGGCGTCACCATCAATAGTACTGTGATAAAGCAAGGCAATGACAAGAAATTGATCATCAACAAAATTGATTTTGATGACCCTGCTAAGTTGAGAAATACGATTGATGCGATTAGTGGAATGGATCAATTAGGCGAGGGTAAAAATGATCCTTTGAAGAAAATCGAAATCGAATTAGGAGGTGTAGCCGATATCAGTAAGTTGAAAGATGCCCTAAAAGAGCTTGATCCATCGATAGAAGTTGAATTTAAATTTAAGGACAAAGATCGAAATCGACCATATGTTTTAGAAGATGGATTTGAAGGAGTAAAATTTCTCATGGACGCTTTCAGAGGAAAACCAGAAAGGAATGAAAATTTAGATGCCATTGAAAACCTAGTCAATGAAGCGAGGAATTTGCAAGCCAAAGAAGAACCAACGCTGGATGATTTTGAAAAAATCCAGTTCCTCAACCAACAGATTGATGGTTTTATCAAGCGGGCTGAAACGGAAATGAATAGTGATGATGAAAAGAAATTTTTAGAAGGTTTAAAATTAGTTTTAGATCTAGAATCAGAAAGAGTGGCTTCTGACAAAACTGAATTAGAAGAAAGTGAAGCTAAGCGAGAGGAAGATCGTCAACAAGAGCAAGAGGCGGAAAGGAAAAAGGAAAAGCAACAAGACGAAAAAGATCAAGACGAAAATGAAGCAAAAGAGGATCAATCAAAAAAAGAAAAGGATCAAGACGAAAACCAACCACTAGATAAAGGGATAGTGGTCAACTTAGATCCTGGTGACAAAACAATTGATAAGGCATTCAAAGATATAGAGAAAAGAGATACGGATTTGGAATCGCCAATTCGTCCTAAAACGGATGCGATCCAAGCAGAAAATAAAAAGTATGAGTTATTTAAAGACTTCAAAAAAGATCAAGTAGATTTTTCTGAAGCTGGAAAAGATGGCCCTATTTTATTATTAGCACATGGGACGCCTCGATATCCATGGTTGATTCCGTCGGATTCCTCTAGTACGTATGCTTTTCGATTTGCTAACATGTCTGCTAAAAAGTTTGCGGATTATTTGATTAATAATAATTTACCAAAAGATTATGCAGGGATGATTTATTTGGATGGTTGTTATACTGCATCAGGGAATACAAAAAAGAATTTTGCCTTACAAGTGTACAATCGATTGGTAGATCAGGGATATAATTTTTTGCAAGTAAAAGGGAATCTTGGCGTAGCTGTCACTTTGAATGATGGAACAGAAATCGTGACCCATGCTGCTGTTGAAAAGCAAGCTAAGAAATTATCAAAGGAGATCTCCAAGTTAGATAAAAACAAAGCTGACTTAGAAAATAAAATTAACGGAATACTTCTCTCATCAAAAAATGAGGAAAATGCACTAAAATTAAATAGGGTGGTTTTGAAGGATAAGTTAGGAAAAGCGGAAATATCGGGAGATCAAATAGCAATAGAAAAATTGGAAAAAGAAATTGAAAAGGTAGAAGAGCAAAAAAACTATGTAACTCAGATAATCGAAAATCTCAAAAAAGATAAGGGGTATCAAAAAATTAATGATGAGTTGACTAGTCTTGAGGAGGCGCTGTCCATAAAGAAAAAAGAGTTATCATCGATGGAAGTTCCTGCGCTCACAGGAACTTTTGGCCCTGCAGCGTTGCCTAGCAGGAATCCATCGGCAGCCAATTAATTTTAAATAACGGCTACTTCATATCTATAAAAATAAAATCTCGACAGGAAGGTGTCGAGATTTTTTTTAATTGGATAGAATGATTGAAGTTTTAATCCATCAATGTTGCTCCAACTCCAGTATGCCATTCAGTCATACGTTGAATTAAGGTTATACTTTCGGAAGGTATTGCCTAATCTTTATCCCAATAACTCATTCACCCTCATCTTATAAATTTTTCCAATTGGGATAACATAATCAGCTATAAAAATCTGATTACCTTCCACACTTTTAATGTGCTTAACTGCTACTGCAAATGATTTATGCACTTGCAAAAAATCATCACTTGAAAAAGAGTCTAACAAATCAGAAATCTTTCCTCTGACCGTAAGTGTTTCGTCAGTCGTAATCACCTTGGTATAATTCCCGGCAGCTTCTAAATATTGAATCAAGTCAATCGAAACTTGCGTATATTTTTTATTACTTCGGAGAAAAATACTTTTTGTAATTGTATTGTTTTTTTCTTTGGTAGGAGCCTTCGATTTTACTGTTGGAGTAGAACTCAAAGCTTTGCTGACGGCTTTTAGGAAACGTTCAAAACTAAATGGTTTTAATAAATAATCTGAAATATTAAGTTCGTACCCTTCGAGTGCATATTCTTTGTAGGCAGTCGTCACGATAACTTTGGGAGGGGAAGGAAGGATTTTTAAAAAATCAAAACCTTTGAGTTTCGGCATATTAAGGTCTAAAAAAATCAAGTCCACTTCATGTTGGTTTAGATATTCTATCGCCTCTAGTGCATCATAACAGTTTTTCATCAACTGCATATTAGGAAGTAAATCGCAGTAGTCTTTGATAATGTCGTGAGCGATATATTCGTCATCAATAATTAAATATCTAATCATAATTGTTTTATTGAAAACGTTTTACGATGGACGTGAAACGTTTTACGTTTGTGGATTGGGAAAGCCTCAACAAAGTCAAAAGTATTCGAAAAAAAACATGAATCGTCTAACGCAAAACGATTAACTAGGTTTTAAACTACTTATTCTTAATTCGGCTTTATAGACATTTTTTGTTTCCGAGAGAGTTAAAATATGTTGATTGGGATAAACCAATTCGAGTCTTCTTTTTAAATTTTTTAAACCTATTCCAGTTTGCTCACTCACTTCCGTTTTATCAAAATTATTTTCCATCCTAAAAATTATTTCGTTTTCTGTCATCCTCATATCGAGATAAACATAGGCATCTTTTCTTAAATTTTCGACACCATGCTTAAAGGCATTTTCCAATAAAATAATAAAAAGTAAGGGCATCACTTTCACCCCTTCTTCTTGAATATCGAGGTCAAACTGAATATCTATATTTTTATGATAACGCATTTGATGTAGCTCAATATAATTTTTCAAATATTCAATTTCTTCTTCCAAAGTGACGAACTCTTTTTGTCCTTCGTAGATACTATAGCGCATCATATCCGAAAGTTTGAGAATTAATTGTTGCGCTTTTTTCGAATCTTTATTGACTAGACCATATAGATTATTGAGCATATTAAAAAAGAAATGTGGGTTCACCTGACTCTTCAAATGCAGTAGTTCCGTTTTTGCTTTTTCATTTTTGAGTTGGATGATGGTCCTCATTTGCCTGAAAACCCAACGAGTAAACAGTAAGAAAAAAACAGAAAAATAGATAAAAAAAGTAATGATAAAAATCTCTTCATCGAATAAATCGTTCAAGGCGACAAATAAAATTCCAAGACTAATTCCTAATAACCATAAAGGGAATTCTCTTTTATTTTTTTTGAAATCTAAATACCCAATTCCTCCTGCAAAAATCAAAACCAAAATATAGATAACCGTCAATTCAGGAAAATCGGGAAATGATTCCAAGGCACCTGCTAAGCATAATAACCCAACAGAAATGGAAACGATCCAAGTTTCTTTTTCTAACCAAGATTGATTATTGGATAAATAATTTCTCTTTTGCAGTACCCAAAAAATGAACAAATAAATAACGATACAAAACCCTCCGAGGAACAAAAGAGCACCTGTGATTTCCAAATTAATAGCCGTCATAGTAATGCCTCCCAACATTGAAAATATTAGCAGCATCAATATGACTAAACCTCGTTTATATTTTTCAAACCTCAAAATCATATTCAAAAATAGCGGTATAAAACTTATCGTACAAATTAGTTGACAAACGGTATTCAAGTAGGGTTTAACTTATTTGAACTAGGGATAAAGTTACTTCCAATTCTTCAAATGTTGATGTGACACTATCTCAATATAGTTCATCACAAATAGTTGAACCGCCGCAAATTAGCAATTAGGTTTGTATAAAAAAATCTAATGCAGTACAATCTTAAAATTTCCAATCTTTCCAAAACTTATTCCAATGGTGTGCGAGCGTTGCATAATGTTTCCTTAGAAATCCCTACAGGAATGTTTGGTTTGCTAGGCCCCAATGGTGCAGGGAAGTCTACCTTGATGAGAATTATCGCCACGCTTCAAGAGGCAGATGAAGGAAGTGTTACACTTGGCGATTTGAATGTTTTTACCCAAAAAAATGAAGTTCGAAAAATCTTAGGATACTTACCACAAGAGTTTGGATTATACCCCAAAATATCTGCGGAAGTATTGTTAAATCATTTAGCGGTGCTAAAAGGGATATCGAATAAAAAAGCGCGAAAAGAAATCGTAGAAGCATTGTTACATAAAACTAATTTGTACGAAAAAAGAAAGAAAAACCTCGGCACCTTTTCTGGTGGAATGAAACAACGTTTCGGAATCGCTCAAGCATTACTGTCTAATCCAAAACTCATTATCGTAGATGAACCTACTGCGGGACTCGACCCTGCGGAAAGAAATCGCTTCTATAATTTACTGAGTGAATTAGGAGAAAATACGGTCGTGATTCTCTCCACCCATATCGTGGATGATGTGAAAGAGTTATGTACTAATATGGCAATTATCAATCAAGGTGAAGTTTTGCTGAAAGGAAAACCGCTGCAAGCTATCGAAGATTTGCAAGGGAAAGTTTTTCAAAAAACGATTCAAAAAAATGAATTGGATTTTTATAAAAAACAATATGTAGTCATTGCTGAAAAGTTTCTGTTGGGCAAACCTGTCATTCATATTCTAAATGAGGAAGATCCGGGAAATGGTTTTGTTCCATTGCAAGCTGACTTAGATAATGTTTATTTCTCGCAGATTTTTGGGAAAACCTAGATGCGTTGAAAAATGCATTCAATAATTCACCTTTTTTTCGTCATCTAAAATTAACATTAATCCTATGTGGTACGAAATATTTAAATTTGAAATTCAATACCGAGCCAAGCGTGCAGACACTTATTTGTACTTTGTAATTGTATTGTTATTTTCCATGGTCGCATCAGAATTTATTATGTCAGAAAGTGAGCTTGGAAAAATGAAAAGCAATGCGCCTTTTATTATCGCATTTGTGATGGGCGTGGTTACGGCGCTTTTTACTATGGTGACTTCCATGATAATGGGGGTGGCAGCGTTGCGAGATTTTGACCATAATATGGCTTCGTTGATGTTTATCAATCCCATCAAAAAAAGCGATTATTTATTGGGACGATTTTTAGGTTCTTACGTGGTGTTGCTATTTATTTTTAGTGGATTGCTCCTTGGGATGATGCTAGGCGATGTCATTCCTTTTCCTTGGCGAGATTTGGAAAATATGTTACCATTTCATTTTTGGAGTTACTTGCAACCATTCCTTTTTTTGGTTTTACCCAACTTGTTTTTTTGCGGTGCTATCTTTTTTATTAGCGGTGCTTGGAGTCGAAAATTGATGGTGGTTTATACGCAAGGTATTTTGCTTTTGGTTGCTTATTTATTGACGATGCAATTGACTAGGGGTACTGATAATCTTTTATTGGCTGGTATTCTAGATCCTTTTTCTTTTCAAGCTAGTAAAATAATCACACAGTTTTGGACACCTGTGGAAATCAATTCGCAGATGATTCCGATGGATGGAATGATGCTGTACAATCGTTTGATTTGGATGGTTTTAGGGGTTATCGTTTTAGTGATTGGGCATTATGGATTTAGTTTTAATGTGGTTACTAAATCAGCTAAAATTTTTAGACGCGAACCCTCTTCCCTTGTGGAGGGTACTGGGGAGAGGTTGCTTAAAAATAAGGAATCTTCAGTTCGAGAATACCAAACTCCAACCTCCTCGAAAGGGGAAGATGGTTCGTGGTTGAATGAAAGTTATTTTTTAACAAAGCTGCTACAACTTTCCCATCAAGGTATTTTTCACCTAAAAATAATTTTAAAAGAAGCACCGTTTTGGGCTATCGTTATTTGTGGAATCGCCATTATGTTTTTGAATTCCATAGGGCTAAGAACCTCTTATGGGGTGGATAGTTTGCCCAGGACATTTATCATTGTAGAAGACTTGCAAGAGATGTCGATATTTTTTTTCCTGATGTTACTTTTATTTTATTCAGGGGAGTTGGTTTGGAAAGAAAGAGATACAAAGTTCAACGGAATTTTTGATGCTACACCTACTTCTGATTTTATTAATTTGTCGGGAAAATTTATAGGGCTGATACTTTCTTATGTTATCATTATTTTAGCCTTAATAATTGCAGGCATCCTTTTCCAAATCTCCAAAGACTATTATCATTTTGAAATTGGATTATATTTTAAATTATTTTTTGGAGGTATTTTTCCATTTCTAGTGCTATTTACTTTTGTCGCTTTTTTCTTTCAGGTTTTGGTCAATCATAAATTTTTGGGACACCTTTTAGTTGTTGCTTTTATTTTTCTTTCTATGTTTTTGTTGCCTGCAGTATTTGAACTGAATCATGGATTATTCATTTTTGGAGGAAGCAGTTTGCCAGCCTATTCTGATATGAATGGCTTTGGACATTTTCTACCGACCTATATTTGGTTTAAAATTTATTGGTTGGCATTTTCATTTTTGATGTTTTTGGTAGCGGTGGTTTTTTCTGTAAGAGGTGTGGATGTACAAATAAAACGTCGTTGGAAAATGAGCAAATTTCGATGGACTTCTTCCTTGAAAAAAATTGGTATAGCAACAATTACTGTTTTTGTTTTTTCAGGAGGTTATATTTTTTACAATACAAATATCCTTAATCCCTATTGGACTTTTTCCGAACAAAAAACATATAGAGCTGATTATGAAAAAGCACTTAAACATTTTGAACACATGGCTCAACCTAAAATTGTTGATGTCAATCTCAATGTCAATCTTTTTCCATCGGAGAGAAATTATACTGCTGAAGGATATTTTATTTTAAAAAATACCCATCAAGAATCAATTCAAGAAATTCATATTCAAGCCAATCCTGACGCTCATGTTTCATTGGAATATATCAAAATGTCTGGCGGCGCAACCATCAATAATGAATATAAAAGATTCCGTTACCAGATATTTGAATTGAACGAACCATTGCAATTTGGCGATTCGCTAAAAATGGAATTTATACAAACTTCGACCACTCAAGGATTTGTGGAAAATCCAGATTTTCAAATGGTACATAATGGAACATTTATTCAAGGCAATCAATTTCCAACCATCGGATACAACGAAGATATTGAATTAGAAGAGGAAAGCTATCGAACAGAATTTGGCCTTAAGTCTAAACCCAGAAGAGCAAAAAGGGATGACGCTTTAGCGCTTATGGAAGGTCGGTCTGATGAAGATGGAGAAGAAATTAATTTTGAAATTATCCTTGGAACAGACGCTAACCAAACTGCCGTTGCGCCTGGATATTTGCAAAAAGAATGGACGGAAAATGAACGTAATTACTTCCATTATAAAATGGATAAACCAATGTCTAACTTTTATTCTATCGTTTCTGCGCGCTATGAAGTATTGCAAGATAAGTGGATGCCTAAAGCTAAAAATTTAGGTGAACCAGTTGATTTAGAAATTTTTTACCACAAAGGGCATGAGTATAATTTGAATAGAATGATGAATGGAATGAAAAAGTCATTTGATTATTTCACCCACCATTTTGGGCCATACCAATATCGTCAAATGCGGATTTTAGAATTTCCGAACTATGATGTAAAAGCGCAATCGTTTCCCAATACCGTTCCTTTTTCGGAAGGCATTGGATTTATTCTAGACATAGATGAGGAACACGATGTGGACATGGCTTTTTTTGTAACTGCTCATGAGTTGTCGCATCAATGGTGGGGACACCAATGCAATGCTGCGAATGTGCAAGGCAAAGGAATGGTCTTAGAATCATTGGCGCAATATTCTGCGGTGATGGCAATGCAACAGGAATTTTCGGAAGATAAAGTCCAGCAATTTTTAGGACAAATGCGAGATAGATATTTGAAGGGCAGAACACAGGAAAAAATTCAAGAGAAGCCGTTAGCCTTAGTGGAATCTGGGCAGCATTATATTCATTATGGAAAAGGAGCGATCAATCTCTATGCCCTGCAAGATTACATCTCATCGGATAGTGTGAATTTAGCTTTGCGAAGATTTATTCGAGATTGGGATAGTTTTAAAGGTTTAACAAGAGGGGACAAATATCCTACGACGATTGATTTGTTAGGTTATTTTAAAGAGGTGACGCCTGACAGTTTACAATACGTGATTGAAGATTTGTTTGAGACGATAACACTTTATAACAATAAAATCACGGAAGCGGATTTTGAGAAAACATCAGAGAATCAATTTAAGGTTAACTTGAATTTTGAAGCAAAAAAATATCGTGTAGATAGCTTGGGTGTTGAAAATTTGATTGAGCTAAATGATTGGATTGACATTGGTGTGTATGCTGAAAATGAGGAAGGAGAAGAGGAATTGATTTATTTGAAAAAACATCAATTCACCAATGAGAAAACGCACTTTGAAATTTTTGTCAATCAAAAACCAAGTAAGGCAGGAATTGACCCATTGCTAAAATTGATAGATAGGGAAGGGGAGGATAATGTGAGAACCCTTGTGGAAAAAGAGTGAAGATATATCCTCTCTATCATTTTCCTCTTTGCTTTATCGAACGAAAGCTGGAGCTTTTTTTATACTTAAAACAACTTCATTGGAAATAAAAGAGGTGAATAAGACATCATCGTCTTATTCACCTTTTTAGATTTTGTAAAAACTAAATTAAAACTTTCGTCCAGGGGTATATGGAGCACCCGCAGCTTCAAGTGCTGCTTCGTATGTTTCAAGTTCTTTTAAATACTTTAATAAATCTTCTCTGAAGGTATTGAAATCTTTCTCAGCAATTGCAATATTTCTTTTATGAGTTTCCGTTGGATTTTGTCTGGTTCCCCAATGACCAAAAGTTACCTGACCAACTCGTGATCGAATAGATGGCGAGGTGGACTCATTTAAATTTTGACGAATAGGATCTCCAAATAGCCGCATTCTAAGTTCACTTAAATTTTGTTTCAATTCATTTAAATCTGCGAATAGTTGAGGGGTAGCCTTTGGGGTTTCAATTAAGGCAGCCTTCATATGGCGTATTCGATTACCAGCTTCCCCTAACTTTTTTCCAGCACTTGACATTTGTCTAGACAACTCACTTGTTTTCGCTTGGAATGCAGCAATGGATTTAAAGTCTGCATCAGGAGCGGTATTAGGTACCGGTTTAACTTCAAACTTTTGCGCAACGCCTTGAGGAGTTAGCGTTCCATTATTTTCCATATAAAGCATTACACTATAAGTTCCAGGAGCAACAAGTGGTCCTTCAGCATCTCCAACCCAAGGTGGTTTAAATGCTGGTTGGTTAAAATTAATTGGATCAGGCGGTGACAATTTTAAATCCCAGCTTGCCCGATGTAATCCCTTTTTAGTGGAACCCTTAATCCAACGAACTGGATCACCATTTTCATTACTGACCAAGAGCAGTACTTGAGGTTCGCTAGCATTGGCTTCCGCTCTTAATTTTTCCCAACCTGGAAATGGAATACTCGTATTTTTTTCTCTTAAAGTTTTTTCAGCATTTTTACGGGCTGTTTTTGCCGTCTCAGGAAGATCATTCAAGTAGTAGGTAAACACCGCTCCATAAGGTGGATTTTCCGTAGTGAAATTTGTGGAACCTTGACTTGGTTTTCCTTTGGCTTGCATCGGAACACTAGGCACATACCACCACGCATCCCTAACTGAAAATAGGGTATTAGAAGATTCATTGACAGCTTTGCTAATCTCTCGCAACGGAGTGTAATCATCAAGCACATAAAACCCTCGACCAAAAGTAGCGCCGACCAAGTCGTGATCTCTCTGGTGTAATTCTAAATCTCGGAAGGCAATGGTAGGAGTACCAGCGTTTAATTTTATCCAGTTCACCCCTTTATTGGGTGAAAAATAAATTCCATACTCTGTACCTATAAACAACAAGTTTTCATCAATATGATCTTGCTTAATTACCCAGATGATAGTGTTCTTTGGTAGGTCTCCAACAATAGACTTCCAAGACTTACCTCGATTAGTACTCATTAAAAGATAAGGGGAATAATCACCGAACTTATGTGCATCAGCTACGGCAAAAACAGTATTAGGATCATGATTAGAAGCTTCTACATCATTGATAAAAGATCGCGCTGGCACTTTTGGGAGCGAACTCTTGCTCCAATTTTTTCCATCATCTTCACTTACATGTAGGAGTCCATCATCAGAACCTGTGTACAACAAACCTTCAACTTTTGGTGATTCTGAGATCGCAGTAAGTGTGGCATATTTTGACATGGCTCCGGTATCGTAAAGTGCATCAACACTCCATACCCGATTATCCATAGTTTCCAATTCGTAGCGATTAGTGTTGGTGGTTAAGTCTTGGCTGATGGGTGTCCAGGAGTTTCCTCGGTCATCACTTTTCCAAAGCCGTTGTGAACCGAAGTAAAGTCGGTTAGAATTATGAGGACTAATCTGAATAGGACTATCCCAATTCCAACGTTCAGGTGGATCGTTAGAGCCAGGTTGCGGTTGAATATTAATCACTTCCTCACTACGTCTGTCCAATCGAAACAATACCCCTTCCTGATATTCCATATAAGCAATGTTTGGATCTGTTGGATCAAAAACAGATTCATAGCCATCAGCACCAAGTGGCACATACCAATCTTGGTTCCGAACACCTTCTGTATTCATGGTACGGGAAGGGCCGATTAAGGTCCCTAAATCTTGAGCACCTCCAACAATATTATAAAACGGTTCGGTATTATCTAAACCGAGTTTGTAGAACTGAGAAATAGGCAGATTAGAAAAGTGTCGCCAAGTAGTACCTTCATCGTACGTTTCATATAAGCCACCATCGGTACCCGCGATTAAATGTTTTCCATCATCTGGATCAATCCAAAGTGCATGATTGTCACTATGTTTTTCGCGCCCTGTTCCTAGGTAATTAAAGGTACTTCCTCCATCACGGGTTACGTGCAAGAAGACATCCATTTGATATACCAAATCAGGATTTTGTGGAGACGCTTCTATTTCTTGATAGTAGTGCGGGCCAGTTCCTCCTGAGATATAGCTATTTTGTTTTTCCCAACTTTCACCTTTGTCTGATGATTTGTAAAAACCTTTTTCTTTGGAGTTGGCTTCTATGGTAGCATAAACAATTTCAGGGTTGGCAGGGGTAACGGCTAATCCAATTTTACCAACATCGCCTTTAGGTAAACCAGTTTTTATTGGTCTCCAAGCATCTCCATTGTCAGTAGATTTGTAAATGCCTGAATTGGGGCCACCAGCTAAAAGTGACCAGGTCTTTCTATGACGTTGGTAGGCAGCAGCATAGATGACATCTGGATTGGACGGATCAAATTCAATATCTGTAACCCCTGTATTTTTATCTATCTCGAGCACTAACTGCCAGGAGTCACCACCATCAATGGTTTTATACACCCCTCGTTCGCCACCCGAAGACCAAAGCGGTCCTTCGGCCGCTACCAATACAATATCACTATTTCTTGGATCCACTAGAATCTTTCCGATGTGCTCCGATTTTTTAAGCCCCATGGATGTCCAGGTTTTTCCGCCATTGACACTTTTATAAACACCATCGCCCCAAGCGACATGCCGACCACTTACATTTTCACCAGTACCCACCCAAACTACTTCAGGATTATTGGGGTCAATGGTTACGGTACCAATGGAATATGATTTTTGATCATCAAAAATTGGTGTCCAAGTGATCCCCCTGTTGGTAGTTTTCCATAAACCTCCAGAACCCACGGCGACATACCAAGTATTCTTATCTGCATGACTCACAGCAATGTCAGCAATACGTCCTCCCATGACAGCTGGACCAATACCTCGTAGTTCCATACCAGCAACAGCTTTGGTAATGGCTTCTTTATTGATGGCTTGCGCTTGGGAGTTAGCAGGTTGAAAAAAATAAGTGAACATACATACTAAAAGGAGGACGAGACTATTTTTATACATCATGAAATTTTGTTGGTTAGTTGATAAAAGTACTTGGCCAAAAATAACGATAATTTGATGCAAAATACCAATTGCTATTTTTAAATCATAAAAACTAGCTTTGCGGTACAACGATGACGCTTTGCTGCGCGTTACAACGATAATGCCGACTAAAAGCAACCGTACTCGTTAATCGTTGTACGATTACACGAGCATAGGAAGCGTATTTCATCCGTCAGTATAAAAGGATAACAAGCTGCTGCTAGTGTAAAAGCTAGCAGCAGCTTGTTTTTGTAAATGTGTTGTTATACATTATTTAGAACCAATCCTCTGGACTCATCTCTAAAATATCATAAGAAAAGCCCACTCTCTGGAAATAGAGGTATGAAAAATACTTGGAACAAATCAATGAGGTAGAAAAGGAAATGAAAATAGCTTTTGATAATGGTTCAAAGGTCCAGAAGTTGAAAGTTTAGATTCGAGAATTACGAGAAAATGATAGGATTAAGAATCAGGAAAAACGGATGCAAGTTGAACGGAAGAATAGGGAAGGGGAGAGGGAGCCGACTAGGTTTAGTGGGATTATCAAGTACCTAATTATTCAGTAAGTAAGGAGTAACCATACTTATTTATAGTCCGAATAAAATCACCTATCCTATGTCTAGGAATTTGACGATTGCCATTGATGACTTTTTTTAAGTTACTTCGATTGATTGCTAGTTCTTTAGCTAGTCGGTCAGGACTAATGGCTGGGCGTATAGTAAGGAAGAATCTGAAATGATCGGAAATGGTTGTTAGTTTCATAAATGATATATACGCAATTTTGACTACATTGTGATGTCGGATGTGTATATATAAATAAGTTATAGGCAATCAAACAAAAAGAAAAAATAAAATGAAAAACATACTGGTATTATTATGTGTAGTTTTTTTTACATCAAACATTAATGCACAAGAAGGCAGCTTTGTTAACGTAAATGGAGTAGAAATTTATTATGAAACCTATGGAGAAGGAGAGCCATTATTGTTATTACACGGATTTATGTTAAGCCATAAATTTTGGAAACCTTGGATAGAGGATTTCTCAAAAAACTATAAACTAATTATTCCTGATTTAAGAGGACATGGGTACTCAACTAATCCAACTAACAAATACACCCCAAATATTACAGCGAAAGACATGTATTCTTTAATGGATTCATTAGGCATAGATAAGTTTGATGCAATGGGGCAGAGTGCAGGGGCTGTTGCACTTTTACATATGTCATCTTTGGACTCTACAAGAATTAGAAATATGGTCATTATTGGTGGAACATATTATTTTCCTGTTAATTTTAGAAAATGGTTAAGCACAATTCAATACGAAACAGAAGACCCTAATTGGTTGGCATACCTCAGAACCCATAATATAAAAGGAGAAGAACAAATCAAAAACCTATTAAATGTCTTAAAGAATCAATCAGGGATTTTTGAAGGTATGGATTTGACAATAAGTGATTTAGAGGCAATCAAATCAAAAACTTTAATAATTCACGGAGACAACGACCCAGCTGTACCTGTCAAAATGGCTATTGAAATGCATCAATATATCCCAAAATCTAATTTATGGGTAGTCCCCAATGATGGGCACTTTCCAGCTGGCTTAATAGGAAAAGGTTCTATTTGGTCAAAGAAGTTGGTTGAAGTTGTAAATGGTTTTTTAGGAAAAAAATAAATCAAAATTAAAAGAAGAATGCCTATAACAAAGTATATATGTTCATGTCGAACAAAAGCTCGCCACGCCATATATACGTGACCGTTAGTTTTAATTATGTATAACGCCAATAGCACTAATACCATGCTGAATAAATAAAACAAGACCTATGAAACAAATTACAATCTTGTATACTTCGTTGATTTTGCTAATGATATCTTGCCAAGAAAATGAAGGATCAA
>CAZMBP010000030.1:0-49028 GCA_964564545.1 uncultured Saprospiraceae bacterium
CAAACACATTCTTTTCTATTGCTCCTAATTTATTGACTCCACAAACTCCAACAGATTCTGTTCGATTCTTGATCGATGCTGCCAATGTAGGAGCTACCGATCAAACAGGGGTTAATGTTAATGTTAATGTAACCAATAGTACAGGTACAGAGGTATTTAATGAGGATTTAGCATACGGAGATGTAGCTGCAAATTTTGTAGATGAAAATAGAATTTTTCCTCAGCATTTCTTGCCACCAGCGACTGAAGATGTTTATACGGCAGTTTATTCTGTTTCTGCTGATGAGGCTGATTTTGATGATACCAATAATTCACAGCAATTTAGTTTTACAGTAACTGATTCAGTTTTTGCAAAAGAAGATGGAACAGGCTTATTTGGAGCAACTCCAAATGGTGCAACTGGTGTTGATTGGACTCTAGCTACTACTTATTTTGTGAGAAATGGAGAAGATGCTGTAGATAATAATATCAAATATGAATGTACTTCTGTTTTAATTGGATTAGATAATCTTATCGATAATGTAGGTGGTTTTGTTAGTGTTTATTTGTACGAATGGGAAGACGTGAATAATGATGGTATCTCACAACCTGAGGAAAGAGGTGCTTCTTCTAACCCAATTGCTGGAGAGATCTTAGGTAACTTTACTTATGAGATTGAAGCTGGTACAGATGATGCACTTGACCTATTAATTTCTCTTGAAAACTTCTTAGAACCAGATGATCCATTACAATTGAAAGCGAATACTACCTATGTTTTAGCTGCAGGAGCAACTTCTGCTGGTAATTCACTTATTGAGATTGTTGGAACTAATGATTTTAATGGTGGTTATAATGCAACCGAATTCTTGACTGATTCTATTTCAGTTGCGAGAATACATGGTTTGGGATCTGTTGATTCAGGTGATGGAGGATTAAACACAGATTTAGATGGATTTAACTTCTCTCCAAGACTAAGAATGCACGTGAATCCTTATTTCGAAGTTTCTGTTAATAATCAATTGGATGAAGCTAACAAAGTAAGTGTATTCCCTAATCCTGCTTCAGAAATGATTAGCTTAAAATTAGATTTAGTTGAAAACATGTCAGAAGCAACTGTTAGAATAGTTGATTTGAATGCTAGAAATGTTATGGAAATGAACTACCAAAACCTTTCTAGTCAAACTTTAAATTATAATGTTTCTGAATTACCTGCTGGAACGTATTTCTTGAAAATACAATCTGATAAAGGGTATAGTACTCAGAAATTTACTATTGTGAGATAGTAAATAGAATAATTTATTCGATAAAATGCGGGAAATATCTGATATAAGATATTTCCCGTTTTTTATGAAATGAAGGCTTTTATATTTTTTTATAAAATGTCAATTACTTATTATTTCTAATAGAAAAATGTCAGCCTATTATCAATATGATATCAAAGAAATAAGTACTTTTGGCCGAAGATATTATATTAACTAAAAATTGTATTATGATTAAAAAAACTACGAGACTTTATTTACTAGCTCTCACATTTCTTATTTGTGGCTCTTTGAATGCACAAATTTTTTCTGAAGATTTTGACGGAGGATTACCAATGGATTGGACAGCATCACAAATGGACGGAAGTGCAGTAAATGCTTCGTCTAACTGGATATACTCAACTACTGGTCCTCAGGGTCCTTTTGATATCGGAATTATTACCTCAACTACTGCGGGGAATGGTTTCATGATTTTTGACTCAGATTTAAATTGCGACGGACCACAAGATGTATGGCTAATTTCTCCATCATTTGATGCTTCTGGATTTGACGATGTTGTCGTTTCTTTTGAACATTACTACCGAAGATTTAATGACCAAATTTTTCTTGAAGTAAGTGTTGATGGTGGTACGAATTGGACTGAGTATGAATTATACCCTGATCTTGTAAATAATGATTTTGCAGGAGCAACTAATCCGGTTGTCTCTAACACTCCAATTTCTAGTATTGCTGCTAATCAACCTGATGTAATAATCGCTTTTAGATTTTTCTCTAGTGAAGGTTGTGCTTATTCATGGCAAATTGATGATGTCATTGTAACTGATGTGGATCCTACCCCATTATTTGATATGAGAACAAATACAAACTTCTTTGCTATTCCTCCTAGTATCAATACTCCAGGAAGTCAAGTTGATGAAATTGGTTTCCTTTGTGATATTGAGAATATTGGTCAATTAGATGCTACTGGTGTTAGTCTAAATATGAACATTACAAATAATACTTCTGGTGCTGTTGTTCATGACCAAGATTTAGACTATGGAACTGTACCTGCTGGTTTTATTGATGAAAATAGAATTTTCCCTGATAGATTTACTCCTCCTACTGATGAAAATGTTGTCTATGATGCAGTTTATTCTGTTTCTATGGATTCAACAGATTTAGTTCCTGGAAATAATCAAATTGCTTTTCAGTTTGCAATTAGTGATTCTGTATTTGCTAAGGAATTTAATATTACAACGGCTGGAGGACCTCCAGGAAGCGATGTAGTTTCATGGAGTCTTGCTAATCATTTTTATGTTCCTAATGGAGATGGTTTTGTTTGTTCTTCTGCTTTATTTTCTATTGGAAATGCAACAGCATCTGCAGGTGGTAATGTTAATGTTTATCTATATGAATGGGAAGATATAAATGATGATGGTATTGCACAAAGTGGAGAAAGAGACGGTACTGTAGGAGGAATGATTGTAGCAAATTCTAGTTACATAATTCAAGCAAATGATACTGATGTTCAATTAGTTCTTGAAAACTGGAATCCTTCACCGGATGATCAAGTAAGATTAAAAGATGATACTCATTATATCTTATCTGTAGAAACTTCTCCTCCTGCAGGTGCTACTGAGTATGTTACTATTGCTGGAGATGGAGCTTGGGATTATACAGCTATGACATTTTTGAATGATTCACTTAATACAGAAAGATATGGTTCTTTTTGGAATACTTCAGAAATTGGAACTAGTGCTGACTTAACTCAAGTTATTTTTGCTCCAAGAATTAGAATGCACGTTACTCCAGAGGTTATGGTTGCTGTAGATAATCAATTGGATGATGAAAATATTGTAAATGTTTTCCCTAACCCAGTTAGAGAAGAGATGAACTTAGAACTTGATTTTGTTGAGTCATTTGACGAAGTAAATATCAAAATTACTGACATGGCTGGAAAAGAAATTCTGGTTCAAAACTTAAGTAATGTTGATCAACAAACTTCTCAAATCAACACTAGCAACTTTGCTCAAGGAACTTATACACTTCAAGTAATAACTCCAAATGGAGTAAGAACTAAACGATTTGTAGTGGCTAAATAATTAGTCATTTTTCCAAAAAAAATCCTTCTAGAAATAATTCTGGAAGGATTTTTTTTTGGAAAAAACTAAACTAGAATTCTAGTTTAACTGAGCTAAACTTTCTTCTAGAATCTTAATCTTTGCTTGACCATCAGCCAATTTCTTACGCTCATTTGCAACAACGGCTTCTGGAGCATTTTGAACAAATCTTTCATTGCCTAATTTCTTCTCGATACTTTTTACAAAACCTCTTGCATAGTCTAGATCTTTATTAATTTTCTCTTTTTCAGCTTCTACATCAATTTGAATATTTGCTTCTAAAAAGAATTTATCAGTACCTGAAACGAATGCTATTGTTCCATCAACATCTTCAGATTCAGTAAAGTGAATTTCGGAAATAAAGCCTCGTTTTTCAATAACTTCTTTAATACCCTCTAAACTGAAAATTTGGTCAACAGTATTTGATTTTTGAACAAAAAGTTTTAAAGGTTCTTTCTCCTTCATTTTTTTGTCCTTCCTCGTTGCTCTAATTTTAGAAATCACATCAATAGCTTGATCTAGTTCTTTGTAGGCTTTTTTATCAAAAGAACCTGCAGTTGGATAAGAACTAATAACACAGTCCTCCCCTTCTTTTCTATCTCTCAAATAATGCCAAATTTCTTCGGTTATAAAAGGCATAAATGGATGTAGAACTGTCATTAGTTTTTCAAAAAACCCAATAGCTGTTTGATAAGTTGATTTGTCTATCGGTTCACCGTAAGGAGGTTTGATCATTTCTAAATACTCAGAAAAGAAATCATTCCAAATAAAATTATACAAGTTCATCATCGCATCTCCTAACTTGTAGTTCTTATAATTTCCTTCTAAAGTTTCCAATAATTGATTCAACTTATTTTCCATCCAACTATGAGCAAGTGGATTGATTTTTTCAGCAATAGGATTATTTGATTCTTCAACCTGATCTAACAACTTAAGCATTCGCATAGCATTCCAAATTTTATTACAAAATTTGGAGCCTTGCTCACATAGTTTACTTTCATCCAATGCTTTTTGAGTCTTATTATCAATTGGTGCATCGAAAATAATATCATTTCCAGCAGATCCACTTGATAACATTCCAAATCGAACACCATCTGCTCCATATGTATCAATCAAACTTAAAGCATCAGGTGAATTTCCCAATGATTTACTCATCTTTCTTCGTTGAGCATCTCGAACCATTCCTGTGAAGTAAACATCATTAAATGGTTGTCTTCCATTCTTCTCAATAAACTCTTTACCGAGTAGGTCTTCTGACCATTCATATCCAGCCATAATCATTCGAGCTACCCACAAATACATAATATCCCAACCTGTTACCAATACATTTGTTGGGTAATAATATTTCAATTCATCCTGATTTTCAAAACCATCAAAAACACTAATTGGCCATAACCACGAACTAAACCAAGTATCCATTACGTCTTCATCTTGTCGCAAATCAGCTATGGTTAACGAATCAATTCCTGTCTTCGCTTTTGCTTCGACTAAAGCTTCTTCAGCAGTTTCAGCAACGAAAAAATGATCTTCATAATAATATGCTGGAATTCTTTGCCCCCACCATAATTGACGACTTATACACCAATCTCTTACTTTATCTTCCTCCAACCAATTTCGATACATATTGATAAAGTGTTCTGGGTAAAATTTAACTTCACCTTCTTTCACGGCATCAAGAGCCGTTTTAGACAATTCTTTCATATCTAGGAACCATTGCAAAGTCAAACGTGGTTCAACAACTGCATTTGTTCGCTCAGATCGCCCAACTTTATTTTGATATGGTTCTATTTTTACTAAATTTCCAGAAGCCTCTAAATCCTTTAGAATCAGTTTTTTAGCTTTGAATCTATCTTCTCCAATATACAATTGAGCAGCTTCACTCATTGTTCCATCATCATTGAATACATCAATAACTTCTAGTTCATGACGTTGCCCGATTTCATAATCATTCATATCATGAGCAGGTGTAACTTTTAGGGCTCCAGTTCCAAAATCAGTCTCAACGTATCGATCAAAAATAATAGGAATAGATCGATTGATTAGTGGAACCAAAGCTCGTTTCCCTTTCAAATGCTCATATCTTTCATCTTTGGGGTTTACAGCAATGGCAGAATCTCCAAGGATTGTTTCAGGACGAGTGGTTGCAATGGTTATCCATTCGTTTTCAGTTCCTTCGATTTGGTATCTAACATAATGCAAATGAGAATTTTCATCAGAGTGAAGAACCTCTTCATTTGATAAAACTGTTTGAGCCGAAGGATCCCAGTTTGTCATTCTTTTACCACGGTAGATTTTTCCTTTTTTATAAAGGTCAACAAAAACCTTAATTACCGCAGCCGATAATTTATCCTCCATGGTAAATCGAGTTCGTTCCCAGTCGCAAGAGGCACCTAACTTTTTCAACTGTTCGAGAATGATCCCACCATACTTATCTTTCCATTCAAAAGCATATTCCAAAAACTCTTCTCTTGAAATATCTGATTTTTTTATTCCTTTCTCTCTTAATAATTTTACTACTTTCGCTTCAGTTGCAATCGAAGCATGGTCCGTTCCAGGAACCCAGCAAGCATTCTTTCCTTCCAATCTTGCCTTTCGAATTAACGCATCCTGAATGGTATTATTCAGCATATGCCCCATATGTAGGACTCCAGTTACATTCGGTGGAGGAATGACAATACTATATGATTCTCGATCATCAGGAGTAGAATGAAAATAATTTTTTTCCATCCAATGTTGATACCATTTGCTTTCCGTATCTGCTGCGTTGTACTGGGTTGAAATTGACATTTTTTAAACGTTTTACTTTAGAGGTTTTACGTTGGACGAAGATAAGTTTTATGGATTATGTATGAGTAAAACTTTCAATGTCTAACGATCAACGATCAATATTTTTTTTTGAAGTGCAAAAGTAGTTTTCCAATCGCTTAATTCAAAAACATAAACTCCTGCATTTAGGTTTTTACGGGAAAAAATGAATTTTTCTTCATTTATTTCCTTTATTTTTTCAACTAATTGACCTTGGATATTATAAATCTTTAAAATTGGGGATTCCAATTGTTTCAATTCCGAAATTTCAATCGTGGTTACCTCAAAAAAGGGATTTGGAAACACCTCAAATTTGACTAATTGATCCTTGGGAATATTATGAACAGAAGTTGATCCGCATAAATCTGTAAAAGTAAATAGACATTCAGGTTGAGTATTGGAATTAATAAAACCTAGTTCGCCAAATGATTTAAAGCAATTTAAATAAGGATCAAAATCTGGGGTTATGGGCAATGCTCTAGTCAGTAATCCGCGAGTACTACCAATTCCTTCAATCCAGGATTCATTATCAAAGTGAATTACCCGCCTAGTCACTCCATCAGGTGTATTAATTAATTCATTTGAAGAAGCCGTTATGGTTTCATTATTTCCAAAAATAGTTTGAATAGTTATAGACTGCCCTGCTTCTAGAGCAAAATCATACAATAGGTACTCTTCAGATGCATTTTCTTCAATGAAAAAAACTAAATCAGTTTCCATTCGAGTTCCACCAAGATATTGTCTCATGGTTTCTACTCCAGCTGTATCTAAAAAAATAGAATACAACTTTGCATAAGTATTATTGTCAATTAAAGTATCGCCACATAGAACTTGATAATCTGGAAATGGAACTCCAGCAAATCCTATTGTCGCATTTTCCCAAGATGCTTTATTGATTGGGAAAAATTGACTTGGTTGTGCTTTTAATAATGAAATTGAAAAGAAAGCTGTGATACAAAAAAGAAGTTTTAGTTTTTTCATAAACTTTGTTTTAGCCAATCAAAATTTTAATAACAATGCTTTTGCATTTCCTTTATTATCGACATTTACAATGTATAGATTCCCATAATCGGATTCTGAGATTGATTCCACAACCGTTTCTTTCATAAAATAGTTCAATAGATTTGGAGTTGTATTCGAATGACCAACTACTAAAATGTTTTTCCCTTTTTGGGTTTGCAACAACATATTCCCAAAATCATTAAGTGCTCTCGGATTATAGGATGATATTTCAACTTCTTGAGCATTGGAGGTAGGCTTGGCAGTTTTTTGGGTTCTTACATAATCTGTGGAGTATATTTGGTTTATTGGAATTGTTGAGAGGATTTCTTTTAATTTTGCAGCTCTCATATTTCCTTCCTTGGTCAAATCTGGATCTTTTTGGTCCTTCATCTTTTCAGCGTGCCGAACTAAAACAATTGTAGTCGTTTCCATGGATTTTTCTTTAACCATCTTCATAAGTACTCCATTATTCATGATTACCTTCGATTCATGGATCTGTTGGACTTCTCCTCCATTTTGAATTTGAGGAATTTTAACACAACTACATATTGTAAATAAGAAAAGGAAAAAAAGTGAGAAATTTAAAATATTATTGTTCATTAGAATTTGTTTTAAAGTACTGAATATCAGTTATTTATACAATATTAATAAAAAAATAAATGAACCTTAATAAATTGGAAAAATTGGTTCACCTTTTGCAAAAATATCATTTAATCACAAAAATATAGCCATAGAATTATATATTAAAGTTTTCCTAAAATTATGTCGTCCTAATCTAGAGTTTTATATTTGAGAGCTTTTAGAATTTGAGATATAAATTAATTTAATCTAAACTGTAAAAAATTGGATCAGAATCAGCCGGATGGTCGAATTAAATCGATCTGGAATCAAACTAGTAAAATGAAAATTCTTGCAGGTAGTGGTATATTCTTAGCAACTTTAGCCCTCGCATCTTACCTCCTTTTCTCATTTCCTAATACTCCAACCAAATTAGCTTCTAGTTCTAATATTGGGGAAAAACTATCCTTCTTTCCTGTTTTTAAACCTGAAATGAAGTATGGATTTATTTTGGATACTTTTCATGTGTCAAATGATCAAATTAAACCTAATCAATTCTTATCTGAAATATTAGATGAGCATCATGTGGTTTATGAAAAGATTGATGCATTGGCGAGAAATACACAAGATGTTTTTTCTGTAACGAAACTTCGAGCAGGAAAGAATTTTATGATTTTATCAAAAGACGCTTCAAGCCCCGCTCAATATTTCATCTATGAACCAGATGTTTATAGTTATGTTGTTTATGATATTGAAAAAGGAACAGCCGAAGTTATTAAAAGAGAAATTACTACTGAATTAAAAGCATCATCGGGAATTATCGAGTCTTCTTTATGGCAGACAATGGTGGATAATGACTTGAGTTATGATTTGGCTTCACGATTGGAAGATGTTTTTGGTTGGTCCATTGATTTTCATCATGTTCAAAATGGAGACCGATTCAAAGTTATTTATGAATCTAGATCTATAGATGGCAAAGTTGTTGGCGTTGGTGATATTTTAGGTGCTTATTATAAAAATTATGACAATGAATATCATGGAGTTTATTTTGAAAATGAACAACATCAAGGATATTATGATCTAGAAGCTCGTCCAATGAAAAAGAACTTCTTGAAATCACCAGTTAAGTATTCCCGTATTTCTTCTGGTTTCAATATGAATAGATTCCACCCAGTTTTAAAAAGAAGAAAAGCTCACCTAGGAACTGATTACGCAGCTCCATATGGAACTCCAATTTTAGCTGTTGCTAATGGGGTTGTCACTAAAGCAAGTCGAACAAGAGGAAATGGAAACTATGTAAAAATCAAACATGACAAAACTTACCAAACTCAATATTTACATATGCAAAAATTCGCCAAAGGAATTTCTCCTGGCGTTCATGTAAAGCAAGGACAAGTGATTGGTTATGTAGGTTCAACTGGATTAGCAACAGGTCCACACGTTTGCTTTAGATTCTGGAAAAATGGAAGACAAGTAAACCACAGAAGATTAAACTTCCCTCCTGCTGAGCCAATGCCGCAAAGTGATATTCCAAGATTTAATCAAGTAAGGGATGCAATGGTAGAGCAATTAAAATTGATTCAATTCCAAGAACAACCAGTTTTAGCAACAACAGAACTTAAAAAAACGGAAGAGAAGGAAGTAAATAAATCAAATCCTTAATTTTCTATTTCTAATAAAAACATAAAAAACCAGAATTTTTGAAAGTCAAAAATTCTGGTTTTTTATGTTAAGCCACCATTCAAAATATTGAATAATATTCAGAATAAGTTATTCCCTCTATGCTTTTTCTAAAGTAAATCCAAAGGTAGAACCAACTCCATAAGTACTTCTTAAATTAATAGTTTGATTATGTGCTTCAATGATGTGTTTCACTATAGAGAGTCCAAGTCCAGAACCTCCTTGTTTTCGAGACCTACTTTTATCTGCTCGAAAGAATCTTTCAAATACCCGCTTTAAATATTTCTCTTCAATCCCAATTCCATTATCTGCAATTTCTATCAAAATGTAGCTGTCCATATCATAGAAACCAATTTTAGTATGACCATTCTGCTTCCCATACTTTATGGAGTTCACAATTAGATTCATTAATACCCTTCTAATTTTTTCGCGATCAGCTTTCACTTTAAAATTCAGGTCAGCACCTTCTTTTATAATTAAATCGATATTCATTTCTTCCGCAGTCATTTCCAAATCTTCAAAAACTTCTTCCGAAAGTTTCCGAATTCCAAACGGTTGAATATCTAATTTCATTTCCCCTGTTTCCAATCTTGATATTTCCTCTAAATCTTCTACTATAAAATGTAAACGCTCCACATTATTTGCGGCTCTTCTTAAAAACTTTTTATTAATATTCGCATCATATAACCCACCTTCTAGCAAGGTGTGAATATAGCCTTGAATGTTAAAAATTGGAGTTTTTAATTCATGTGAAATATCACCTAAAAAATTCCTACGGTAAGTTTCCATTGCTTTTAATGACTCAATTTCTTTATTTCTATTTTCTGCCCAAATGGCAACCTCATCTCCTACCTCTTCAAAAATATCACTAGCTAAATCAATAGATTTAGAACTTTCAGAACCAGTTACTTTTGTACTTCTAATGTTTTTATAAATCAGTTTAATCTTACGATAGATGTAGTTTTTTAAGAAATATGAAAAGATATAGTAGGAAGAAATAAAACTTCCAAATATAATTCCCAAGAAGACTAAAATAGGATTTTGGATCTTGCCACCAATAAAGATAAGTACTAATAACATTAAGGCTATTACTCCTGTAATCAACAATGAGGAATAAACTGCTATAAGTTGTGGGGTTGGATTTTTTATTTGTTTACTCATAGGTAATTAAAAATCAGTAATTGTTTTAGGGGCTGTTTAAGTCTTTTCAATAAAAGTTATACTCTAAATCTCTGAGAGAAATTTTTCCTTCAAAAATATAAATGTCAAAATTGGTTCACTCCTCCATTTTGTAACCAATCCCTTTAGATGTTTTGATATACTTATCACCAATCTTTTCTCTCAACTTTCTAATATGGACATCAATAGTTCTATTTCCAACAATCACATCATTTCCCCATATTTTCCTAAAAATTTCTTCTCTAGTAAAAACCTTTCCTGGCCGAGAAGCTAAGAGTGAAAGTAATTCAAACTCTTTTTTAGCTAAATCAATCGCTTCGCCATTTTTTTGAACGGTTACTTTTTCTTTATCTATAGTCAAATCATGAATTTTCAAAATGTTGTCTTCAGTTGTAGCACTCGTCCGATGTTGTCTTCGAAGCAATGCTTTTATTCTACTAATTAAGACTCGTGGTCGAATAGGCTTAGTGATATAATCATCTCCTCCTTCTTCAAAAGCTGCTATTTGAGAATAATCTTCTCCTCGTGCAGTCAAAAAAGTTATGATAGTACTGTCAAATTTAGGTTTAGCTCTCAACTGTCTACAAACTTCTACCCCATCCATTTCAGGCATCATAATATCTAAAATTATCAAATCAGGATTTTCTTCCTCTGCAAGGAGTAATCCTTTTTTTCCATTACTTGCAATACTTACCTGGAAATTTTCTTTTTCCAAGTTATATTTAATGAATTGAAGGATATCATCTTCATCATCAACTATTAATATTTTGAATTGGTCATTTTCCATAGATAAAAGTATCTTTCAATAGATAAAAAGTAGGTTTTATTCATTAATAGCTACTTTTTACAACTTCAATAAAAATTAATTTCAATATCTAATTCATTTCCCCTATTTTTATGATAGCCTTTTAATTATTCTCTCATAAGTCTAAGTAAAGTTTGCACATGCAAACTTTACTTATTTTTTTTTGGGAAAACCCCAATGGAATCTTTTTCTATTTTCTCCACATCCAGTTGTTCTACTTCCACAATTACTCTTTGATAAATTTCCTCTAACTTTTTTGCATCATTTCTCAAAATTTCAAGATCACTATAAAATACCGAGTCAGTCACTCCGTGAATTTCAAATACTTGTTGATAATAAATTACGGAAATGCTATCCTTTTTTTTCTGATTCAAACTCAAAATTGCTGCCTCTGATATATGCAAATCAGTAAGAATTTTTACCATTTCATCCTCCGAGATCTGAAGTTTAATTTCCTCTTGTTTACAACTCAAAAAAACGCTAGATGTTAGGAGTAATAAAATGCAAAGTTTAAGTTTCATTAAATATTATTTTTTTGTCTAATTTGTCGAAATGAGTTCATCCTACTAAAATTATATATGTGAACGTAAAACGTCCAAAAAAAAATCAAACCTACAAATATTGTTTTGGATAATGTAGAGCTGTAAGTTTCCCTTTGTGTTCAAAATCACTCCACTCCTTAACTTCGGCTTCTACTGTGACAATCCCACAGGTAGGAACATTTGGAATGTATTCATCAGAAAATTGATTTGCTAGACTAGTGAAGCATGGATTATGTCCAAACAAAACTACTACATCATCACTATTTGACAAATTGCGAATAATATTCAACACCTCTTCTGGATAAGCATGATAAATTTCCTTTCTAACAACTATGGCTTGTTCTGGAATATTTAATTCTTTCGCAAAGTAGGTGGCCGTTGTAAAAGCTCGATTGGCAGGACTACTAATTAATTTATCAGGATCCACATTTAAGCCTTTTAACATTTTTGACATAAATGGTGCATCTCTCAACCCACGTTTATTTAAGGGTCTTTCAATATCGCTTAATCCTGGGTCATCCCAACTTGATTTGGCGTGTCTTATAAAATATACTTTTTTCATTTAATATTATTGCTTGCAGAAAAATAGTTATTTTCCTTAATAAACATTAGATTTGAAGGTTTTACTAATCAACGTTTGAACCATCCTTTATAATACATCGTTTATTAGGTCGAACGTAAATATTGTAAATTTCGAGGTTATTACCAATGAATTTTGAAATAAAAAATATCGAATCATTCTTTCCTGAAAAAGTTGTGGAACAAGCTGAAGCTTTGCTCCAAGAAGGATTAGTGCAAGGTATTGTTTATTTGGAAAAAAAGATTTGGACTATGAGGGTCGGAGAATCATACGAAGAACTCAAAGGTGGGCAATCTTTTGAAGTTGAAATCCAATTAGCTGGAAAGAAAGTAAAAAGAGGAACTTGTGATTGTGATTTTTATCAACAAAATTTATCTTCAAAAAATAACCATTGTAAACATATCGTAGCTGGTCTTTTTGCTCTTCGAAAACATTTATTGGAAATTGAATTAGCCAAACAAAAAGCTGTTCGAACTACTACATCTAAGCATAAAAGATTAACCACCATTTCGGTTTTAAATTCTGTTGACCCTGAAGCTTTGAAAAATTTTGTACGAGCATATGCTCGTACGGATAAAAAATTTGCTCTCTCTTTGAAAGCTAGGTTCGCTCATGCAGTAGAAGTCGAAAATGATAAAAAAAAATATTTGCAACTATTGCAAGCTGCTTTTAGTGCTGTCATCACCACCAAAGATAAAATAAGATATAATTCACTTCAACAAATTCAGCTGGTCATTACTGATATTTTAGATCATGTGGAGGATGCTATAGCTATGGAACATTATTCCGAAGCATCTGACATTTTACAAGCACTTATCATAAAATTATCTCCTAATATTAAACGAGCAGAAAATCATGAAGATCGAATTTTAGATCTATTAAATTCCGCTTTTTCATTTTTGAGAAATTTGATTAAAAAAGATTTGCCACCAGAATTGAAAAGAGAAATATGGCAATTCTGTTTTGAAAAATTTGATGGTCGGGAACATAAAAAATATGGAACGAATACGCATTTTTTAGAATTCCTCTTAGACTTGACAACTGAGAAAAAAGACGCCAAAGTTTTATTGGAAAAAATTGAAACTGAACTAGAAAATACTTTTGATAAAAAGAAAAGAGGTGTTTTGCTTTTGTTTAAAATGAAATTAGTCAATCAGTTTGAGAAAACCTCTTTGTCTGCTTTTATTGACGAAAATTTAGAAGAACCTGAAGTACTTCTAGCTGCCATAAAAAATTCGATTGAGCAAAAACAATATGCTGATGCAAAACACTTAGCCTTGCAAGGTTTAGATATGCAAAAAAATGTCAAGGTCAGAAATGAATTAAACGATATTTTATTGAACATTGCATTGAAAACTCAACAAATAAAAGATGTAACAATATATGCACGTAAACGATTTTTAGTAACTTATGAATTTCACTATTACCAAATTCTAAAAAATACTTTTAATAAAGGTTGGAAAAAGGAAGTAAAAAGCTTGATCGAATTAATTGAAGCTCAGCCCTTTTTTCCGCAAAAGAAAAATACCCTTGCCAAGATTTTAGCGGATGAGAAAATGTACAAGGATTTAATTGAATTTATCAAGGCAAATAGATCTTTAGATTTATTGGAGCAGTATGATGCAGTACTAATTGATGAATTTAAAAGTGAAGTTTTTGAATTATATGAAGAATTATTAGATGGGTATTTAAGAAACCATTTGGGGCGTCAAACATCTATTAAAATCAGAGATGTTTTTTACCATTTAAAAAATATCGGTGCTAAAAAATTGGTTTATAAACTTGCAAAAAATTATCGAGAAGAATATCCTGAAAGACATACTTTGATGGAAGAACTGGATATGTTTTAATAAAAATATAACAATATAATTACATGAAAGTTGAATTTTGGGTAGTAGGTAAAACTCAATTCAAATACCTCAAAGAAGGAATGGAAATTTATGAAAAGCGACTTCGAAAATATGTGCCTTTCCAAACAGTTGTTTTGCCCGATATCAAAAATGCTAAAAACATGACTCCAGAACTTTTAAAAAATAAAGAGGGAGTAATGATTTTAAATAAATTGGAGAAAAATGATTTACTCATTTTACTCGATGAAAATGGGAAAACTTTTACTTCTGAAAAATTTGCTTTTTGGGTAGAGAAACAATTGCAACACTCTGCTCGTAAAGTCATTTTTTTAATTGGTGGAGCATATGGTTTTTCCCAAGATGTTTATAAAAGGTCACAACAAAAAATAGCTCTTTCTGAAATGACTTTTTCTCATCAAATGGTTCGATTATTTTTTATCGAACAATTTTATCGAGCATTAACAATTTTAAAAAACGAACCTTATCATCATTCTTAAAACATTATAGATTATGCAAGCGGGTGTTCAAATTACTTTAACATTAATCATCATTATTTTTACATGCCTTATTTCATATCAAGCATTTAATGATGCTAGAATGAGAAGTAAATTCGTAATGCATCCTGCTTCCGTTAGTGAATTCGGTCAATATTATCGCTTTCTAACTTCTGGATTTTTGCATGGAGATTGGATTCATTTGGGAGTGAATATGTATGTTCTATGGATGTTTGGGGAAGCATTAGAAAGGTTTTTTCTTAGTCAATTTGGAGATTTAATTGGAAGATTAGTTTACATTCTAATTTACTTAGGAGCAATTGTGCTGAGCTCTATTCCGGCATTTTTAAAGCATAGAGATAACCAATACTACTCTGCTTTAGGTGCTTCGGGAGGAGTTTCCGCGATTTTATTTGCATTAATAGTTGTAGCCCCTTGGAGTGGAATCACTTTTATTTTCTTTCCATTTTTTGAAATCCCATTTATTGTTTTTGGAGTTTTATATTTGGTTTATGAAAGTTATATGAGTAAGAAAGGAAATGACATGATTGGTCATGATGCTCATATTGCAGGCGCAATTTTTGGTTTAGTTAGTATTATAGCTGTTTCTTATATTTTAAAACCTCAGTTAATTGATTTATATATTTCCAACATTACGAATCCAACTTTTAATTAAAAAATTACTTCTCTAAATGTTTTTTGTTTTATCGAAAGTCTTGTTTTTTTTAATTCAACCTATCAATTGGATTGTCTGGCCGCTCATTTATACTTTATTTGGAAAAAACGAAAAATGGAGAAAGAAGACCTTAATCATCTCACTTTCTGCTGGGTTATTTTTTAGCAATCACTTTATCTTTAACCAATTCATCAAATTATGGGAAGTGGATACGATTACTACTCCCGATATAAAAGAACCGTATGACATTGGAATTTTGTTAGGTGGTTATTCTAATTTTTTTATCCAGCCAGATGAAGACAGACATAATTTCAATGAAAGAGGTGCTCGGTTTTTCCAAGCTTATGAATTGTATAAAAAAGGAAAATTTAAAAAATTCCTATTAACTGGAGGTTCAGGTTTTATGTTTGGAAGTGATAAAAGTGAAGCTATTTTAGCTCGTGAATTATTGCTCAGATTAGGAGTTCCTGATGCTGATATCATTGTCGAACCTGCCTCAAGAAACACTTTCGAAAATGCACTATTTACTCACAAAATTTTAGAAGAAAAATACCCAGATGCAAGTTTGCTCCTAATTACCGCAGCGTGGCACATGCGAAGATCAATGGGTTGTTTTGATCGAGTTGATTTAAAGTATACTCCGTTCTCAGTTGACTTTATTGGAGAAGAGAACCGGTTTGTTCCTGCATCTTTGATTATTCCAAATAGTGAAACAATCTGGCGTTGGGAAATTTTGATGAAAGAGATGATTGGTTATATGGCTTATCGTGCTCGTGGTTATATTTAGTTAATTGCCTAACCAATTACTATTTTGATGAATGAAAAATGGAATAGAAAAAAACATATCCAAACCCAAAACTTAACATCAAAAACAATGGCAAAAGAGCAAAACTATGGTAATGGAAACTTAATGCAATTCCACTTAAAAAATATAAAAATAACATTCCTTCCAAAATAGTAATCCCTCCTATACTACTTGCCAAATATTTATTTCCATACCATTTATCAGAAGACTTTTCAAGGTTGAATTTTGGAGTTCTTACGAATGGGGATTTTTTTCCTAAATAACCTTCCATTACTGCTATTCCATTGTGTAAAGACATTCCCATAGAGACAGATAGAAATAATGGAAACTTCCAAATGAACTGTTTGAGCGTGGTTAAAAAATTGGTTTTTAAACTTCGTAAGGAAACCCAATAGAATATCAAAAGGAAAAACATGCTTATGATAAAACCTGTTGCATATTTAAAAAGTAGTGCATATTCTACAAAATTCTGTTTGACATAAAAAAGAGGAAGAGATAAAACTGCAACAGAAAAAACACAAATAAAAATAAAACTATTCATCAAATGGAAGATCGAATGCAATTTAGTCGATATTGATAAATCATTGGTTTTCAAAACTTTAAAAAGATTTTTTCGAGTACATTCAGCGGCTCCCTTTGTCCATCTAAATTGTTGATTTTTTAAAGCATTCATAGCTGCAGGTAATTCAGCCGGCGATTCTACTTCCTCTAAATATTGAAAATGCCAACCTTTTAGTTGTGCTCGATAACTTAAATCCAAATCTTCTGTCAAAGTATCTGCGGACCATCCACCAGCATCTTCGATACATTTTTTTCGCCACACCCCTGCTGTTCCATTGAAATTAATAAAATGTCCACCATGGTTTCGACCGCCCTGTTCAATTGTAAAATGTGCATCTAAACCGAAAGCTTGAATCTGAGTTAGTTTTGAATAATCTTCATTGATATGAGTCCAACGAGTTTGTACCACTCCAATTTTTTCATTTTGAAAAAACGGAATAGTTTTTTTCAAAAAGTCTTTTTCTGGTAAAAAATCAGCATCAAAAATTGCTATAAAATCACCTTGGCAAATTTTCATTCCATAGGCCAAGGCACCTGCTTTAAATCCCACTCGATCGGGTCGTCGCACCAAATCTATTTTCACATCTGAATCTTTTAAATCTTCAATTACCCCTTTAATTATTTGAGTAGTCTCATCGGTTGAGTCATCCAGGATTTGAATTTCAAAACGATCTTTTGGATAATCAATCTGAGCAACTTGTTGAATCAATCTTTCCACAACATAGAGCTCATTATAAATTGGTAATTGAATAGTAACGAAAGGATAATTTTCAATTGAAAAGGTAGGGGGAATATCTTTATTCTTTTTTTTTCTCAAATACAATATCACTAAATGCATTTGAATTAAACTATAGAAAAGAATGAAGGTTAGAAAAAAACCATAAATAATGATCAGTAATAATTCCACTATGAGTATGTTAATTTTTTTTTAGAAAGAAGGTGACACAAAAATAACTAATAATTTTTGACAAGTATGTCGCTGTTAAGACGGCAACCAATCAATATAAAATACGTTATTGCACTATAAAAAAAATTACAAAAAATGAATGTTAAGTATTTAATATTAACTCTCTTATTCACCGCAAGTATCATCAAGTTGAATGCTCAAGACGTCAATACTTTTTTTCAAAAATCAGATTTATTCTTCAAATCTGTTGTCGAAAATGGAAACGTAAATTATTCGTCAATAAAAGATGATAGAGTAAAGTTGGAGGAATTAACGACAATTATTTCCCAAATTTCTCCTGAAAAACTTTCTCCAGTTGACCGTAAAGCATTTTTAATAAACTCATATAACCTACTGGTAATCAATGAGATAATGAAATATTACCCTATTTCAAGTACACAAAAAGTTAATGGTTTTTTTGAATCAATAAAACATGACATTGGAGGAAACCGATGGACACTTAATGAAATTGAGAATGAGCAAATCAGAAAAGAATACAATGATCCCCGAATTCATTTTGTGCTGAATTGTGCTGCTGTAAGTTGTCCTCCAGTAACAGACTTTGCTTATTTCCCAAATTCATTAGATAGACAATTAGAAAAGCAAACTACTCTAGCAATCAATGATTCTAATTTTATCTATGAAAAAAATGGAAAGAACTATATCTCAAATATTTTCAAATGGTATAAAAGCGATTTTACTGAAAAAGGAAGTGTAGTTGATTTTATTAATCAATATCGAACTCAAAAACTTAATCCTGAAAATCGAACTATTCATTATCCTTATGATTGGAGTATCAATGATTTAAACTCTGTTGTGGGATTGGAAAATGGAACTGGCTCATTTATTCAAACGTACACTCCTTCGAGCCTTTTGAAAAAAAATCAACTAGAAGTTCAACTTTATAACAATCTGTACACGCAGACAGCTTTTAGAAATGATGATCGAGAAAAAGTAAAATTAAATGAGCGTCAAAACTATTTTACGGGCTTAATTAATATTTTGTATGGAGCAAGCGAAAATAGAAAATGGAATTTTGGTTTGGATATAAATTTAAGATCAGTTAGAATTGATAGTGAAGATTCTTCTCCTTTTAAAGTACTTTCCATTCGAGAGAATGACCAAAATAATCGAAGCGGAATTAGTAGTTTAGGACCAATGATTAAAATTGCTCCTTTTAAAAATTCAAAGATTTCTATTAAAAGTTCTTTTCTTATTCCTGTTACTTCTGACAATGAAGCAACTGAACGAATCATGATTGATTCTCAAAGTGTGGCTCGGTACCCTTGGTTTGATTGGGATCGCTTCACTTGGTGGAATCAATTCTTTTATGATAAAAATATTGGTTCGAAATGGCAGTTATTTTTAGAAGGAGATTTGCTTTTTCGATTTGCAAAACCGGCAAACTCTTACGCTGATAATAATCCCAAGGATGATCTTTTAGATATTCCATTAAGTGGGTTTTTAAGCTATTTTCCTTCAGATAAATCTACCGTGTATGTAATGTTACAATATTCCCCAAGATTTGGTTTTAATAAAATCGAAGGCAATCAAAAGGTTAGTAATTTTAACGTGCAAGGAGATTATGCACAAACAGGGATTGGATTCAAATATCAGATTTCGAGAAAAATTGGATTGGAAGTTTTGTACTCTAACTTTTTCACCTCAGCGAATCAAGGTGCTGGGAACACCTTTAATTTTGGGATAAGATATATTAACTAATTATTCTCAGGTTCAAGAGTTATCGGATAATTTTACTTTATCCGATAACTCTTGTTTTTACACCTCCACTCCTACTCTTTTATCTTGTTTTATCTCCTCCAAACATCTCATCATCATAAAACTCAAATAAGATTCGTCTCGGTTAAAAATCCCTAATCGATTATTTGTCATATGAATATAATCCACCAATATGGACCACAATAACTCCTTTTCTGGGTATCGAGTTGGCTTGATTTGATAAATATATTTAGTAGTTCGGCTACTTAATTCTCCCTCAATATCTTTCAACCGTAATTCATTTAAAATCTCCTTATTTTGATTCAACCATTTGTTTAATATTTCCTCGTCAAATGAATCGCCTTCTTCCATGGCATTCCAAAGCTTGGTATGAAATGGAATCAAAGATGCTTTTTGGCTTTCAAAAGATTGTTCAAATGCTTGGATTGAAATAGTGGATTGACTTTCAAAATCCTCTTCTGTTATTTCCTCTTGTATATTTTTAAAAGTATATGGCAACCAATTTTTAGCATAAAAATTAAAAAATGAAATGGCCTCATCAATATTCAATCCTGCTGCATGGATAAAAGTTAAATGCATTTTTATTGCAGTTCCCATTGCATCATCATAAGACCATGTTTTACCTTTTAGTTTTATAAATTCCAATACAGATTGAGATGAAACCAAAAATTGTTTTTCACTCAAAGCAATTCCAACTGGGCCACCATAACGACCAAGCTCGGGTTCATAATCAGCGTAGCGTAGCGTATTATTGGGAAACCATTTTAAATCTTCTGAAAAATTTGGTGGATAATTAGGTTCTACTCTTCTAGAGGGTTTTGACTCAAAATAATGGTTGAAATGTTCTTCTAAATTTGGTTTAAGAATAGAATTTATCATCTCCAGATTACCTTTCAATCGCAATCGAATATGAGGTCCTTTTTCCCAATACCTAACAAAAAAATACTGTTGAGCGATACCTGTCTGAATAGCAGTATTGACATATGGTTCAATTGCCTTTTGCAAAAAATCTTCCCAAGGTTCATTATAAAAAAGATGGACAGAAAGCCAGGTATCTTGTAAATGTTTGTTCATAAAAGAGTTTTACTCAGTATTTTGTTTCTTCAAATATCGGTTAAAATATTAAGATTTTTTCTAATTTACTACAATAAAAACTTAAAATTTCGCTCAAAACCATAAACAAAAAATCCCAAAATGAAATCACTTTGAGATTTTTTATTGACTTTTAGCTTTGTTTTTACAAAGCTTCAGACTCAATGGAACGATCAATTCTCCTGATTAATCCTCGAAGAACTTTACCATTTCCTCCAACTTCTATGCATTTGTTGACTCCATCTTTTGCCATATTTTGAACTGTTTGAGTCCATCTTACTGGCGAAGTTAATTGAGCAATTAAATTGTTTTTTATCTTCTCAGGATCTTTCTCTGGAAGAGCATTTACATTTTGATAAATTGGACAAACTGGAACCTTGATCTCAGTATTTTCAATTGCTTCTCCCAATTCTTGCAAAGCAGGTTCCATTAATGGAGAATGAAAAGCTCCCCCAACTTGTAAAACGATTGCGCGTTTTGCACCTGCTTCTTTAAGTTTTTCAACCGCCTGGTCAATTCCTGAAATTGACCCAGAAATCACTAATTGCCCCGGTGAATTATAATTGGCAGGAACTACCACATCATCAATCTCATCACATATCTTTTCAATAACTTCGTCATCTAATCCAACTATTGCAGCCATGGTACTTGGAGTTGCTTCACATGCTTTTTGCATGGCTAGAGCTCGTTTTTTAACTAAATTTAGACCATCTTCAAAACTCATTGCCCCACTTGCTACTAGAGCAGAAAATTCTCCTAACGAATGCCCTGCAACTGCTTCTGGTTTGAAATCGTCACCAGCCATTTTTGCTTTAATTATGGAATGTAAAAATACAGCAGGCTGCGTAATTTTAGTTTCTTTCAAATCTTCAGCACTTCCTTCAAACATCACATCCGAAATTCGATATCCTAAAATTTCATTGGCTTGCTCAAATAATTCTTTGGCAAGTTCAGAGCTTTCGTAAAGGTCTTTTCCCATTCCCTCAAATTGGGCAGATTGACCTGGAAAAACATAGGCTTTCATATGAATAGGTTTTAATTTAAAGGTTAACGGTTAACCGAGAATGATTAACACGAAAACCTGTAATTTTATAATATTTATGAAACTTATAAAAAAAAGAAGAGTAACATCGCTACTCTTCTTTCCTATTATTTTGCAAAAATAAAAATTATTCAATAAGTCTTAGTGCAAATTAGAATTTATTAAATTTAAAAATTCACCTCTGGTAGGTTGAGTTTCGAATACACCTGTAAAAGCAGATGTAGTTGTCACGGAGTTTTGTTTTTGAACTCCTCTCATGATCATACACATGTGTCTGGCTTCAATTACTACGGCTACTCCAATTGGATTAAGAGTATCTTGAATGCAATGTAAAATCTCATGAGTCAGTCTTTCTTGAACCTGAAGTCTTCTTGCAAATACATCAATTATTCTTGGAATTTTACTCAGTCCAACAATATATCCGTTTGGGATGTAGGCTACATGTGCTTTTCCAAAAAATGGAAGCATGTGATGCTCACACATTGAATAAACTTCAATGTCTTTTACAATCACCATTTCGCTGTATTCTTCTTTAAACATAGCTGATTTTAAGATCTTCTCAGCGTCTAATTCATAACCATGTGTTAAGAATTGCATTGCTTTTGCTGCTCTTTCTGGAGTCTTAATTAAACCTTCTCTTTTTGGATCTTCTCCTATACCTTCTAAAATATACTTGAATTTACTCATCAAATTCTTAGTCAATTTCTTAGGGTATGATTCTTTCTTTTTGTATTTACTCATGATGTATTTTTAATGTTACAAGCAAAGAACATTATATATTTGAGGATTGTTTAAAAAACAGATTAATTATTCTCCATAATATTCAGCGAATATAGTTTCTGTTTCTTGAAGCTTAATTGAGTGTAATTTGCATCCCTTTATTTTAGGTTTTAACTGCTCCCAAAAAAGGATAGCTAGGTTTTCTGTGGTAGGTTGCATTCCTTTGGGAATGAAGTCGATATCTAAGTTAAGATTGGAATGATCTACTTTATTGGTAATTACCTTTTGTATGATTTTGCTTAACTTTTTTGCATCCATGACAAATCCAGTTAAAGGGTCAGGTTTTCCTTTCACCGTGACATACAAATCATAGTTATGCCCATGCCAGTTCTTGTTGGCACATTTTCCAAACACTTTGAAATTTTTCTTTTCACTCCAACTATCCACCCATAATTTATGAGCAGCATTGAATCGTTCTTTTCTTGTCAAATAAACCATAATATGATCTTTTAAATTTTGCGCTGCAAAAGTACAAAAATCTAAAATGTAAAACCTTAAAAATAATCTTAGGAAATAAAATTAAATAAACTCCCTTTTAAGCCCCTTTTGGAAAAACTAATTTCAATTTATCCTTTTTTTATCCATGGTTAAAAGGTATTTATCGAATTAGTTATTAACTTTCCGATATTAAACTTTCATTACGTTTTCTAGTAAAAAAAGGAATTTTGTAAGCTAATGGATCAAGTAGTTAAAAGAACAATTCGCGCAAAAATATACGATTTCGTTACTCAACGCATCGTTTACCATACTGCCTTTTGGTTGGTCATGTTTTTTTTGCTGTTAAGCTTGCACAGCAATAGTCATAGTTTCTTCACTAAATTTAGCATTGAGTCAGTCAATATTTTTTTCTATGGAATTCTAGTCTATTTTAACCTTTTTTATCTCATTCCTAACTATCTTACTGAAAAGAAATTTTTACTGTATTGTGGATTATTGATTTTATCAGTTATAATCATCACTCCCATAAAGTTGATGGTTTTTTATTTGATTTTGCATAATGCCGAAACCTTTATTTTGGGAAAACAATTTTGGTTTTTCATCGCTAGTTTTTTAATTGTAGGTTCATCGACTATTGGAAAAATCATAACTGATTGGGTTAGACATTTAAGAGAAAGAAAGGACTTGCAAACTCAAACGATGCAGTCGGAATTACGTTTTTTAAAATCACAAATCAATCCTCATTTCCTCTTTAATACCTTGAATAATCTCTATGCTTTAACTTTAAAAAAATCAGATAAAGCGCCTGAAATTGTAATTAAGCTTTCGGAAATGATGAGGTACATGTTATATGAGTGTAACGAGCGAAGAGTTCCTTTGCAAAAAGAAGTAAATTACATTCAGAATTATCTAGATTTGGAAAGACTGAGACAAGGGAAAAATGTTGAAATAAATTTTAAAGTGGAAGGACAAGTATTTGACCAACAAATTGCTCCTTTGATGTTTATTCCATTTTTAGAAAATAGTTTTAAACATGGTTTGAATACCCATCTTTCTCATGGATTTGTAAATATATTGTTGGAAGTAGACAATCAACACATCCATTTTTATATAGAAAATAGTAAATCAGAAAGTTTACCAACTCAAACGCACAAACGAAGTGGTGGAATTGGGCTAGTAAATGTAAAACGTAGATTAAACATTATTTATCCTAATAATTATAAATTAGAAATCCACGATAACCCAAATACTTATGGGGTAGAATTGGATATTGATTTAAATTGAGAAATGAGTATAAAAATTAACAATACTCATCTCCCAACTTCACAATTCCTAACAAACAAATTTTGTAAACTAAAAATTTTAATTGAATGATAAATGTAATTATTGTTGACGACGAACCTCTTGCTTTAGATGTGTTAGAAACATACATTGATAAAATTCCAGACCTAAATTTGGTGAAAAAATGTAGCAATGCTTTAGAAGCCAATGCTGCATTGAATGAGAATGACATTGACTTAATGTTTCTGGATATTCAAATGCCTCAGTTAACTGGAATTGACTTTTTGAGAACTTTGGCAAAACCTCCAAAAGTTATTTTCACTACAGCTTACGCCAACTATGCTGTGGAAGGTTTTGAATTGAATGCAGTTGATTATTTGTTAAAACCGATTTCATTAGATCGTTTTATGAAAGCTGTCAATAAAGCCCTAGAGCAGATTAGCCTCGAAAAAAAGGATGCTCCAGCTGTTGCAGCTTCTTCAGATGGAGAAGGGGAAGATTACATTTTTGTTAAAGCTGACAAAAAATTAATCAAAGTTAATTATAGTGATATAGTTTATATAGAAGGATTAAAGGATTATGTAATTATTCGGATGAACAATAGTCGAATAATTACACTTCAAACAATGAAAAGTTTGGAGCAAAAGTTACCAGTTTCAAGTTTTAAGAGGATTCATAGGTCATACATCGTCAATATTCAAAAAATTCAAGCAGTTCAAGGTAATATGGTTGAAGTAATAGAGAAAAACCAAGCTAAACATTTACCTATTGGTAAAAATTATCGAGAAGAATTATTACAAATAATCAATAAGAATAGATTATAGTAAGGAGTTTCACTTGAGTCACAAGTCAGGAAATTAAGTACAACAACAGGACTAAGGATACAAATAGCAACGGGTGTAGTATTTAACTACACCCGTTTTATCTAACAAACAAAACCAACTAAAAACCAAATAATTTGCTTTGAGTATTTATGTCAAATTCTCTAGCAATTTCTTAAATAACGGTTTAGATTTTTATATGCTGTTTCATTAACATACTTTTAACAGAACAATAACACTAATTATTCGTACAAAGCTATTTACCCATACATAAAGATAAATTAGAATAAACCCTTCTTTTTATTCATCTTTGTGTTTAATTTAATAAAGACAGAACCTGCGTCGTATGACATTTGACAATTTCGATTTTGCCCCTAGCCTACTTGAAGCTCTTGATTTTATGGGTTTCAAAGAACCTAGCCCAATTCAAGCCCAAGCAATTCCATTAATTAACCAAAATAAGGATCTCATCGCTTGCGCCCAAACCGGTACAGGTAAAACGGGTGCTTTCCTTCTTCCTGTTCTAAATAAAATAGCTTCTAATCCCAATAGAAAAGGAGTACAAGCTATTATCATTGCTCCTACTAGAGAATTAGCCTTGCAGATAGATCAACAAGTAGAAGCCTTTGGTTATTTCCTTGGGGTCAGCTCTATTCCTGTTTATGGAGGTGGAGATGGAGCTTCATTTGATCAACAAAAAAAGGCATTTACACAAGGTGTAGATATTATCATTGCGACTCCCGGTCGTCTACTTTCACACATTAGTTTAGGATATACTAATTTTAAAAGTGTTCAATTTTTAATTTTAGATGAGGCTGATCGGATGTTAGACATGGGGTTCTTTAATGATATTATGACTGTGGTAAAAAAGCTTCCTGAACAACGACAAACTTTACTTTTTTCAGCAACTATGCCTGGCAAAATTAGAGAGCTTGCTAAGAAGCTTTTGAAAAATCCTGCTCAAATAAACATTGCACTTTCTAAACCTGCAGAAGGTGTGGTTCAAGGTGCCTACATGACTTATCCTCCTCAGAAAATTCCATTGTTAGAAATTCTACTAAAAGGAAAAGAGGAAAAATATCCTAGCGTAATCATTTTTTCCTCTACTAAAAAAGTAGTTAAAGAAATCACTCAAACTTTAAAAAGAAGAAGATTTAGAGTTGCTGCAATTTCTTCAGATCTCGATCAAAAAGAAAGAGAAACTACCCTACTCGATTTTAAATCTCATAAAATTCAGATTCTAGTCGCTACAGATATTTTAGCCAGAGGAATTGATATTAAGGAGATTAGTTTAGTAATCAATTATGATGTTCCAAATGATGCAGAGGATTATGTACACCGTGTAGGAAGAACGGCAAGAGCCGATTCTACAGGGGTTGCATTGACCTTAATTACTCCAAGGGATCAAAGAAGTTTTGGAGAAATAGAATCTTTAATTGGAAGCGAAATTAAAAAACTAGACCTTCCACCAGAGTTAGGTGAAGGACCAAAGTATAATCCGAACGCTCCTAAGCCAAGTAGACATGGAAGTAATAGAAGTGGCGGAGGAAGAGGAAGACACGGTGGCGGTAATCGAAATAGAAACTCTAGAAATTCGAATAACAGAGGAAGAAATAACAGAAATTCGAATAATCGAAATAATTCAAGTTCAAAACCAAAATCTTCCTCTAAACCTAAAACCTAGGTAATATAGATTTTATAAAATATAAAAAGAGCCATTCCGAAAATTCGAAATGGCTCTTTTTTTAAGAGAAAAAACTAACTATTAGCTTAATTTCTTTTGTACCATATAATAAAAAGCAGCTCGATTTTTCATCTTAATACCTTTCATTTCATTGGCAACTTCATTAATTGCAGACATTGCTTTGTCTTTATCATTAATGCCTAACTTTTTTACAACAAAGTTTTTACGTACTGTTTCTAACTCAGATGGGTCACTTCCAGAAACTAAAAGTGCATCTTTATTATCAACAATTAATCTAAGTCTTCCTACTAAAGTGTCCAATAAATCGTTGTCGATATTTGATACTCCAGAATCATTTAATTGTTTAGCAGCTTGTACTTTCAACTTTGCTAATTTTTCATTTACGTCACTCATTGTTTGGTATTGTTTTAATTAAAAAAAAGGGTGAATGGCTAAATATACAACCCAAATTCAAATTGACAAAAAAATGAATTCATAAATTAATACAAGTTGACAAAGATCATTTGTTAGAAGATTACTGTTTCTACCAGCTATCAATTATTCGATTTATATCTTCTTTCGTAGAGCTCCTAGGAACACTTTCTAGTGCTGAAACGATCCATTTGCGAGAGTCTTTTGGATCTATAACTTCATCAAATTCTAGGAAAGATGCAGCTACGGTTGCTTTCCCACGATCATAGGCCTTTTTGACCAATTTTTCATAAAGTGCTTTCTTCCTCACAGGATCTTGTTCAGCATCAAGTTCTTTTTTAAAACCTAATTTTACAGCTCCTTCTAATCCCATTGCTCCAAATTCACCAGTCGGCCAAGCTACTGTAAAAAATGATTCATGTAAACTTCCTCCAGCCATTGCCATTGCTCCCAGACCATATGCTTTCCGTAAAACTATTGTTAGAATTGGTACATTTAAAGATGCCCCAACAATAAACATTCGAGAGGAATGTCGAACCATTGCAGTCTGTTCACAATCTGGACCAACCATAAATCCTGGAGCATCACATAAGGATAGAATTGGAATATTGAATGCATCGCACAATTGCATAAACCTTGCAGCTTTGTCTGCTGCATCCGCATCAATTGCCCCTCCTAAATGACGAGTACTATTCCCAATTAATCCGATAGGCTTTCCTTCTATTCGAATAAAAGCAGTCACCATATTTTTTGCAAAACCTCCACGTATTTCTAAAACAGAGTCTTCATCAGCCAACTGGTTTATAACTTTAAAAATATCATAAGCATATTTCCGATTTTCTGGAACTAAATTTCTGAGTTCTAATTGGTTTTTACATTTCCAATCTTTTATTTCTCCTTGAAAATAAGACACATATTTTTTAGCTGCAGCAACAGCTTCAATTTCATCTTTTACTAAAATATCAATTACACCATTTTCATATTGCACTTTAGCTGGGCCGATTTCTTTTGGATGAAAATTTCCTAAGCCTCCACCTGCTATCATTGCTGGACCACCCATTCCCAAAGAAATATTTTCAGTTGCAATGATAACATCAGAACAACCAGCAATGGAAGCATTACCAGCAAAACAATATCCCGATGCAATCGCTACTCGAGGTACTTTACCACTTAATCTTGCATACTCAACAAAAGTCATCAAGTCCAATCCTCCAGTTGAAATAATGTCAAAATCTACATCTCCAGGACGACCTCCTCCCCCCTCTACAAAAAAGATAATAGGCTTTTTGGCTTGCTTGGCGACCTGCATCATCCGGTCTGTTTTTTTATGATTAAATGCACCCTGTGTTCCAGCAAGCACGGTGTAATCATAACTCATAACAATACATTTGCATTTTTCTTTATCAAACCATTTTCCATTAACAGAAGCAATTCCAGTAATGAGTCCGTCAGCTGGAGTTTGTTGAATTAATTCTTCTTCAGTTTTCCTTCCTCTTTGTGCTGCGACAATCATGGAACCAAATTCCACAAAAGAATCTTTATCGCAAAGGTCTGCGATATTTTCACGAGCAGTTCGTTGTCCTTTTTTGTGTCTTTTGGCTACAGCTTCTGGACGGTTTTTATCAAAAAGAAAAGATTGACGTTTTTGAAATTCTTGGAGATCTTTACGAGGTGAAGTAGAGTTTTTTTTTGCCATGGAGAATTTTTTTGGAAAAAATATGGAGGTAATACTAGAATAACTCATAAGGTGGCTCAAAGTCACCTTGTGAGTTATTGACTCAAACATTCAATTCTATAAGGAGGCTCCCCCATCAAGCGTAATAGTTTGTCCTGTAATAAATTTAGTTTTATCTGAAGCTAAAAACACAATCGCCTCCGCAATTTCTTTTGCTTCTCCAAATCGTCTCATCGGTACAAATCTCAATAATAGCTTATCCATATCTTCTCTCATATCCAACAATTGTTGTAGCAAGGCTGATTTAGTATAACCTGGACAAACTGCATTAACCCTAATATTATCATTAGCGTATTCTAGCGCCGCAGACTTCGTCATTCCCACAACGGCAAACTTACTAGCACTATAAGAAAGGTTTTTACCAGAGGCTTTTAATCCGGCTAAAGAAGCAACATTAACAACATTGCCACCACCATTTTTAAGCATTTGTGCAATAGCTAATTTCATGCAATAAAACACACCAGTTTGATTAACAGCGATAACATTATCCCAATCTTCTAAAGTATGATCAGCAACCTTTACCATTCTCTTAGGACCAATTCCAGCATTATTTACAATGACATCTAATCGGCCATAAACCTCGACGGTTGTATTAATCAAATTTTCAACCTCATCATACTTTGTTACATTAGCACCTACTACTAAAGCAGTTCCTCCTGCTTCGGTGATACCATTCGCAACATTTTGAGCATTATCTAAATTGACATCAGATAGCACAACTTTCGCACCTTCGGCTGCGCATAAAATTGCGGTAGCTGCTCCAATTCCAGATCCAGCTCCTGTTACTATTACGACTTTATTTTCTAATTGCATTTTTATTTTGTTTAGTTCTTTTTTATTTTGTTTTCGCTACGCAAAAAATTAATCTTGAATCTTCTACAGCAGACTTTCGCATTTCAGCAGGATAACCTTCTGTAGTTATCATTTTTATAAAATCATTTTTAGTAGCATACTCTACTATCAAAACTTTATCCCATTCAAGTTCAGAAGGTCCAATTAAAGTGAATTTTGCATCTCCATAAAAATTAATTTTTGCATTTGATTTTGCAAAAAAAGGAACAGTTGCTTTCATGTATTCTTTGTACCTAGCTGCACCAGAAATATCTGCATCATCAACTTTATCTTTAAATTTTAATAGGTTTAACATTTGCAAAGGAACATCAATTGGCAAAGCCATAAATGCTTTATATTGATCCTTTGTCAAGTCTAAATATTTTTCCATAATAGTAGTTTAAATAAAAGTTATCATTTCATTATCTAGGTGTGGAAGTTCATTAAAACTTAACAGGTTGAACTTATTTTGTGAAAAAAGAAAACTTGTAAATGAAGTGTTACGAACAGAAAAATTCATTGCGACTATTTTTTTCTGATCTTGAATTCCAAGGGATTCTCCTGCAATCGAGGAAATAGTTCCACCAGAAGTAAATGCTCCGATGGTTTCTCCTCTACCTGTATTATCTAAAATTCGATACAACCCCTTTCGAACATTTCTTCTAAAAACATCCCATGCCTCAACTTCAGGAACATCGATTTTATCTTCAGACCATTTCTCCATAAAAAATTGAAATGCCAACAACATATTCCTTTTTTTTAATGAAGGATTTTCTTCAATTTCATCAAGTAATTCTTTGACGTAAGGAATTGATTCTTTGAGTCGGGGAAATGCAAATTTCATCGCTTCAACACCTGAATGTTCTCTTAATCCTTTGATAAAGATTGGTTCAGGAATTTCAAGTTTATTTTTGGAAAAAACATCAGCTACTATTTCAAATGTTTTCTTTTGCCGACTTAATGGACCTAGAAAAATTTTGTCAAACCGAATATCTTTTTTGACTAAATACTTTCCAAGCTCTTCTGATTGTTTTTCTCCATGTGGTGATAATTGATCATAATTATCAGCTAGGAAAGATGCTTGAGCATGACGGAAGAAAATTAATTTTGACATATTAAAGGCGGACTTGGAAAGTCTTATTTTTTTTGGAAAAATTTACGGAGCTTAGAAAGTTCCGCCACTTAAAACAAATTATCTATTCGCTTTTTTTGAATAGCTTGTTGTCCCATCATGCAAAGCAGTTCAGCTGCTTTATCTAATTTGGCAAACTTAGGATCTGAAGTCATACCGTGATGATATCGATAATAAATTTGTTGAGCAATAACCGCTATTTTAAACAAGCCAAAAACGTAGTAAAAAATTAAATTATTAATTGGTCGGCCACTTTTCTGAGCGTACATTTCTACGACTTCTGTTCGACTTGGATTACCAGGCATCGCAGTTGGAGAAGGTATTCCTTGATTGACAATTGGGCCATCTGAAGCCATTGACCAATATGCAATAGAAGTTCCCAAATCCATCATTGGATCACCAAGTGTACACATTTCCCAATCTAAAACAGCTGCAACTTCTTTCCAACTATCGTCTTTAAATATAATGTTGTCATATTTAAAATCATTGTGAATCAAACTATGGTCATATTCTGTTGATTGATTTTCATCTAACCATTTCATCACGCTAATCGCAGCAGGCACTTCTGAGGTAGCAGCTTTTAAATATTGTTTTCCCCAATTTCTAACTTGTCTCTCAACATAACCTTCTGGTCTACCAAGATCTTCCAAACCTACACTTTTGTAATCTACTTGATGTAATTCAATAAAAGTATCTAACCAACTATTAGCAATTATGGGAAATTCATTTGCAGAAATTTCTCTTTTTCGAGCTTCCTTTGCAGTTAAAATAATTCCATTTACTTTTTCCATTACATAGAAAGAAGCTCCAATAACAGATTCATCTTCTGTGTAAGCATATGCTTTGGGGGCTTTTGTAAAAGCATTGTTAAGTTTTGACAAAACCTTGTATTCACGTCCCATATCATGACCTCTCTTGATGGCCCCAAATGGAGGACGACGCAAAACATATTCCTTATTTTCTATTTGTAAAAGGTAAGTCAGATTTGAAAATCCATTAGAAAATTGAGACACATCCAAATTGCTTTGAACATTTTCAATTAATTGGTTCTCTAATAAAAATCCTTTTAAAGAATCTTCATTTAATTCCTCTCCCTTTCTCACGTTTTGACCCATTTTCTTTAACGGTTAATGATGAACGGTTAGTTGTTAACTCTAATAAATAGTTGTTAGCCAATAACCGTTCACCTTTATTTTAAAGGTATTTTTTTATGGTATTTTTCCCTAACTGATACATATGTACTTCGTCTGGTCCATCTGCTAATCGTAAAGTTCTTGCGCCAGCCCAGAAAGAAGCCAAGAAAGTATCCTGACTAACGCCCATTCCTCCATGAATTTGGATCGCTCTATCTAATACTTTTAGCGCCATATTTGGAGCAACGATTTTTATCATAGCAATCAAATCTTTAGCCTCTTTGTTTCCAAAACGATCCATTTTATCAGCTGCGGAAAGCGTTAATAATCTAGCTTGTTCAATTTCACATCTTGACATCGCAACCTCTTGTCGAATACTACTAAAATCTTTAATTGGTCTCCCGAAAGCAACTCGTTCTCCAGTTCTTCGACTCATTAATTCTAGTGCTCTCTGAGCCATTCCTATCAATCTCATGCAATGATGGATTCGGCCTGGTCCAAGTCTTCCTTGTGCAATTTCAAAACCTCTCCCCTCACCTAGAAGCATATTTTCTTTAGGCACTCTTACATTTTTCAATAATACCTCAGCATGTCCTTCTGGAGAATCATAATATCCAAAAACAGAAAGTGGTCGAACAATTTCTAATCCTGGAGTATCCATTGGAACTAAAATCATACTTTGTTGTTGATGTCGAGGAGCAGTTGGATCAGTTTTTCCCATGACAATTGCGACTTTACAATTAGGATTCATCGCTCCAGAAGACCACCATTTTCGTCCATTGATTACATACTCATCACCTTCCAACTTTATTGAAGTAGCAATATTAGTAGCATCAGAAGAAGCTACATCAGGTTCCGTCATTAAAAAAGCGGAACGGATATCTCCATTCATTAAAGGAGTCAACCATTTTTCTTGCTGCTCAGGTGTTCCATATTTGGAAAGCACTTCCATGTTTCCAGTATCTGGTGCACTACAATTAAAGACCTCTGATGCCCAGCGAACCCGTCCCATCATTCCAGCTAAATGAGCATACTCTAAGTTTGTCAAACCAGGACTTAAATCTCCATAAGCTTTTGGTAAAAATAAATTCCAAAGTCCTTCTGCTTTAGCTTTTGCTTTTAATTCTTCAAGACCTGGCCAATTTTTCCAAAGGTTTTCATGTGAGTGATGAAATTTGTCAACCTCAGCCTCATTTGGATAAATATGTGCCTCAAAAAATCTATTTAATTTGTCAAGGTACGATTGCGATTTTTCGGTTAGTTCGAAATTCATGTAATGAGTTTTTAATCATTACTAATTAATATTAGGTAATGATTTTATTTTGTAAATATATTGTTATGTTTTCAAGAAACCTCTTGTCTCTTATTACTTTTAGTTAGTGATTTTCCTAAAATCATATCTGCCGCTTTTTCTGCAATCATATATACAGATGCGTTGGTATTCCCTGTTACAATTTTAGGCATAATTGAAGCATCAATTACACGCAGGTTTGTAACACCGTGTACACGTAATTCATTATCGACAACTGCCATCTCATCATTTCCCATTTTGCAGGTGCCAACAGGATGGTATACTGTTTCTACACTTTTGCGAATATGAGTTTTAATAGCTTCATCAGAACTTGCATCTATTGGAGCATTAACTTTTTCAAGGTAAGGTTCAAATGATTTCTGTTTATAAATTTCTAGAGCTTTCTTTACTCCAGTAACCAGCTGATCCATGTCCTCTTTTTCTGACAAAAAGTTAGGTTGGATAACCGGTGGAGCTAATGGATCTGAAGAAGCTAACTTCACAGAGCCTCTACTTTTTGGATGGAGAAGAGTTGGTAGAATCGTAAATCCATCATGAGTTGGATAAGTTGATAAATCATACATATCATAATCATATCCTTCCCCAACATGCATTGGAGCAAAATGAAATTGGAAATTTGCAGGTTTCCCTTCATTGTGAATATCTATAAAAGCAACTGATTCTAAAGGGCCAATCATGAACGGTCCTTTATTTTTGAAAAAATAATTAATAATAGCACCAACCTGTTTGAAAATTGGTGAGTAGTGATTCAGTCCTTCTTGTTGTTTTGATTTAGCGCTCACATTTAAGAAAAGGTGATCTTGTAGATTTTTACCAACTCCTTTTAAATCTTTAACGCATTCAATTCCGTTCTCTTTCAATTCATTGGAATCTCCAACTCCTGAAAGCATCAATAATTGTGGTGATTGAAATGCTCCGGCAGAAACAATTACTTCTTTTTCGGCAAGAACAGTATGTTTCTTTTTTCTTTTATCAAAATATTCAATGCCAATGGCTTTATCGTTTTCGATAATTACTTTGGAAACTTGAGCTCTAGTAATCGCTTGTAAGTTTGGACGTTTTAAGGCAGGTTTTAGAAATGCAACTGCAGCGCTATCTCGTTTTCCATTTTTAATATTGAATTGGAAAAAACTAGCACCTGTTTGTTTGGCTCCATTATAATCTTTGTTCTTCGGAATTCCAACTTCCTGACAAGCTTCAATAAATGCAGTTGAAAAAGGTGTTTTAAAACCTTGGGCAAAGGAAACATTTAACTCACCATTTTTCCCATGATATCCTTCATCTAATATATCAACCTGTTCATTTTTTTCAGAACGAATAAAATAAGGAAGAATACTTTCGAAATCCCATCCTTTATTTCCTAACTCTGCCCAACCATCATAATCTGCTTTGTTTCCTCTTACATAAGCCATTGCATTGATAGAACTACTTCCACCTAAAGTTTTTCCTCTTGGAAGATAAATCTTTCTATTATCAACATGCTCTTGGGGTTCAGTCCAAAACCCCCAATCAATTTTTTTCTTAAAATTTTTTACGTAAGCACCTGGAATATGAATTTCAAAATCAGAATCTGGACCTCCTGCCTCAAGAATCAAAACATTATTATTGGGATCAGCCGAAAGTCGATTAGCTAAAATACAACCTGCTGAGCCTGCGCCGATGATAATATAGTCGATTTTTTTCATATATTAAAAGTTATTGGTGAAAGGAATATGGCGAAGAATAGCGATTAATAAAAAATTACCAATAACTATTCTTCACCCTAAAACTACACAAAAACTTTCTTCTCTTCATTCCTAATGGTTAATGATTCCTCATTCATTAATACCTCTGCCAAATAGGTAGTTTTTGATAATTCATACTTAAAGAAAAATTTCATTGCATGAATTTTACTTTCATAAAATTCTTCTGTATAAGTTTTATCTCCTTTAACTAAAGACGATTTGGCTTCCTCTGCCATATCTAACCACAACCAAGCCATAACGATATTACTGAAGTATTCCATGAATAGATTTGCATCTGCTGTATATCTTTCATAGTCGCCTGCTTTTGCATATTTACTTAAATGACCAAGTACTTTTTGAACGTCTTGCAATTTAGCTCCAAGTTGATTCGCATAAGGTTTTAACTCATCAAACTTCATCGCCTTTTGAATAGATTGCATTACTTCCATTGCCATGAGCTCAACAGCTTTTCCTCTTTGCATAGGTACTTTTCGACCCAATAAATCTAAAGATTGAATACCTGTGGTTCCTTCATACAATGTGAATATTCTAATATCTCGGTAATATTGTTGAAGAACAAAGTCCATAGTAAATCCATACCCACCAAGAATTTGTAATCCATTTGAAACTGAAACAGCTCCCATTTCGGAAGGATAAGTCTTGACAATTGGAGTCAATAATTCAAGCAATAAATGATATCGATCTCTTTCATTTTCATCTGAGTGAGTTCTACTTAAATCTAAATATTGAGAAGTCAATAATGCTAGACTTAAAGATCCTTCAGCAACAACTTTTTGCAAAAGCAACATTCGTCGAACATCAGCATGTTCGATAATCAAACTGGGTTTTTGATTGGCATCTTTTTTCCCCTCACTATTTAATCTTCGTCCCTGTGGTCTTTCGTTAGCATATTCTAAAGAAGCTTGATAGGCCGCCATAGCAATACTTGCGGCACCACGACCTACAGCTATTCTAGCTCCATTCATCATTAGGAACATATACTTTAATCCTTTATTAGCTTCACCAACTAAGTAGCCTTGACAATCTTCTTTTTCTCCAAAAACTAAGTGAGTAGTACAATATCCGCGTTGACCAAGTTTTTGAAAATCACCTGCTGTGATTACATCATTATATGTATAAGAACCATCTCCAGTTGGACGATTTTTAGGAACTACAAAAAGTGAAATACCTTTTGTGCCTTCTGGAGCACCATCAATTCTAGCTAATAATAAGTGGATAAAATTATCACTATACTCATGATCACCACCTGAGATAAAAATCTTTTGTCCCGAAATTTTATAATGTCCATCTTCTGTAGGAGTGGCACTTGTAGTAATATCTGACAAGGAACTTCCTGCTTGCGGCTCTGTTAAACACATTGTTCCTCCCCATGATCCGTCTAACATTTTCGGCAAATAATCTTCTTTCAGTTTATCACTTCCAAAATGAGCCACCAATTCAGCTGCTCCTAAAGTTAATCCAGTATATCCTGGTAAATGATTATTAGCAGCATCCATGATGTATCCACCAGCAGTCGAAACCATGCTTGGTATTTGTAATCCGCCATCTTCATATTTGAAATTTGCGGCTAACAATCCCATTTCTCCACCTTTCCTCATCATCACCTCCACTTGTGGGTGAACAATGATTTTTCCATCTTTATAGTAAGCTGCTTTTTCATCAACTTCTTGAAAATAAGGAAATAATTCTTTGTCTGAAAAATCTTTTATGGAATCGAGGAAAATATTCATTCCATCTTTATCGTGTTCTGAGAAGTATTCTTGTCCTAATACTGATTCTAAATCATGAACATTATGCAATAAAAATTTTAGGGTGTTCATGTCCATATACTGCTTTGCCATATCTATAAAGTTTTGTGATTTTAATAAAAATAAATAAGTTGAATTATTGTTTTTCAAATGAAAACAAATCAAATATTATTTTCCTGTTTTATCATTAAACAGGTTTATTTAATTAAGAATAAAGATTTTGGAAGAGAAAAATTAGGAATGATCCCATAGGGAAATATTTAAGGAAAGAAGAGAATTTAAGGTAGGGGCATAAAAAAAAGTGACTGATACAACTTCAGCCACTTTTTCCATTTCTTAACCTTGGGTCAATAGCAAGTCAAACTTTAGATTGGCGCGCTTAACTCCCTATTAACGTAGGTCTTAGCCATCAGCTAAAGCTGATTATAAATCCAATGAAATGAACATATCCGTATTTGATTTAACGTCTAAAAACTTCTAGTTTTTTAGACATTGGTCCTTCACTCGTCATCACATCTATTATATAAACTCCAGATTCCAACTTAGAAACGTCTAATGTTAATTCATTAGTATCATTTCCACTACGAGTTTGTAAAACTTGTCCCATTAAGTTAATGACTCTTGCTTCCTGAATTGGGTTATAATAATCTGTTTGAAGATTTACTATACCATCGATAGCAGGATTAGGGAATACATTTAATGGGTTCTTTCTTAAGTTAGGATCGAAATCTGATTCGTCAATTTGTATAATTACCTCTGCATCATTTAGTTTGGTTAGGTGACCATTGCCTGTTAATGCGTTGGTATTAGTAAAACTAATTAACGTAGATTCATCGCTTCGAATTCCATTAATATCATCAACTACAATCGATACAGTTCCAATTTTTCCAAATCCACTTTTAGAAGTTTCATCACTTCTTGTAAATGCAGCGTCTAAATTTCCTTCATTTGGAATCTTGCTATATTGCATAATAGGAGCATCATATCCTAACCAACCATGCTCATCAAAAACAACAAAAGCTGTATCAAAAATAACTGGGTTGTATGCCATTTGAAAGGTAACACCACTAAAATCTATGGCAGGATTAGCAGAGGTTCCCATCAAAATCTCAATTTGAATAGTATCTCCCGGTTCTGGAGGTCCATTATTAATCGTATTAAAGATTAATTGATTTTGCTGAGTAGGTATTATTTGAGGAGTAATTTTATTCCTTTTACCATAATTGATATCCACATAATTAGCATCAGCAGCAGTAATTAAACTATCTCCATTTGCATCTATGTGCTTAATATTCTTAGAAATTCCAGCTACATTATTATTCCAATTTGGACCGAATTGTCCAATCCAATCTGAAGTTGGGCTTGATCTTGGAATTCCAACTTCACCTATTGCACATAAATAAAGAATATCTTTTCCATCTACTATGCCATCTTTATTCGTATCCCCTGCCCATACACAATCTTCTGTTCCTATGCATCCAGGTATTCCTGTCGGATTTGCTGAAATATTTACATTTATATCAAATGGAAAACAATTTCCACCAAGACAATATTCCAATTCAAAAGATTCCGTTCCTAAAAAACCAACAACTGGAATATAGTTTACAGTATTTGAATCAACTATTAAAGTTCCATATAATGGAGCATTAATAATATTGAAGTTTATTTGAGCAAAAGAACTAAAAGGTGGAGAATACTCAAAATAAATAGGAGTATCATCATATGTATCTAGATCAAATGAACTAGCGCTAGGGTTAAAATTAGATACAGTCATATAAACTGTAGCAAATTCATAAACTCCAAGTGAGTTTGCCACCTTATAAGTGTAACTATCCACACCTTCAAAGCCAGACTGCGCTACATATTTTATTTTACCATTTCCTGTTACCCATGCATATCCATTAGATGGAGCAGATGTAATCGTAAGTGTCCAAGCTAAAATATTACCATTATCATTGTCTAAAACATTAGATTCTTCACCTGAATTTATAGGTATATACATGTAATCATCATTCGCAAAATTATTTTGAACTGGCAAATTCATCACCTCTGCATTAACAGAGTATGTACTAGTACCACTTGTAGTAGTCAAATCAAATGCAAAATTGTCTTGCCCACTAAAACCTACGTTTGGTGTATATAGATAAGAGAAATCTTCTAATTGTTCTAGAGTTCCATTACTCGGAGTTTGGCTAACAGTATAGTTTGGATATGGCAATAAAACAGGAATAGGTTCTTCCTTAGCTGTTAAGATTTCTGTTGTTTCAGAGGAAGGTAGTCCATAATCGTGAACTAAAACACTAATAATTCCTTTTTCACAAACTGCAAATTCATTACAGGCAATATAACTCATATGAGTTATTCCTTTAAAGCCGTTACTCGGAGAGAATTCAAATTCATTCCCAGTAATATTTACTGATCCATGATTATAAATTGGAGAAACCTCTAATAAGTTAAGTGATCCTGTTGTAGTGCTATCATTATCTAAAGGATAAATTGTTGCATCAGAATTAACTATAGTACTCACAAAATCTCGTTTTATTATAACTAAAGATTCTGCAATTTCCATTTCATATCCAACGAAAGTATTTGTCAAAGGTGGGTTGAAAACCTGAAAATAAAATGTATCTAATCCCATATAATTCGAATCAGGTACATAATGTATTTGTTCTTCTCCTCCTACTACTTCTATCCATAAGGAACCATGGTCAGGATGTCCAAGGGTAGGAATGCTAGGTATTCCATTAGGAATGTCAGTTATGACAAATTCCTGATTTAATGGAATTTTTTGGTAATTATAGCTATTAGGTTGTGCGACCGCCACAATCGCTGAACCTAAAAAGGCTAAAATTAAAATAAATTTGAGTTGTAAAGATATGTTCATTGTTCTTTTAGATTGAGTCCAATTTCAATTATAAAAATTGAACAAGTTTAGTTTTTAGGTGCATAAATTAAATTAATTTCAATATAAAGTTTTTTGATAATTGGATTCTAGTACAAAAATAAACAATTGTAACATATTTTCAAGCATAATATATTAAAAAAAATATAAAATGTTATTGAAAATCAGAGAGTTACAAAGTAGAGAATAAAATATTTCACTAAATTTGTGAAAAATTTTCATTTACTTTCGTTTTATTAAAAATTTAAATCCTAATAAAAAGGTTGAATAAATAAGAAATTCCTACAAATTATTAATAAAAAAATGCTCAGAACGGTTTGGTGCGTAAGGTTGGTTTAGGGATATAGAAAGTAAATTCCCTAAATCTAAACTAGTTGAAAAATTCAATGATTGAATTTTTATAAAGAAAAGATGGGGGAATTTTGATTAGATAGATTTCCATATCAAAATATTCCTCAATATAAAAAAAAATGTATTAAATGCACAATAATAAATTAATTACTATACTAAAACATTTTTCCAAGGTCGATTTAAATCAATTTCATAAATATATTGTCTCCCCATACTTCAATAAAAGCAAGCAATTAATACATTTTTATGAAATAATCCTAAAAGGATTAAATTCTCCAAAAACATCTCTGTTGGAGAAAAAAAATGTTTGGAATAAGCTATTTAAGGATCAAAAATATAATGATGTTCGATTTAGGAAATTGAATTCAGATTTATTGAAAATGATTGAAGGTTTTCTTTCGCAACAAATTTATGATTCAAATAGTCTTCAGAAGGCAGCCAACTTAATTGAATCAGTTGGTTTACGTGGTATTGAAAAATCTTATTCAACCGCAATAAGGATTGCTAAAAATGAATCAGAAAAATACCCTTTTGAAGATGCTGATTTTTATTTGAAACAGTATCAAATTCAAAAAAAATATTATGAAATAATTCAACATGAATTTAAGCATTCAGAAAGGCAAAACTTAGAAGAAATTGATGAGAATTTAGATAATTTTTATTTTTCCGAAAAATTAAGATATATGTGTGCGGCTCTAAGTCAAAAACAAAGAGGTTCTCATGAATATAATTTGTCATTTATTGAAGATGTTTTAGATATCATAAAATCTAGAAAGGATAATTTATCACCAGCTGAAGCAATATATTATCAGATTTATTTAACCTATGTTGAAGAAGAAAATGTTGAACATTATTATAAATTAAAATCACTATTACGAGAACATAGTTTGAAGTTTCATTCAATTGAAGGAAAAACGCTTTATGATTCAACAATTAATTATTGTGTAAAAAAACTGAACAAAGGAAATAGTAATTTCATTTTAGAAACTTTTGATATTTATGAAGATTATCTTAAAAAGGGTTTAATTTATATTGACGATGAATTAGATCCATTTCACTTTAAAAACATAGTGGTAATTGCATTGAGAGTAGGAAAATACGATTGGACTGAAAACTTTATTCATACAAACAAACATAGATTACCTGAATCATCGAGAGAAAATGCAGTTACTTTCAATTTAGCTAGGTTGTATTATTATAAAAAAGATTATGAGAAAGTAATTTCACTTTTGCAGGAAGTTGAATATGAGGATATCGTTTATAGTTTAAGTTCAAAATCATTATTAATAGCAACTTATTATGAAAATAATGAAATTGAACCACTATATTCATTGTTAGAAAGCTTTAGAGTTTATCTAAACAGAAGAAAAGATATTCCAGAGAGATGGAAGAAAAACCATTTGAATTTAGTCCGGTTTACCAAAAAACTAGTAAGAATTATCCCTGGGGATACAAAAGCCATTTCTAAAATTAGAGAAGAAATTCAAAATACAAAAGATGGAATTGCTGATGTAAAATGGCTTAAAGAAAGAATTGCAGAATTGGAAAGATAGATTCATTATTCTTTTGTACCTATTTTGTTTTTAACCTAATCACACTTACAAGTATCATTCACATACCTAATCACATCTGGAAAAAATGAATTAAACTCCTCCGTAAATTCCTTCTCAAAACTAAACAAATTATCCACTACCCCATCTAAATATTCTGGCTTCGAAAGTCGCTCTGCTAATCGCTTAAAAGTATATCGAATTCCTTCCTCAGTTCCATAAGCTTGCAACCACTTATGCTCAATCATAATAGGAGTTCGCTTTTGTAATTTTAATGGTAAATCATCCATTCTTTTTTCTAAAATCCGATACACTCGCTCACAAAAATCATCTAAACTTTCTCCAGAATATCGCTCCCAATTATTAGCCAACAGATAATCATACCAAACATCTACAATCACAGGAGAATATTTACGATGAAATTTTTGGAGGCGTTGAGTGCCTTTTTTCACCAAAGGATGTTCATCTGTGAAAGTGTCAATTTGTCGATGCAAAATGATACCTTTTTGTATTTCTGGTGAGAAATTTTGAACCTCTTTATTCTTAATAAAATCGGCAATAAAATTTCCAATCAAGAGATCTTCATTATCGCAGGACAAATAAATATGAGCTAAAAAATTCATTAAAAAATATTTGTGATTTCTTTATTTTAAAAATTATATCTTTGCGCCGTTTTTCAACAAATTGATAAATAATAAATCACCATTTTGGATGTTTTTTTTGACAAAAAAATAAAATCCTTCAAATAAATAAAAGAGTAAAATGGCTTTAAAATGTGGTATTGTTGGCTTGCCAAATGTAGGAAAATCTACGCTATTTAATGCATTAACTTCTGCTAAGGCTTTGGCAGCTAATTATCCTTTTGCAACAAAGGAACCTAACTTGGGAATCATTACTGTCCCAGATGAAAGATTAGACAAATTATCTGAGATTGTAAATCCTCAAAAAGTACAACCAACTACTGTCGAAATTTTAGACATTGCTGGTTTAATCCAAGGAGCCAGTAAAGGAGAAGGATTAGGTAACCAGTTTTTGGCTAACATCAGAGAAGTAGATGCTATCGTGCATGTAGTTAGATGTTTTGATAATGATAATGTGATTCATGTTGACAATTCAGTTGACCCTGTTCGAGATAAAGAAATCATTGACATGGAATTGATATTAAAGGACATCGAAACTGTTGAAAAGCGTCTTGAAAAATTAAAGAAAAACGCCAAAGCAGGAGAAAAAACTGCTGTAAAGATGGTTGAATACGGACAAGCAATTCTTGACCATTTAGAAGCTGAAAAAGCTGCTCGAACTATTGACATAGAAGAAGAAGGGATGGAGTTGATGAATGAAATGATGCTGTTGACTTCTAAGCCAATTTTATATGCTTGTAACGTGGATGAGAACTCTGTAATTTCTGGTAATGAACACACCGCTCGATTTGTTGAGTGTGTAAAAGATGAAGCAGCAGAAGTCATTTTTATTTGTGCAGGAATGGAAGCTGATATTGCGGAATTAGATACCAAAGAAGATCGAGAATTATTTTTGGAAGAAATGGGTTTAACTGAACCAGGTGTCAATCGATTAATTTTATCTTGCTACAAACTTCTAAATCTTATCACATACTTTACAGCTGGTGAAAAAGAAGTTAGAGCATGGACTATCGAAAAAGGTACTTTAGCTCCAGGAGCTGCGGGGGTAATTCACACCGATTTTGAAAAAGGATTTATCCGTGCAGAAGTTATCAAATACAATGACTACGTTGAGTTAGGTTCTGAAGCTGCAGCCAAAGCAGCTGGTAAAATGGGAGTAGAAGGAAAAACTTATGAAGTTATCGATGGTGACATCATGCATTTTCTTTTTAATGTATAATACTAAAACGGTGAACGGTTAAGAAAAATAATTAACCGTTCACCATTTTAAATTTACCCTTCACAAATTAAATCTAAATAGATAAAATTCTGATCAGATACATTTTCAATCAATCTAATAACTTCATCTATTTAATTTCAAAAGTAATAAGTAAAAAATTACTTACCAGCCACACTTTCCACTTCAAGACTAGGATGCTCTGCAATTGTCGTCAGACTAATTCCTCCTCGAGCTACAAAAGCACCTTTAACTTGCATCCATTTTGGGTTACAAGCCGTCACTAAATCTGTCAAAATTCTATTTACAATTTCTTCATTAAACGTCTTTTGACTTCGATAAGATTGCAAATAAAATTTCAATGATTTTGTTTCGATACATTCCTCATCAGGAATATATCTAATGTGAATTTTGGCAAAATCAGACTGTTGTGTAATTGGGCACATTGACATGAAATCTGCACAATGAAATTCAACAATATAATTCCGCATTTTATGTTTGTTTGGAAATGAATCTAATTGTGCTTCATCTGGTGAAGCAGGTAATTCATTCACAGCTTTTCCTAGCAGATCAAATTCTTTTGAAGACATATTTTAGGTTTTAATTTTTTATCAAAATAATTATTGCAAAGATAATATCCATTGCTAAAAACACTCTCAATTTCAAAAGTGTTTTTATTTTTGCACTCATTTTTTTAAAAGATAATTTTCAATGAATAAAAAAGCTGTTGTATTATTAAGTGGAGGATTAGATTCATCAACAATTTTAGCGTATGCGATCGACAAAGGATTTGACATTTATGCTATTTCATTCTCCTATGGGCAAAGACATAAATTCGAATTAGAAGCTTCCCAAAAAGTTGCAAAACACTTTGGAGTGAAAGAACATAAAACAGCTAATATTGACTTACGTGTATTCGGAGGATCTGCATTGACTGCCGAAATTGAAGTTCCAAAAGGTCGAACCGAAGCAGAAATGGAAAGTGAAATTCCAATAACTTATGTCCCTGCTCGAAACACTATTTTTCTTTCCTTCGCCTTAGCTTATGCCGAAGTGATTGGTTCTGATGATATATTTATCGGAGTAAATGCTGTAGATTATAGTGGTTATCCTGATTGCCGTCCTGAATATATAGAAGCTTATGAAAAAATGGCCAACCTTGCTACGAAATCAGGAGTAGAAAATGAAACTAAACTCACAATTCATACTCCTTTAATTGATTTGAAAAAATCAGAAATCATAAAAATGGGGTTAGATTTAGGAGTAGATTATGCTATTACATCAACTTGCTATGATCCAAATGAAAAGGGATTACCTTGCGGAATTTGTGACTCTTGCGTGCTTAGATTAAAAGGATTTTCTGAATTAGGAATCGAGGATCCAGCTGAATATCAATCATAGTATTTTCTCAAAAAAAAGAACTTCCAGAACACAAAGTTCTGGAAGTTCTAAACTTGAAAAATGTATAGTTAATATTTAACCATTACTAGTTAATCTTTAATCAAGATCCTTTAGCATCTTCTGTTGTCTTTGTCCAAAATTCATCGCTTCTAACATCGTAAACGATAACATTTCTTCTAAATTTCCATAAGCATCTTTATAATCTTCATAGCTTCTTCGAATCACTTCATGTGCTTCATCTTTTCCATAAATATGAGTAATCTCACACTTAGGATCTTCACCAGGCAATTGCTTATAAGTCAAGAAATAATGCTTAAGTCTGTTTAAAATATTTTCAGGAATATCTGCAATGTCTTTCCATTGAGCATACATCTCATCATTATTCAAAACCGCGATAATTTTATCATCAGCTTCTCCCCCATCAATCATTCTAAAACCTCCGATAGGAATAGCATTTACAATGATATTTCCGTGAGTAACTTCTCGCTCAGTCAACACACAAATATCTAAAGGATCATCATCTCCAACAATCCCTTCTCTTCCAGTTTGCTTCATACAATAATCAGCGATATTGTCAGCACATAAAGTTTGAGGAACAAAACCATAAAGGGCAGGAACTATATTTGAAAATTTTTGAGGACGGTCAATTTTAAGGTATCCACTCTTTTTATCTATCTCATATTTTACAGTATCAGATGGGATAACTTCAATAAATGAAGCAACTACTTCCGGTGCTTCTTTTCCAATAGAGATGCCATGCCAAGGGTGTGATTTATATCTCAAGCCAAGCATCTTCCAGATCTTTTCGAATGATTTTTGCATAATAAAATTTGATTAAAAAAAGGTTTGTTTTACTTCCACAAATGTACGTTAAAAATCCGTTTGATGTTTAGTCAAAAATCAAATTACTTTAAAAAATTTGGATTAAACGTCGGATTGAATCAACTATCTTACTTTAATTTGGAATTAAATTAAAATAACCAATTATCATTCTATGAGAACAAAGTTTATGAAAACTTGTTTTAAGGAGAAATAAAAACTTAATTATTGATAAACAATCAAAAATATATAGTCGGAATTGATGGTTGTAAGTATGGATGGATAGCGATAAGAATTACGGAAGATGCTCAATTTAATATTAGCAAGCACTCTAATATTACTTCAATTTTTAAAGATTATCCAAATGCTGAAAAGTATTTAATTGATATGGTAATTGGATTGGCAGACAAAAATCATCCTAGAGATATTGAAGGTTTAGCTAGACAAAAATTAAAACCCAATAGAGTTTCCTCCGTTTTTACCCCACCTTGTCGAGATGCTGTTTATGAAAATTCTTATGAATTAGCAAAGGAAAAAAACAAAGCAATTTTGGGGAAAGCATTTTCGATTCAAGCATGGAATATTGTTCCTAAAATTCGAGAATTGGATGAATTTATTTTGAAAAATGTAGATTTAAAAAACAAAATTTTTGAAGCGCATCCAGAGGTATGTTTTGCTAGTCTGAATGATAAAACCCCGATGATTTTTAAAAAGAAAGAAAAGGAAGGAATTGAGGAAAGACTAAATTTATTACAAAGTTTATTTTCAAAATCAAGGGAAATATTTGAGCAAGGAAATACTCAGTTTTTAAAAAAAGATGTGAAGTCTGATGATATTATTGATGCTTTAGGGTTAGCGATAACTGGCCACTTAGGTATAAAAGATGGATTTGATTTCATTTCCCAAAAAGAAAAAAAACAAGACATTTACGGGCTTGAAATGAATATGATTTTCTTTGATAAAAAAAGGCTTTCTAAAATTTAGAAAGCCTTTTTCAGGTTAGAATTCTTCAATCAATTTCTTTTTCATCTTTTTAAATTCTTCCTCAGAAATAATTCCTTTTTCTTTTAATTCCCCAAGCTCCTCCAATCTAGAAATCACATCTTTTTGCTCTTTTATATGAACATTAGCATGTTCAGCTTTTTCAACAACCTCTTGTTTTTTCTCTTGTTCTTTTTTGATTTGTTCAGCCACTTTTTTGCCTTTCTCAAATTTCTCTTTGTACATTTTAGTCAACCGATCAACATCAAAATCAAGGAATGTTCCCCCAGTTTCAAAATGTTTTTTAAATACCTCTCCAAGCGCATAGGTAGAAGCTCCTGACAAAACAGCCATCGTCATTCCACCAATCATGGTTCCTACACCTGGTATAAATTTGAGCGCTGCTTTTGCCCCTAATCTTGCTAATCCTGAGCTCGTCATAGAAGAAATTACAGCCTTTCCTTCTGTCTCTTTAAAATCAACATCATAGACTTTACACATCTGTCGAACCATGTCTAATTGGATCGCACTTACCGCAAAAAAATCAGCAATTGGAACTGGAATTAATCCTGCTCCCATCGACCACACAATATGATTTCTAATAATTTTGTCTGAGCTTTCTATTCTTTCGTTCATATTAAAATTGATATTATTTTTTCGTAAATGTATTGTTATTGTATAATTAAAGTAAGAAACTTAAATATATGTTAATCGTTTTCTTACTACCCTTTTTCTCGACTTATGGATTTCTTTTCACGACAAAAAGATTGAATGTATTTTTTCTAAAAACATACTTCCAGAGAATTAATTTCAGAATCCAATTTAAACAATTACATTTGATTTTTTGAAAAACTAGAAAACTTCCTTTATGAAAAACACCCAAGATCCTACTGATTTTACTTTGATTGGAGCTGGTATAATGAGCGCAACTTTAGGAGTAATTCTTAAAAAATTAATGCCTGAAGCTACTATCTCCATTTATGAAAGATTGGATAAAGTAGGTGCCGAAAGCTCTGATGCATGGAATAATGCTGGAACTGGACATTCAGCTTTTTGTGAATTAAACTATACTCCTGAGCGTGAGGATGGTTCAGTTGACATCACAAAGGCGCTTAAAATTGCTTCAAGTTTTGAGGTTTCCAAACAGTTTTGGGCCTATTTAAAAGAATCAAATAATTTCCCTTTTAAACGCCCTTTTATCAATGATATCCCACACATGAGTCTCGTTTGGGGAGATGAGAATATAAGTTTTTTGAAAAAAAGATATGACACAATGGTTGGTTATCCAATTTTTAAAGACATGAAGTATAGTGAAGATTTCGAAGAGATTTCATCGTGGGCTCCGTTGATGATGAAAAATAGAGATCCTAAAGAAATCGTTGCAGCTACTTTTATGGAAATTGGAACGGATGTTAATTTTGGAGCAATCACCAGGGGAATGATTGAATATCTAAAAACGCTAGATGGTGTTGAAGTTTATCTTGGTCAGGAGATTCAAGATTTAACCAAATTAGAGGATGGAAGTTGGAAGATTGAAATTGAAGATTTGGAGACGAATAAAGATTATTCAGTCACTAGTCCTTTCGTTTTTATTGGGGCAGGTGGTGGAGCTATTCCATTATTGGACAAAACTGAACTAGAACAAGGAAAAGGTTTTGGAGGCTTCCCTGTTGGAGGACAATGGTTAAAATGTACCAACCCAGAAATTGTCAAACAACATCAAGCAAAGGTCTATGGAAAAGCAGCTACAGGTAATCCGCCAATGTCAGTTCCCCATTTGGATACACGATATATTGACGGAAAACAGGCTTTGCTTTTTGGGCCTTACGCCGGATTTTCTACTAAATTTTTAAAGAATGGTTCGTATTGGGATTTGCCCCTTTCCATTGAAATGCATAACATTTGGCCAATGCTTTCAGCAGGAATGAAAAATGTTTCTTTGACAAAATATTTGATTGATCAGGTGATGCAATCCCCAGAAGAGCGTTTTGAATTTTTACAAAAATATTATCCAGATGCGAAGATGGAAGATTGGGAATTAGCCTATGCTGGACAAAGAGTACAGATTATAAAAAAAGATAAAGACGGTGGTGGTAAACTACAATTTGGAACTGAAATAGTAACTGATGATGATGGTTCACTAGCAGCTCTTTTAGGAGCATCACCAGGTGCATCTACCTCCGTAAGTATAATGTTAGATGTCATAGAAAAATGTTTTCCAGAAAAAATAAAATCAGAAGATTGGCAAAATAAAATCAAAGAAATGATTCCTACTTACGGTGAATCATTAATTGGAAATGGTGAGTTATGTTTGGCAACTAGAGAACGGACAACAAGAGTTTTAAAGTTGGAAGATGAATAGACTTAAGGCAGATATTATTCATTTTCTTCAATTGGAGAA
>CAZMBP010000031.1:0-10214 GCA_964564545.1 uncultured Saprospiraceae bacterium
ACAGTTTGAACACCTGAATTTCGAACTGCAAATCTTTCTCCTGCTAGACCTTTGATAAAGGCTTTTCCAGAAGTCGCTCCATAAAAAGCAACATTACCAATAATGATATTTTCTCCAGCTTCAAATGGTGCATCTCGATCTGGAACAACAATTAATTTTGCGCCCGATAAACCTTTTCCAAAATAATCATTCGACTCTCCTTCTAAGGTAAAAGTCAAACCTTGAACTGAAAAGGCTCCAAAACTTTGTCCTGCTGAACCTTTAAATCTAAAACTGTAAGTATCTTCTGGCAAACCTTCCAAACCATATCGTTTTGAAATTTCATTGGATAAAAGTGTACCAACTGCTCGATCTGTACTTTTTACAAAGAAGGTCGTAAATGATTTTTTTCCTTCATCGAGACTTTTTCCAATATGACTTAGTAACTTCCAATCCAAAATCCCTTTCAATCCATGATCTTGTTCCACTTGCTTAAATTGACCAACTGAATCATCAACCGGCTCTTTAAAAAGTATTGGACTTAAGTCCAAAGATTTATATTTCCAATTTGAAATTCCTTTTTTGGTTTTCAACAATTCTACTTTTCCTACCATCTCATCGACCGTTCGGAAACCTAATTGAGCCATATATCTTCGTAGGTCTTCAGCCAAATAGGTAAAGAAATTTATAATATGTTCTGGCTTCGCGGTGAAGCGTTTACGTAGGTCTGGGTTTTGAGTAGCGATACCTACTGGACAAGTGTTCATATGACATTTTCGCATCATGATACATCCTTCTACCACCAAAGCTGCAGTCGCAACGCCCCACTCTTCTGCACCAAGTAAAGTAGCAATTGCCAAATCTCGACCAGTTCGAATTTGTCCATCGGTTTGTAAAACTACTCGATCACGTAATTTATTTTTGACTAAAGTTTGATGAGATTCAGCCAAACCAAGTTCCCATGGCAATCCAGCATGACGAACTGAAGTCAAGGGCGAAGCACCTGTTCCACCATCATGACCTGAAATCAAAATTGCATCTGCATGAGCTTTCGCAACTCCTGAGGCAATAATTCCAACTCCGGTTTTAGAGACTAATTTTACATTGATCCGAGCTGCACGATTGGCATTTTTCAAATCAAAAATTAGTTGAGCTAAATCTTCAATCGAATAAATATCATGATGAGGTGGCGGTGAAATCAACCCAACACCAGGAGTTGAATTACGAACTCTACCAATCCAATCATCCACTTTATGTCCTGGAAGTTGACCACCTTCTCCTGGCTTTGCTCCTTGAGCCATTTTGATTTGCAATTCATCTGCATTAGTTAAATAATGACTCGTCACTCCAAATCTTCCACTTGCTACTTGCTTAATGGCTGAACGCTCCCAATCTCCATTTTTCTTTTTTTCAAAACGGTTGACATCTTCTCCCCCTTCTCCACTATTACTTTTTCCTCCAATTCGATTCATGGCAATGGCCAATGTAGAATGTGCTTCATGCGAAATAGAACCGAACGACATCGCACCTGTCGAAAAGCGTTTGAAGATTTCTTCCACCGGTTCAACTTCCTCCAATGTAATGGATTCACTTTTTCTAAAATCTAAAAGTCCTCGAAGCGTACAAGCTTTTTCAGAACGGTCATCTATTAATTTTGCATACTTTCTAAAGGCATCAAAATCTCCTTTTCGAGTGGCATATTGTAAGAGGTGAATGGTCTGTGGATTGAACAAATGATGCTCACCATCTGCACGCCAAGCGTAAACTCCTCCGTTTTCTAAAACATTATTTTTAAGTAATTTTTCAGGATAAGCTTTTTTAAATTTACTTAAAACCTCCTTAGCTATTCCATCAAATCCTAGTCCTTGTAACCTTGAAACTGTTCCGGTAAAACAATGTTGAATCACTTTGGAGTTAATCCCCAATGCTTCAAAAATTTGTGCTCCTTTATACGATTGCAAAGTTGAAATTCCATTCTTCGACATGATTTTTAACAAACCTTTTCCGATAGCTTTGACATATTTCTTGTGCAAAATCTCCCGAGTAAATTCTGGCTCAAAGAAGTTTTTCTCATGCAAATCATCAATAGTATAAAATGCCAAATAAGGACTTATTGCATCAGCACCATAGCCAATCAAAGTGGCATAATGATGTGTTTCCCAAATATCTCCACCTTCGACAACTATGGAAGTTTTTGTTCTTAATCCCTCTCGAATTAAATGATGATGGATTGCTCCAGTTGCCAAAAGTGTAGGAATTGGAGCTAAATTATTGCTAGCTGAGCAATCAGACAAAACTAAAATATTGGCTCCATTTCGAATCAAATCTTCGGCTATTGCACAGATGTGTTCTATGGCTGCTTTTAGTCTTCCTTTTTGTCCATCAGGTTTAAAAACTAATTCGATGACTCCTGTTTTATAATCATCGTGACGCAAATATTTTATTTTTAAAAGGTCTTCGTTCGTCAAAAGTGGTTGATCCAAATGAATTGATTGAGCATGAGATGCGTCTAATTTCAAAATATTATTTTGACTCCCAAGCTTTGTGAATAGAGACATAACACTATATTCACGGATGGGATCAATTGGTGGATTGGTCACTTGTGCAAACAATTGTTTGAAGTAGTTAGCTAAGTGTTGAGGTTGATGTGAAAGAACAGCAAGTGGAGTATCTGTTCCCATTGAACCAATTGGTTCTTTCTCAGCTTTCACCATGGGGCCAAGAATAAATTTCAAATCTTCTTTGGTGTAACCATATAATTTTTGGAGTTGTAACAAATTATGTTGACTAAGAAATTGTGAACCTTTTTTAAATGCTGGAATATCTTTTAACTCCAATTTGTTTTTATCCAACCAATCCTGATAAGGTAGCCTTTGACAAACTACCCTTTTTAATTCTTCATCTCCAATTATTCGATTTTCATCTAAATCTGCAATCAACATTTTCCCAGGTTGCAAGCGTCCTTTTGAAATTATCGTTGATGGATCGATTGGCAAAGCTCCAGCTTCTGAAGCAACTATAAGTACATCATCATCCGTCAAACAATATCTAGAAGGACGTAAACCATTTCGATCTAATGTTGCTCCAACCAGAATTCCATCGGTAAAACAAATTGATGCTGGACCATCCCACGGTTCAATTAAATTTTCATGATAATCATAAAAGGCCTTTTTATAATCTGCCATTTGATCATCATGTTGCCAAGCTTCTGGAATCATCATCATAAGAGCATGAGGCAAGGATTTACCACTCAAAACTAGGAACTCTAAAACATTATCAAAGTTTCCGGAATCAGACAATCCCTTTCCACAAATTGGACTTATTTTTTCCAATTCATCTTCCGTAAAAATCTCCGAAGCTAATTGTGCCTCCCGAGATTTCCACCAATTCAAATTTCCTTTGATTGTATTAATTTCTCCATTATGAGCTATGTATCGAAATGGTTGAGCAAGTTTCCATTTTGGAACTGTGTTGGTACTAAATCGGGAATGAATAGTGGCAATCGCAGATTTAAAAAGGGCATCGTGTAAATCTGGAAAATAGGGTCGCAATTGAAAAGTAGTTAGCTGACCTTTATAAATAATAGTTTTGTATGAAAGAGAAGTAATATAAAATATTTCTTTGGACTGAGGGTAGGTGTTGTATAAATTATGCGTTGCATATTTTCGTAAAACGTATAGTTTTCGTTCTAAATCTTTTGGTTCTAAATCCTCTATAGGTTTTAAGAAAACTTGTTCCATTCTTGGTTCAGCAATAATGGCTGACTCACCTAATTCTTCATTGTCGGTTGGAATTTTTCGATAGCCAAGTAATTCAAATCCCATCTCATCGATGTAATCATTAAGTAAAACTCGACATTGATTTCTTAAGCTTTTTTCTTTTGGAAAAAAAATAACACCTACTCCATATTTGCCAAAATCAGGTAGATTAAATCCTAACTCTTTACATTTTTTTTCAAAAAACTCATGAGGTGTTTGTAATAAAATCCCAGCTCCATCACCAGTATTGGGTTCATAACCACAGGCGCCTCGATGCTCCATATTTTGCAACATGACTAAGGCATCTTCTACTAATTGATGAGTTTTATTACCCTTTAAATTTGCGATGAGTCCAGTTCCACAAGAATCTTTCTCAAGTTGAGGAATGTATAAGCCTTTTTGCTGGTTGGGATTCTCTCCTTCCATTTCGTCTAAATTTTATCAGGTTAGCAAAAATTTGGCGAGAGTATTTCTGTTTTTTTAATTACGTGGTATAATTACTATTTACAATATGTAAAAGTTTTTATTCCTTCCTCTTTAATGAAGAAAATTACAGAATCTCATTTGAAATATGCCAAATGTGTTTTCTAAATAAGGTAAGTTGAAATTTAAATTCTAAGTTAGTTTTGTTTCTTTTCCACTCTTCCCAAGACAAGTTGAATCTTGGAAAAGTAAAACTTTTATAGGTAGGTATTAAAATGGTTAGTGCCTTTTGATTAAATCAAATATTGCCATTTGTTCAAAAAAATGCAAATTCAATTAATTTTTATTTACGATTGGTAAGAGTATTTTAAGGATTGTATAATACATTCAAGCTCATCTATTAGGCATGGTAAATTCTTACTAGTCTAATCTGTTTAAACTAATCTAGTTTTATGATTATAATCAAAGAAAGAAATGATGTTAGTCAACATAAAGAATTTAAAAAATGAAAAACTTGAAGGTATAATATCATTTAAAATTCTAAAGTCAAAAAATAAAAGTTCCTATTCAAGGAAGTCAAAAAAGTATTCAAGCCCAAAAAGAGGAATTACGAAAGTATAAATTTGGGGGTTGAGAATTTGATCATTACTTTTTCAATTCCTCTCGAATCACAGTTCGAATACTTTTCTTTTGAATTTTACTTTCTACCCAAGGAATCAAATCCAAATATAAAAGTGCTCGCCTAGAATGCGGATCTTTTTCTAATTTTTCAAGTTTACTTCGGAAAGATAAAAACAATTCACGATGGCCAATATTTCGATTTTTAATTAATTTTTTCAAAAACTTTAAAGTCTCTTTTTGAACTTCGTTAAGCTCCTTCATCTTTTCTAAAAAACGATAAGTCGCTGGTGCTAAATAATCAAGCAGTTCATAATTTTCCATTTCGTAATGTCCAATTAATTGCAGCAATCGAGCATAGCCTTGAAGGTCTTCTCTCAATTGCCCAACTTGCATATTGATGATTTCATTGATATAATCGATCATCGTATTATAATCCTCATTGCCAAAATACTGGAAGGCAATTTTGTAATAAAAAACTAAAATACGGTGGGGATCAAGATGAGATTCATGTATTTTAATTTGCTTCAGAACTTCTGGAACATAATCAATTCCTTCATCAAAAGTTCCTTCTAAATAATGCTTATTTAGTTTAGCAGTAGAATAGTAAAGGAAATAAATAATTTCCGAAACAGGTTTCATTTCGCTTCCGTACTCTTTCTCAAATTCTTCAAACTGATTAAGGGCTTGATCAAATTCTTTAACCTTTTTTAAATTGAAAAGACAGGTCAATAAATAATGTTGTCCACGCATATAGAGGTCTGGTTCCTCTTTTTTCATTTCAGGATGTACATCAAATATCTCTACCCATTTATTAGCATCCACCAAACATTTTTCAAAGTTCAACAAAATATAATAATACCATACATAGCATTGATGTAAGTAAACTTGCTCAAAAAATGTCAAACCATTAAGTTTGATTTCTTTTAGTTTTTTGGAAAACAATTTTCGAACGACTAATACATCTCTATCATTTTTGACGTGCCCATATTGAATATAAAAACCATGAATTTCGATTTTTAGATTGGTCAGCTTGCAGGAGTTGCTAATGATTTTACTTCTTTCATAAGATGCTTCGATAAGTGATTCAACCTTGTTAGAAGTTTGACGGCTACGAGTGATATGTCTTTCCTCAATTACTTTTTGAAATTCTAAAATTTCCAATAGTAAAATGTCTTGATGATTGTCATCTGCAATTTGACGAATGCGATCGAGGAGTTTTAAGCTTTGAATATATAGTCCTTTTCCGTAAAGAATTTTAGCAAAATCAATTTGCTCACGAATCTGGATATCTACATTTTTTTGGATATGAATTAACCTCAAAGAAATCAAAATCTGCTTGTACAAATGGCGTTTTAAATTAGCTAGTTGAGCTTTCTTAACCGTTGGTAATTTTTTTAAAATAATAACCTCATCCCATATATCCATTTTGTCAACTACGTCGAATAACTGCACAAATTTAACATCCGATTTACTCTGTAATCGATTCACATAAAGTTTGAAATTTCTTTTTTCAGCCTTAGTTAAAGATTTAATTAAACTAATTAACTGATCGTCTTGATTCGTGGGAACGATATTACTCTTCGGCATAATTATCTGACTGTCAATACTTTATAAAATATCCTTTCCAATTGAAAGTCGTATAGTTTTTATTTTTTTTAATTTTCAAACCATGGTTTGGGTATAGATTTGCTTTTGTAATTCAAAAAAATTATTGAACAAATTCTATTTATAAAGAAGTGACGAAGATAGAAAATTCAATTGAAAAAACTACTTCAATTCTTTTTTCAAAATTGTCTCTAATTACAATTTATTGCTAAAAAAAAATACAAAATGAAAAAAATCGAAGCGATTATTCGTACCCAAAAATTTGATTCTGTAAGGGATGCGTTAGCATTGATTGGAGTTAATTTTTTTACTCTTAAAGAAGTAAAAGGCTACGGTTTACAAAAAGGGAAAACCCTCAAATACAGAGGAAGTTCCTACGGCTCAGACTACATCGCAAGACTCCAATTGGACATTATCACTACTCCTGAGAAAGTAGAAGAAATTATAGAGACCATTACCGCATCAGGAAGAACCGGTGATATTGGAGATGGAAAAATTATTGTTTTCGACATTGAAACAACCATCAGAATTCGAAACGGAGAGAAAGGCCCTCAGGCCATTTAAAAGAACTTTTTTAAAATCAATTTTCTAAAAAATAATTGAAATCAATCACATTTTTTATTTCGATTATAGTTAAAAATTTATTCACTACTTAATTTTTACAAAGATGAACGAAGCGATTTTCACAGCGAATAATTTATGGTTGCTAGTTGCAACTTGTCTAGTTTTTATCATGCACCTAGGGTTTGCATCTCTTGAAGCTGGATTTGTACAAAGAAAAAATACTGTTAATATTTTATTTAAAAACTGTATGATTATAGCAATAGGCTTGTTGACCTATTATTTTATGGGATTTAATTTAATGTACCCTGGAGCAGATTATGCAGGATCATTTTTTGGTTTTGGAGGCTTTGGTCTTTCTATGCCCGAAGGTGCAGCTGGTGCTATTGATTATAATGAAGGAACATATACTTATTACACAGATTTTATTTTCCAAGCGATGTTTGCAGCCACCTGTTGTACCATTGTTTCAGGAGCAGTAGCAGAACGAATAAAGTTGATGCCTTTCTTAGGATTTTGTGTTTTGTTTGTTTCTATTTCTTACCCGATCACAGGAATGTGGCAATGGGGAGGCGGATGGTTATCAGAAGCCGGATTCCATGATTTCGCAGGTTCTACTTTAGTTCATGCAGTTGGAGGATGGGGAGCATTAGCAGCCATCATTTTGCTAGGAGCCAGAAAAGGTAAATACACAAAAGATGGAATCAATCCAATTCCTGGACACAATATGCCATTAGCAGCTATTGGTGTATTCTTACTTTGGTTTGGTTGGTTTGGATTTAATGGAGGGTCTGTTTTATCTGCCGATCCTGTAGGAGTTTCTTTAGTTTTTGTTACGACTTCACTTGCAGCAGCAGGTGGTGCAGTTGCTGCCTTCGTGATAAATCATTTGTTATTCAAAACCCATGATTTATCGATGGTACTTAATGGAATTCTTGGTGGATTAGTTGGAATTACAGCTGGAGCAGATTTGATGTCTCCAGGTGAAGCAATAATTATAGGAGCAATTGCCGGAGCTATTATTCCTGTTTCTGTAGTTTTTATTGATACAAAATTAAAATTAGATGATCCAGTTGGAGCTACTTCAGTTCATTTAGTTTGTGGACTTTGGGGAACTCTTGCAGTTGGTTTGTTTGGATCAAAAGCAGGATTGGGCCAATTATGGATTCAATTATATAGTACATTAGCTATAGGAGTTTTTACATTTGTTTTTGCTTTTGGAGTAATGTACATACTAAAAGCTACAGTTGGAATCAGAGTAACTGAGCAAGAGGAAGAAAAAGGTCTAGATGTAGCAGAGCATGATATGATTGCATACCAAGAGTATGAAAAAATGCAAAACTACAGCCTAGAAATAAAATAATTTATAAGATGATCGGTTAACTGTTGATTAGGTGTGTAATTAACCGTTTACCGTTCATCTTTAATAAAAAAAAGACCTCCGAGCAAAATTGGCGTTCTGTCGGAGATCTTCATTCGATTATAGAAAACGGAATTCACCGCTATCCATTTCGTAAAGTTAAGGAAAAATCTTTTTTATTAAAACTAGATTTTACCTAAACTAATCTATTTTTTTTTGACGAAAAAAATAGAAGGCTCGATTTGATATTATTAGGTAATTCCGGATTTCATTTTTCACAAAATCAAATCTTTTACTAACCTATTTTTTAAAACAAGTCGAGACATGAAAAACATTTTTACATTAATGTTCACATTGATGACATTAACTTCTTTTGCACAAATTCAATTAGATTCTTCTTTCACATTAAGTGGATCAATTGATACTTACTTTCGAACAAACTTAAATAGCACAAATGATGCTCTAAATGGAGGAACTATAGCTCCAGGAACTTCATTCGCAAACCTTCCAGGCTTTTCATTAGGAATGTTTAACCTAATCGGAACTTACGAAGGGAAAAAAACAGGCTTTACAGCTGACTTGGTTTTCGGACCACGTGGGAATGAAGCAGTTTTTGGATCAGAAGGAAGTTTGAATATTGTCAATCAATTGTATGCCTATTGGAATGTGACTGATAAATTTACATTGACACTTGGAAACTTCAATACCTTTTTAGGTTATGAAGTTATTTCTCCAGCGAGTAATTTTAATTATTCTACCTCTTATATGTTTTCTTACGGTCCATTTTCACATACCGGTTTGAAAGCTGATATTGATTTGGGGAAAGGATTTAGTGCAATGGTTGGTGTTTTTAACCCAACTGATTTCACAGATTTTAATCCTTTTTCAAAATACGTGGGAGGAGCACAACTTGGATATGAGAATGGAAAAGGAAGTGCTTATTTGAACTTAATTCTTTCTGAGAATTTTTACCAAATTGATTTAACCACAGGCTGGCAAGCAACTGAAAAATTTTATGTAGGGTTAAATGCCACAACTGCGCAAGATGCTTTTTCAGGAGCAGCGCTTTATTTACAATTAGCTGCATCTGATGCTTTAAGTTTTGGAGTACGAGGAGAGTACTTTATGGATGATGGAATTGGAGTAGTTGATTTAGTTTTGGAAGATGAAGATACAGAAAGTGTATTTCAAACAACGCTATCTGCAAATTATAAAATTGGAAATTTGACCATCATCCCAGAAGTTAGGTTGGATGCATTTTCTCAAGAAGTTGTTATGCCTGATTTTGAAAAACCAACTGAAACTGAAAAATCACTTGCATCGTTTTTGGTTGCAGTAGTTTATTCTTTTTAAAAGACATTCCATAATATTATAACTACCATATAAGAGGTCAAATAAAAATTGTTACCCATTTTTTTACTTTGACCTCTTATTAATTTATGAATAACTTTTTGAAAAGTTTACCGTAGATAAAAGATCTACTATACATTCTACACAAATTTAATTTCAAATAAACTATCATTTTCATAGGTGGGAACAACATTTCACATCACCGTAAATACTTGATTATCAATTATTTAAACAAAACAATTATCGTTTGAAAATCGTATAGTTTTTATTATTTAAAAATAGAATAAGAGCAAAAGCATATATTTTTGCATCGTCTTTAATCAAATATGATTTAATTAAACCAAAAAAAAATTCAATTAAAATGGCAAAGTCTAAATTAGAATACTTGTGGTTAGATGGTTACAAACCAACACAAAACATTAGAAGTAAAACTAAAGTAGTTAATGATTTTGATGGAAAATTAGAATCATGTCCTTTATGGTCTTTCGATGGAAGTTCAACAGAACAAGCCTCTGGAGGTGCTTCTGATTGTTTATTAAAACCCGTAGCTATTTATC
>CAZMBP010000032.1:0-28287 GCA_964564545.1 uncultured Saprospiraceae bacterium
TAAATGAAAAGGGTGAAGTCTCTGGAGGGCCAATGTATTATCTATCTGAAGGATTACAGAAAAGAAACCTCGGGGGCTTAGGAAAAGTCTTAGCAGTCATCTTTGCTATTCTTTGCATCGGTGGATCATTTGGTGGAGGAAATATGTTCCAAGCTAATCAAGCAGCAGCTCAATTTAATGGAATGATTGGAGCGGAGAGTTCTAGTGCAGGAGCTATTTTTGGTTTAGTGATGGCAGTATTTGTGGCTATTGTAATTTTAGGAGGAATCAAAAGAATTGCAAGTGTAACTGAGAAGGTAGTACCATTTATGGTAGGGATTTATTTTGTTGCAGCACTAATTGTTATTTTTATGAGTATTGGTCAATTGCCTGCTGCTTTTGGGATGATCTTCGACGGAGCATTTACAGGTGCAGGTGTTACTGGTGGTTTTATTGGAGTGTTGATTCAAGGATTTAGGCGAGCTGCATTTTCTAATGAGGCAGGAGTTGGTTCTGCTGCGATTGCGCATTCAGCTGTAAAAACTAAATATGCAGCAAGTGAAGGTATCGTTGCACTCTTAGAGCCATTTATTGATACAGTTGTAGTTTGTACGATTACAGCATTGGTAATTATTATTACAGGATTCCATACAGGTGCAGAAGGATTAGGTGGAGTTGATTTGACTTCAGCAGCATTCGAAAGTGTGATTCCTTGGTTCCCTTATGTGTTGACTATTGCAGTAGTTTTATTTGCATTTTCAACTATGATTTCTTGGTCTTACTATGGATTGCAATCATGGTTATATTTATTTGGAAAAAGCAAAGTAAACGAATATATATACAAAGTACTTTTCTGTATGTTTGTTGTTGTTGGAGCAGCAGCGAGTTTAGGAGCAGTAACTGATTTTTCAGATTCAATGATTTTTGCGATGGCAATACCGAACTTGATCGGTGTCTTCTTACTATTACCAAAAGTTAAAGAAGAGTTGGATAAATACATGAAAGCAATTGGAAAAAGTTAAACTTTAAATTTTAATTATAATAAAAAGGCACTTTTCATTAATTTGGGAAGTGCCTTTTTTGTAGTGCTGACTTTAGTCGGCACCTGAAAAATAAAATCGGTTCTAAAATAAAATTCATCCAGAACCAAAAAAAACCTTAAACATGAAAAACATTTCTCCATTACTTTTTTTATTATTTCTTTTTGGAAAAAACATAAACGCTCAAAATGCAGCTCCAACCATCAGCAACTTAATTGCTAGTACCAATCTTTCTAACAATACAATTACATTAACTTACGATCTAGAAGATATAGAAAATGATGATGTCGAAATCACTATGCTTGTTTCAATAGATGGTGGAGTCACCTTTGCTGATCCAATAATGAATGTTAGTGGTGATATTGGTTTTCCGATAACTCCAGGAGTAGGTAAACTTATTACTTGGAATGCAATGAATCTCTCTCTTGATTATACCATAAAATTAGTCGCTGATGATTTACAAATTATTGATATTCAAACCATTGTAGACCAAGTGGATTCCAATCGGATTTGGGATGATTTGACTGCTTTGGAAGGAATAAGACATCGAACGGCAGGACTGACTCATTTGGAAAATACTCAAATGATGATCGAGCAAAACTTTATAGATCATAACCTAGACGTCGAAATTCAAGAGCTCGCGATTACTGGTTATGTAGGGAAAAATATCATAGGAAAGCATCATGGGAAAAGTGAATCACCAGATGTTTATATTATAGATGGACACTATGATTCAGTTTCAAATTCCCCAGGAGCAGATGATAATGCGACAGCGGTGGCAGGAGTATTAGAAGCGGTTCGAATATTATCAAATTACAACTTCGAGCATACAATTAAATTTATTGGATTTGATTTAGAGGAATTTAATTTGACGGGGAGTATATCCTATGTCAGTACTAGTACCTCAACTCAAGAACCAGTTAAAGGTGTAGTGAATTTGGAAATGATTGGTTACTACGATGACACTCCTTTTTCTCAAAGTTTTCCAACCATTTTTCAAAATGCTTTTCCAGATGCAAATGTATTGTTAGAAGCAGATAGCTTTCGTGGAAATTTCATCATTAATGCAGGATATACGGGATTGACAGAACTTCAAGATTCATTTTATGCTGCTGCGCAAGACTATGTCCCTGATTTGAAAGTGATTAATTTGATTGCTACTAATTTTGCAGATCTACCAAATCAAGCATTACTTCGAAGCGATCATGCTCCATTTTGGTTTGCTGGACGACCTGCGATCATGTTGACAGATGGTGCAGAATTTCGAAATCCTTATTATCATACGCCTAATGATGTCAAGGAAAATTTGAACTTAAATTTTATGACTAATGTCGTTAAAGCATCTATCGCAACGATTGCAAATTTAGCTAATGTTCGAAATTGTACTTCGGCTGAAGTTGATATTCTTGCAAGTACTAATGAGTTAAATTGTGATTTTAATATTTTTCCAAATCCAGTTTCTAATGAACTAAAATTAAATTTGACTGATTGTGGATTAGAAAATATAGGAGTGGAAGTGTATGATTTACGAGGAGTTATGGTTTTGGAAAAAAACAACCAACAATTAAATAGCGGTTTTATAACAATAAATTTACATGAATTAAAAACAGGAATTTATTTTTTGAAAATTAAAGATGGGGAACGGTTTTTATCCAAAAAAATAATAGTGGAGTAGGGGGAATTGGAATATCGAATAATGATTTAAGAACAAGGATTTGAGAAGTTTGACGATACTTCTCAAGATAGAAATCACATAGTATCGTCAAACTTCTCAAATTATAAATCCTTGTTCGTTATTCGATATTCCCTTTATTTTTCTTCAATTGCAAAAACAAAATAATTAGAATCTCCTTGCCACGGCATTGCTTTGTTAATTTCTTTGTAACGAAGCATTACTTTCTTACCTTCCAATTCTTCTAGTTTATGAGAAAGAGCATCATGCTCTAAAGAGAAATCCCAAACATTTCCAATAACACTTGAATTATCTTCTTGCAATCCTCCGAGGTTTAATTGTCCTTCGTAAGTTTTAAAAATATATCCTTTTTTAGAAAGTTTCATCAGGTAACCTGTTCGAGTACCTTCGCTGTAAGTCCAATTTGCCCAAAGCATATAACCTGCACCAGCGAGTACTAAGCCGATAGATGAATAGATAAGTACTTTTCGGAAAAAGCTCTTTGTTTTTTTGACACCTGAATCAATAGACTTACTGACAGATTCCTTCGTTTCAGTAATAGATTTACTAACGGCCTCTTTTTTTTCTACGTAACCTTTGCTTAAAGAATCAGCTGCTTCTTCAAACATGTTTTTGTCATCTTCAGGTTTTGTTTCTTCTATTTTTTTCTTTTCTACATTCTCCGCTTCAGGGTTTTTATCTTCTTTTGGATTTTTATTTTCAGAACTCATAGAATATGGGTTTTGGTGAATCGTAAATTTAATTTTTTTTGACTAATTATTAGACTATAATCGAAGGAGTTTTGTGTGAAAAAAAAATTAAGGATTTTGGTTTCAATCGAGAAACGCACGGAGTCTAATAGCCTTAGCTATTAAGACGAGTACGTGACGAAGAGTGAAATTAAAAGACTAATTTTTGACATACAAGATCCCTTCGATTATAGTCTTTTAGACTTAAGTTAAAATTATTTGTCACCTATAATTTTCCAATAATAAACTTTTTCGTCACATTTCTTTTATTTTCCAGTTTCACCACAATCGAATAAATTCCACTCACATAGTCGCTCACTTCAAACACCGAAGGTTCAGCGGGGAAAGAATCATACTCTCGACTTTCCATTTTTTGCCCAACACTATTGTAGATTTCGACAGTCGCTTTTTGCCCTGCGAAGTCTCGCATCGCCAAGTAAATTAAATTATTCGCAGGATTCGGATACAAGTGAATTGACTCGAATTCGAATTCGAAATTGACTTGTCGGGCTGCTGAGTAATAAAAGTCGCCATCTTTTTTGATCACTTTTAAACGATAGAAATTTTGCCCTTCTGAAGGTTTTCGATCATAAAGTTGATATTGACTTGCATTGTCAGCGCTTCGAGATTCGATAGTTCCTAAATGAGTAAAACCAGTTTTATTGGAAGCAACTTCCACTTCGTATTTTTCTACAAATTCATCTTTAAACATTGTCCAGTTAACCTCTGAGGATTGTCCTGTTTTTGCTGCATTAAATATTAAAAGATTAGGGATTGAAGAAGTCAAGTTATTTGTCGCAAGACAACCTATTGCCTCTAATTCAGCCAAGAATAAAAATCCATATCCTTCTTTTTGGACTCTGATATATTGTCCTTGAATGTTTGAAAAAATTTCAGACGGCGATCCAATTAAATCAGAAATGTGATATTCGTAAGTTGCCTCTGATCTTGCAATTGATAAATCATTAGAGGTAAAAGGATTTTCAGAAATAAGCACATAGCAATTCTCCGTAAGGTTTGTTCCATCTGTCCGATTAAATAAATTGATTTGTTCAATCAAATAATTGTCTTCCAAATTCACTTCCCACCAAGGTTGGAATTGATATTGAGATGCAGTAACGGAAGACTGCGTAGTCGGATTGATAAAAAAGTTTCCATTTTGATTTCCGTCAACAGCTTTACTTGCGTTACCTTCAATTCCTGCAACCGTTAAAGTTGATGATTGATTGGTTGGTCGATTCAATGCTAAATTACTGGTAGAAATACAGCCCATATTTCCGGTGTCAGGAGTTCCAGCACAATTGCAATTTCCATCTTCTACATCATTCATGGTAGTTGAATCGTTGTCATCACAAGGAGTTCCTGCATCTGGGCAACCACCTCCTGAACCATCACCTTCACACCCAATTACTTTTAATTCAGAAATGGCAAGGAATGATGTTCCTTCTAATTGGAGACGAATATATCTTCCAGAAATATTTACATCTTGAGTTGTTGGTCGAGCTGCAGTCGCTGATTGGAAAAAATCAGTTACACCTGATTGGTTAATTGTAGAAGTTAAATCAGAACTTGTAAAAGGATTGTTAGAAATAAGGATGTGATAGTTAGACAACAAATCCATGCAGCAATCTTCTCGATTCCACACTTCAATTTTTTCAATATCTTTTACTTCTCCAAGATCAATTTCTAAATATGGTTGAGCAACCCAATTAGTCAATGAGGTTGAATTTCCTCCCCAAAAATTACCATCGGTATTTCCATCAACTGCTCTTGATGCTTCGGCATTAACTTGAGTCCCAGATTGGGTCGCAGGTTGATTAAGAGCAAGATTAATATCACAATCACCACTATTGTTGCCGCCTCCATTATTCATTCCATCGCATTCTCTTTCCATGATTGATCTAAAACTTTGGATAGTAGTTGCATAGCTCCATCCGCCATTCCAAGAGTGCATAACTAGGTTGTCATTATTCTCCGTATTTCCTTGACAAAAATTACAAATGTCAAAGTTTTCATAAGTAACATGTGTTCCGTCCACCCATTTTAATGTGCCTTCTTCTTCACTATCAGACAAACCGATGTGAACCATTTCATTTATTTTACTTTGGATAAAAAGGTTCTCAATTTCATTATTGATTACAACTATATCTCCACCTTGAGCTTGAGCAAGTGCGCGGGAATCATTCCAATTATTTGCTCCATCTGAAATAAAATATTGTTTACCTCCTAATTCTCCTAGTAAGGAAAAACCTGGGACTGGATCATCACAACCTGCTATTCCGCCTCCACCATTATTTGGTGGAGTACTGTTGAAACAATCATATTCCATGACGAAATTTTTAGCCACAAAAGATGGATTATAACTCCATTTTCCATCCCAAGAATGCAACATCAAGTAATCATTTTCTTCTGAGTTGGGTGTGCAAATATTACAACTATCAATGTTATTAAAATCTAGAGGTGCGCCATTGGCCCAAGTTAATGTTCCTTCTACTTCACTATCGCTCAAACCAATAAATACAGGATTTGATAGCTGGTTTTTAACAAAATCATTTTCTGAGTAACCATTGATTTCAACTAAGTATCCACCTCTTTCCTCACAGAATGTTTTTGCTTCTTCCCATGTAAGAGCAATGTTAGAACGGAAGTATTTATGTCCTAAAAATTGGCCGATATAATTGAATCCATCAATCGTCTCGGTACAATCGGAAATATCATAATTAGTTGTATCAAGTACAGTTGGATTTTCAGAAAAGAAGGTAGGTGTAGCATTTAAGACAATGCCTTGTGAGCTGATATTATCTTCGAAAAGCGTCTCGTCATAATCCCATTCTTTTTTATATAAATTCGAAATATTTAGCGAAGCTGGAAAATCATAAACAGCATTGGCCACCTCCGAACTATCAATTTCAGTTTTTGCCCAAAGGACATAAGTGTATTCACCTGCTTCATTTTTAACAGCACCTCCACGTACGTTGGGTGGTAAGTTTAGTTGAGCAGATCGCAAGGAATCCCATTCGGTTTTAAACAAAATGTCAGAAGCTGTTTTGTAAGCAATGCCTGCTTCATTTCGTTCTTGATTGTAGGGCGGAGTAGCGGCTAGATTTCCATAAAATCCCATCACATCAAACCAAGAATCTGCATCCGCTTCCTCCTCAATATCTCCTAAATTATAAAAATGCAATTGATGAATTCCATTAGACATCGAAGTGATCAATGCTTTAGTCACAAAATTTCTTTGCGACTCAGCGGAGCCCATAAATGTTTCAAAAGATAATCGAGGAACATTTATTTCGGTGATGAGATATTTCTTTTTGGGAAAAGTAATTCCATCGTAACCGTAATTTTCCATAATAGCTTGGCGGCCATTTTTTGCCAAAACAATTCCATCCGCCGCCGCGTCAGAATGTCTTTCATAAACCAACTGCCCATTATTTAAAAAAATTGTACTTCCATCAAAATGCGGATAAGTATGAATTCCAATAGCATCAAAATATGCCCCACCTGCTAAAGGATATTCAGGGGTCACACTTCCATCCACGGGGTTATCTGTATTTCTACATAGCACGTCAAAGAAACTGTAATACCCAACTCCGCCAAGGGTAACATATGCATCAGGATCAACGGTTTTGATCACATCATAAGTCACTCGCAACATTCTGATATAATGATAAACGGGAGCTTGAATATCCATATCGCAAGGATCGGGATCATTGTCCCACCAACTTTCAGGATGTCCTGGAGGAAGCGTTGCTTTGTAATTTGATTGATCCAAACTGGGCTCATTCCATATTTCCCAAAAGCGAACATAATCTTTGTAAAGCGTCACCATTTTGTAGGTATAAGCTGCAAGATAATTATCATCATTATAAGGAGTTCCATTGGCTCCTCCATCCCAAACTGGCAAATACATATTGGCAAATAATTTCCCAATCGAAGCGCCTTGACAATAAACAGTAGTGTCTCGATGAATCAAATTAGGGTAACCAATGAAGCACACATTATCTTCCATTCCCAAATCTTGATAATATTGGAATGCTCCCAATCTTACATCATATCCATAGGTATCTAGAAAAAATTCTGGGAGACTTGGACGAATAGCATTGGCTCCAATTCCAGGAATGTCGAGGTAAGGATTACCTGCCGCAAGGTCAGCAATTTGTTCATCCGTCCATTGATTGTATGTTCCAGGGTTGATTCCCATTCGGAAATAGCCACCATATTCTGGAACAATATCGTTAGCATTGTAATTCACTTGTGCGTATGACCCAATGCTAAAAAAAAGCATCAAAATAACGGGGAGCTTGAAGTTCATGTTGATTGTGTTAAATAAGTTGCATATAACTATCTACGAAATAAGCAGACTATCTCAATAATAAAATGAATAAACAATCAGTAAAAGTTAATTTTTTGGAAAACTGGAACAGGATGAGAAACTATAGCTTGAAATGGATTTTGGAAAATCCATTATTTAGATTAACAAATTTCGCTAATTATGACCATTTTGCCTAGAAATTTAAGGATTCTTTGGAATATATTTTATCCTAATGTTTATTGATTTTTAGGGACTGTTTAGAGCAAATTAGAAATAAAAAAAATCTTTCATTACGCTTTTTTCAATCATCCTTTTAACTTTAGGTTTTAATTAAAAAAAGCGAATCCACCGCTTTGTCTAAAATAAAAAATATGCAAATCGAAACTGTAATTTTTGACCTCGGAGGTGTTTTAATTGATTGGGAACCTCGACGTTTATATCGGAAAATATTTGATGATGAAGAGGAGATGGAATATTTTCTAAATAATATTTGCACACCTGATTGGAATGTGCAACAAGATGGTGGACGTCCATTAGCTGAAGCAACTCAACTATTAGTGGATCAATTTCCCAAATATACTCCACAAATTGAAGCATTTTATGGACGATGGGAAGAGATGTTGGGTGGAGCGATTTTGCCAACAGTTGCGATTTTGGAAGAATTGATTGAGGCACAAACCCATCGAGTTTTAGCATTGACCAATTGGAGTGCAGAGACTTTTCCAGTTGCGTTGCGTGATTTTGATTTTTTGCATTGGTTTGAAGGAATCTTAGTTTCGGGTGATGAAAAAATGATAAAACCACAACAAGAGATTTATGATTTGATGTGTAAACGATATGAGATCAATCCATCGACTGCTGTTTTTATTGATGACTCTTTAAAAAATATTAAAGGTTGTGAAGCTTATGGAATTCATGGGATTCATTTTAAATCAGGTGAAGCATTGCGAAGAGAATTACAGGTAATGGGTGTTTTATAAATTTCTTCATGAATAATTTTTTTATTCAATGCATTCTACTTAATTATTAAAAATGAAATTTACCATTTGAGACAAATTTTAAAATAATGATGAAAAAGAACTTATTTCAACCTACTCCATGATTCGTGTAAATGTAAATCGTTTTTTAGTTTCTAAATTTTCTTGAATCATCGTTTTTTCATTTAGAAGAATGATTTTATTTTGACTAGTTTCCAAAACTTTATTGCCCATGTAGGAATCCACCATTAATTGGTATTCTTGTGGTTGACAGTCAAACATTTTTTCAGCTAAATAGGAATAAGATAGAATATCATTGGTTAAGGAATAAGTGCCATTTGAAGCAGCTTGACAAATGTAACTTGGTTGGAAAGAAGTAATCTCTCCCTTTTGTTGAAATGTTTTATTCTTAAAATATTCACTAACGAAAGTGCCTTTCAAAACAGGATTTTCATCCGTTATTTTCCATTTGCCTAAAATAGAAGATAGTTCAATAACTTTTTTTTCAGGAGCTGGAGTTGTATCCCTTTTCTTTTCATTGGTATCATTTGAACAACTTATGAAAATAAAAAGCATCAATAAAAATAGTCCAATTCTAGTCATGATTATGTTGAATTTTTCTTTTGAATATTGTAATTTTCTTTTGAAAAAAATCGAAAAGTAGGAAGTTTGAAAGATTAATATTTGAGAATTATCCAACACTTTTACTTTTGATGAAAGATAGGCTTTTTTACCATTCTGTTGAAAATATTATTTAAATCTATTTTGTTTAAAGGAAGCCATTTTAAAAATTTCATTAAATAAATGTACTTGTAGTAGTAATTGGGATTTGTTTTGCAGGTTGAAAAGCTAAAAAAGAACTAATTATTAAGCCATATTATTATTAACACTTTCAAGCATATATTTGTAATTATTAGTATATTATAAGGGATTTTATTTTTTTCATATCTATAAATACCTGCCGTTATGAAATCAATTACAATGCCCCTAATAATACTCACCTGTCTTTTAAATTTTAATACACATTCTCAAATCGCTATTGATACATTAACTTCTGCTGAGCGTAATGAACAAATAGTCACTAACTGGTATGAGAAAGGTTGGAATAACAGAGAATTCGAAGAGATGATTCCCGTGATCTTCGCTGAAGATTGGACAGATGGAAATCCAATTCGACCTAATCAAATTGATGGTCATGAAGGAATGTTATCTCTGGTGAATAGTTATTATAAAGCTTTTCCAGATATCAACTTTGATGTTACTCACCTAGTTGCAAATGATAAAATGGTGGCCGTTCGATTAGAAGTTAATGGAACTCACCAAGGTGAAATTTTTGGAGTCCATCCTACCGGGAAAAAAATAAACACTTCTGCAATGGTGTTTTTTGAATTAGAAGATGAACAGATTCACGTTACTTGGCAGGAAATTGATTTAATTGGAATGCTGAGTCAGATAACTGAAGTTGTGGCTATAGGAAAGTAGTTCAATTTTGAATAAGTAGAAAAAGTTTTTCTAAAAAAGATAGTGATGAAATTCTGAAATTAATATTTAAAACGTCTCTTAGCACTAACTTTTTTATATCAAAGTTGAAGTTTGAAAAGGGATAAGTTTGTTGGCAAAGTGTTTTGATTCTTTTGCTACTTTTAATTGAACTTTCAAAAGGTACTTCGGAAAACCTACCATAGAAGATCTTTCAACTCGGAATGGTTAACTTTCCTTTTTTTGTTCTTCCTGAAATGTTGAGCCAAAGGCCATCCCTAAGGCAGTACCTAAAGCAACTCCAAGGGAAATATTGTCCATTAAAATTCCGACAACAACTCCTATTACAACTCCAAAAATGATTCCTTTTGTTAGAAAATCTTGATCTTTCATAATTCTGATTTTATTTCTTTTTATTAGTTAGTGGTTATAAATCTAAAATTATTACAGCCTTGGGTAATTTTTTTTAATATCCAGAATATACTTCCATCCAAATATTGATGGTGTTTTAATTCCTCATGAACATACTGTCTATGGTTTTAAATTGAAAAAGAAAAATCTTCGTTAGTTAACCCTTTCTGATTTTAAATTTGGCAACTTTGATATGAAAGAATTTCGATTAGATAAAAAACTCGTAAAAGGTGATTAGTTTTATTATATAAATCTATCCGTCTTCTATTATTCTCTATTGGTCTATACTGTTAGCTAAGTATTTAATTTAATTTTAAATTTGCTTCCGAAATCTATCCTTTTTAATTAAAACACTAATTTTAAGAAAAGGAGCCTAACATATAAAACTAGCCTTCATAGTGTATCTTTATTAAGTCGAATTTTTAAAATTTGCTCAATCCAATATTTTTTTCAACAAAAAAATATTGGATTGATGATAGAATGTTCAATGCTGTTTTTGGCTAAAAAAGTAAATAATAATTTATGAATTGGTTTAAAAAGAAAAAGACTTGTGTTCATTGTAATAAAAATGAAACAAAACGTGATTTTGAAAATCAACCTACTTGTGGAGACTGCCAAGCAAAAATTTTATTAAGTAGAGAGTCTAGTCGTATCTGTCCAGTTGATGGAGCTACTTTGGTTAAGGAGCATAATAATGAAATAATTATTGACCGTTGCCCTGAATGTAAAGGTGTTTGGTTGGATGCAGGTGAAATAGAGGCGATAAAGGAAGCAGCAAAACTAGAAGGTATGGCAGTAGGTAGTGTTCTTTTCTAGGGTAGGCTTTTAGATGAGAATGTGACTAATAAAAAAGAATAGTGTTAAAAGTAATCTCCCCTTTTAGCACTATTCTTTTTTAATTACTTTTACTTTTTTAAAACCTCAATCAAAACCATGTTTTTTATTTTAGGAATATCTATATCTGTTTTTCTTCTTTTTCTATTGTTAATAAAAAAGAATAAATCTTCAGCAGATAAAATATTATTGATTTGGTTGGTTCTACTTTCCATTCATCAATTTTATCATTTCCAATTTATTACTGGAAATGTGAATAAATTTCCTCATTTACTAGGTGTTGATTTTTGTATGCCGATCATTCATGGAGTCCTTCTTTATTTTTATGCCATGGAAATCACTCAGCAGCAACTTAAAAATAAATGGAAATACTTACTCCATTTTATACCAGCTATTTCCTTAATACTTTTTGCTATTCCATTTTATAGTTTGTCTGGTGCTGAAAAAATTGTAGTCATGGAAAATGGAGGGCAAGATTATCTTTGGTATGTCATTTATCAAAATGTCGTGACGTTTTTATCAGGAGTAATTTATTCTATTTTGACACTTTTATTGATTCGTAAACATCAAAAAAATATTCAAGAAAAATTTTCTAATACAGATAAAAAAGAATTGGAATGGTTAAAATACCTTTCCATAGGTCTGGGTATTATTTGGTTTATCGTTATTTTCTCCAATAACACTACTATCATCTTTTCAGGAGTAGTTGTCTTTGTCTTGTTTATAGGTTTTTTTGGGATAAATCAATTAAATATCTTTCAACCAAATTCGACTCTATCTACAAACTTAGAAGTTCCAAAAAATGAAAAGATTGAGAAAACAATGCCTCTCAACTCATCACCAAAACGATACGCAAAATCTGGTTTAACAAATGAAATGGCAGCAAAGATTTATGCCAATTTAAATGAATTAATGACTGAAGAATCCTTATTTAATAATAACGATATTACGTTGACGCAGTTAGCAAAAAGACTCGATGTTCACTCCAATCATCTATCTCAAGTCATTAATGAAAAAGAGGAAAAAAACTTCTACAATTATATTAATTCTCTCCGAATAAAAGAGTTTATCAAACTTGCATCTCTCCCTGAAAACAAAAAATTTACCCTCCTTTCTCTTGCTTATGACTGTGGTTTTAATTCAAAATCTACTTTTAACAAACATTTTAAAGAAAATACTGGAAAAACACCAACAGAGTATTTTAAATTATAAGTAGCTGATTATCAGTTGTTTATTGTGTATTGCTTGTAGGCTCGTACGTCTAATTCGTTCGTACTTGTAAGCATGGTCGCCCACTTTTTTACTTTTTATGATATTTGTTTCAACAATTTGGAACTAGATAAAATAATTAAAAAAAAATATCATGAAAATCAAAAAAGCATCATTTTTCATATTTGCATTTTTAGCGATTGGAGTAGGATTATATCCATTGTCTTACCTTGTATTCGACAATAATTTGAATGGCAAAAGTCAAGAATTGTTAGCTAGTGTTTTCTGGAATATTTGCTTCTATACACATATCAGTTTAGGCGGAATTGCCTTACTAGTAGGGTGGTCTCAGTTTAGTGAAAAATTTAGGAGAAAAAATATTCGGTTGCATCGAATAATTGGAAAAATATATGTTGTCTCAGTTTTGTTGAGTGGGTTATGCGGAATCTATATTGGCTACTATGCCACCGGAGGAATGATCTCAGCAGTTGGGTTCATGAGTTTGGGAATAATTTGGTTTTACACCACATTAAAAGCATTTCTAGATATAAAAGAGGGTAGAGTATGGGAGCATGAAAAGATGATGATTTATAGTTATGCCGCTTGTTTTGCAGCGGTGACTTTAAGACTGATGTTGCCTTTATTAATAGTCATTTTCAAGGATTTTATTATTGCCTATCAACTGGTTGCTTGGTTATGTTGGGTACCGAATCTACTGGTTGCCTATTTTATAATTTTAAAAAAATCAGAAAGTAATATAGCCTTAGGTGGTTCCACATTATAATTCCGAACGTTTTGAAAAGTAGCTAGGTGTACATTTGTTAAAAAATAATAAATCATGAATATTCGAGAATTAATCAACAACGAAATCAAGATAGGAATTCATCACATGAAGCACTTGAAGTTTGAAAAACAAGAGGATGAATATGTAGTGACTCTCGTAGATATTACTGGATATGAAATTCTAAAAGGTTATGGTGATAATTATATAGAAGCATTAAATGATATGCATAGCAACTTACTATAGTAATTTAGATAAAAATAAAATTGACGTAGGGGGAATTTATTTTCAATGCGTCATAACAATAGAAATTTAGTTTAAAAAAAAATCAAAAACTACCCAGCAAATTTTCAAAAATAACAACGAAGAATAATTTGGGAATGTAATGTCATAAAATATTCTCTTCCAAAATATTCACATTGAAATTTTCAAAGGACATCCTTTGACCTAGGATTCCTATGCCTAAATAATCAAATCATTATTAAAACAAACTGAAAAAATTATGATTAAAATTTTGAAATTAAACGTCCTATTACTTTTCCTAATTCATTCTATTAGTGGATTTTCTCAAGATAAATTTACTATAAGTGGGCACATTAGAGATGCGACAAATGGCGAAGAATTAATTGGTGCCAACATCTTTGTTGAAGAATTAGGTGAAGGAACTTCTACCAATGTGTATGGTTTTTATTCTCTCTCTTTGGAACCTCGGGAGTATAAAATAGAATTTAGCTACTTAGGTTATCAGTATCAATTTATGGACTTTAACTTGACAGAAAATAAAGTCTTAAATATTGAATTACAACCTGAAGGGTTGAGTGTTGAAGAGGTCATAGTTGTAGCCCAAGAAGAAGATCAAAATATTAGAAATGTCGAAATGAGTGTGGAGAAATTAAGCGCCGTTCAGATCAAACAGATTCCGCAAGTGATGGGTGAAGCGGATCTAATTAGAAGTATTCAATTGCTCCCTGGAGTGAGTACGGTGGGTGAAGGAGCAACGGGGTTCAATGTGAGAGGAGGGAATGTAGATCAAAATCTCATTCTTCTCGATGAAGCCACGGTGTATAATTCTTCGCACTTATTCGGTCTTTTTTCAGTATTCAATGTGGATGCTATCAAGGATTCTAAATTGTACAAAGGAGGTATTCCTTCTAAGTATGGTGGACGATTATCGTCGGTGCTTGATGTACGTCAGCGAGATGGAAACCGTAAAAAGTTTGCCGCCAATGGAGGTATAGGTTTGATAGCTAGTCGGTTGACTTTGGAAGGCCCAATCCAAAAAGATAAAAGTTCTTTTATGTTAGCTGGGCGAAGTTCCTATGGTCATTTATTCTTAAAGTTCAATGAAGACTTGAAGGACAATGTAGTTTATTTCTATGACCTAAATGCTAAAGCTAATTTTACATTGACCGAAAAAGATCGAATTTATTTGTCAGGTTATTTCGGAAGAGATGTCTTTAATTTTGGTGATGATTTTTCATCAGATTGGGGAAATTCAACTGCATCAGTTCGATGGAATCACCTTTTTTCTAGCAAACTATTTTCAAACTTTACAGCAATTTATAGCGATTATGGATATTCATTTGGAGTACCTGAAGGAGCAGAAGCATTTGATTGGGATGCTAAAATTCTCAATTATGTTTTAAAAGCTGATTTCACTTATTTCTTTAATCCTAAAAGTAAATTAGATTTTGGGATGGAATCAAATTTCTATCGTTTCCATCCAGGACGAGCAAGAGGTTTGGGGAGTGAATCTATTTTTAATGAAATAAATATTGAACACAAACGAGCTTGGGAAAATGCTATTTATGCGAGTTACGAACATGAGCCAATCAAAAATTTAACGCTTCAATATGGTTTGCGATTTTCTAACTTTCAAAGGTTAGGAAAAGAGAACGTTTTCCTTTATGAAGATGGAATTCCTTCTAGCAGAGAGGCAATCGTCGATACTGTAAGTTATGATGGTATGGAAAAAATTGTATCCTTCTCTGCACCTGAACCTCGGTTCGCGGCAAACTATATTATCAATAACCAAAATTCGGTAAAACTAAGTTATAACCGAATGCGACAATACATCCAATTAGTATCGAACACGACTTCAGCAACTCCAATTGACATTTGGACACCGAGTGGAAAGTACATTGACCCTGCAACCGTTGATCAGGTGGCAATAGGTTATTTTCGAAATTTTGCAGACAATACTTATGAAGCTTCTATTGAGGGGTTTTACAAGGACTTTCAAGATTTATTGGATTATAAAGATGGGGCAGAACTATTGTTGAATGAAAATTTAGAAACTGAATTATTAAGTGGAGATGGACGAGCATACGGAATGGAATTATCTGTTCGAAAAAATAAAGGAGCCATTACCGGTTGGGTAAGTTATACTTTGTCAAGGTCAGAACGAAAAGTGGAAGGTATTAATGATGGAGACTATTATCCTTCTAATTATGATAAAACACATGACCTCTCAGTAACAGCAATGTGGAAGATAAATCCACAATGGAATGTGTCTACCAACTTTGCTTTTGCTTCTGGACGTCCGATTACCTATCCTGAATCTCGATATGTTTATGATGGAATTACAGTTCCTCATTATGGAAATAGAAATGGGGCAAGAACTCCAGTTTATCATCGAATGGATGTTGGAGTTCAATTTACTCCCAAAGGAAAAGCAGGTAAGAGATGGAAAAGTACTTGGGATTTTGGCGTGTACAATGCTTATGCAAGGAAAAATGCTTACTCCATTTTCTTCCGACAAAATGAAGATAATCCATTAGAAACTGAGGCGGTAAGGTTATCCATTTTTGGAAGTGTGTTGCCATATGTAACGTATAATTTTGAATTTTAAAAATTATGAATCACGTATTTATTTTAATTAAAAAAAAGAAAATAACATGAAATATAGAATATCGTTTTTAATCATCTTCCCTTTTTTATTTTTCTCTAGTTGTCAGGATGTGATAGATTTGGAAGTACCTGATGGAGAAGTTTTATTAGTTGTCGACGGTTGGATAACAGACCAAGAAGGTGAAAAACAAGTTTTACTTTCTACAACAGCCAACTATTTTGATAATACGATTACTCCAAAAGTAGAAAATGCCATAGTGGTACTTTTTGACGAAAATGGACCGATTGATACCCTTGTTGAAGCTGATCCTGGTAGATATGTTACAGAATACCAAGGAGTAGTGGGAAAAACTTATCATATTTATATCCAAACAGATTCAGGTGAAGAATATGAATCTAATCCTGAATTATTAAAGTTTGTTTCTGCGATTGCTGATATTCATACTGAGTTTAGGGAAGAAACAGCTTTTGAAGATGAAGGATATTATGTCTCGATTGATACCGAAGAACCAATTGGTGTAGGAGATTTTTATCGTTGGAAACAATATGTGAATGATACATTATTAAATGAACCATTCGATTTGTTATATGCTAGTGATGAGTTCGTAGATGGTAATCCTATTATTAACTTTGATGTAACTACTAAACCTTTAAGCTTCGGTGATAATTACAGGGTTCAGCAGTTATCTATATCAAAAGAAGCGTTTGACTTTTTTACTCAGCTGGAAACTCAAACCGCATTTGTAGGATCCTTATTTGATAGTCCACCAGAGGCATTGCAAGGTAATATGGTTTCAGTTAATTCGACGGATAAAAAAGTGTTGGGATATTTTGGCGCCTCAGCGGTGAGTGAAATTGGAATGGTGATAGAGTAGGAGTTTAAAATAAAAAAGAAATTTCAACAGCTATTTACATTCAATTGTAAATAGCTGTTTTTTGCGTTTTGACTGATCGCAAAATATACCCAATCTATGCTCCGTTAAAATGATAGTTGTATTGATTGGGATGGTAATTTCAACCCAAAAAAATAAATGCTGGTCTAATATCCAATATAAATGATCTTAGAAATAGCTAATTTGCAACTTAGATTTTAATACTCTGTCTTTTATAAAAATGGAAGACCATATTTTTTAAAGTTATTATTACAAAAAACTGAAGTTAATGTCCAAAAAACACCGGCAGTTAGCAGCCATAGTTTTTACAGATATAGTTGGTTATTCCAAATTGATGCGAAAGGATGAGGCAAAAGCTACTCAAATTAGAGAGCGACATCGAAGCGTTTTTAACCAACTTACTCCCGAGTATGGTGGCAAGATTTTACAGTATTATGGGGATGGAACACTTAGTGTATTCCAAAGTTCGGTGGCTGCTGTAGAGTGTTGTGTTGAAATGCAAAAAGCCTTTCAACAAGACCCAATGGTTCCTTTAAGAATCGGAATTCATACTGGAGATATTACTTTTAGTGAAGAAGAAGTTTTTGGAGATGGGCTAAATATCGCAGCTCGAATTGAATCATCCTGTATTCCTGGAGGTATTTTTATCTCTGGAAAAGTTTATGATGATATCAAAAACCATCCTCAATTAAGTGTCAAAAATGTAGGTCAGTTTCAATTCAAAGGCATCAATGAATTTTTGGATATATATGCTTTAGATTGCGAAGGATTACCAGTACCTGATGCCAAACTTTCCCACTTAAAAGAAAGTAAAGCCAAACTTTCGGCAATTAATCTCTCTGATTCTAGATCTCCACAGGTTTTACCTTTTTATAAAAAAAACTTATTTAATACTGTTCTTGCAGCAATGGTATTGATAGCTATTTTTTTTATTGGAAACAATTTCATTCAAAAAACAGGAGAGTTAAATCAGCTGTCATCGACTGATTTTGTGGAGCAAATTTCCATTGCAGTTTTACCTTTTTCTAATTTTAGTTCGGACAAAAAAGATGAATATTTTAGTGATGGAATTACGGAAGATATTTTAACCGTCCTTTCTAGCATCAAAGATTTTAGGGTGATTTCTCGAACTTCGGTTATGCAATATAAAGGCACCAAAAAGAGTATTCGCGAAATTGGTAAAGAATTAACTGTCACTCATATTTTGGAAGGAAGCGTTCGGAAATCGGACAACAAAGTAAGGGTAGTTGCTCAATTAATTGATGCTAAAAGTGATGCTCATATTTGGGCTCATACTTATGATCGTGAGATGACAGAAATTTTTGAAGTACAAAGTGAGTTAGCAGAAAATATAGCAGGGAAATTAAAAAAAGAATTGAGTCCTGAAGATTATCGGAATTTAAATAAGAAACCAACCAATGATCTTCAAGCCTATGATCTTTATTTGCAAGGAAGAAAATACTACACCAAATATAACGAGAAGGACAATGATGTTGCTATTCAACTTTTTGAAAAGGCACTTGAAATTGATTCCTCTTTTGCATTAGCCTATGCTGGCTTGGGGGATGCCTTAAGTCAAAAAGCGAACTACAGAACTGGCGATCCTAAATTATTAAAGACCGCATTAAAGGTTAGTAAAAAAGCAATTGAAATAGATAGTAACTCTTCAGAAGGATACAAAGCTTTAGGCTTATCTCACCATTATATGGGAGACGAGGAGAAGGCTTTAGACTCTTATTATAAAGCAGTCAAAATTAATCCAAATAATGAAATGGCAATTTCCAATATCGCTCTAATATGTAAGAGTAAGGGCGAAATTGCAGAAGGTATAAAATGGGCGAACAAAGCGAGAGAACTTAATCCTCAACATCCAATGTCTTTTATTCGACTTTCCGAACTTTACGAATCCATCGGAATGGATGAGGATGCAGAATCAATACTTGAAGAAGGCTTGACTTGGAATCCTGGGAATGAAGATTTAAATCTTAAACTAGGAGATGTTGCTTTGAAATTAAATCATCTCGATAAGATTACCGTTAATGTAGAGAATCTTGAAAGAACCCAACCCAAATCTCCCAATGCGTTGATGCTCAGAGGAAGAGCAGCCTTTGTTGAAAAAGATTATGAAAAAGCGAAAGACTTATATCTAAAGGCTAAAGAAATATCAGGGAAAAAAGAAGGTTCAAAAAATTATTGGGACGTAGATATGGGACTTGCTTTTATTGATAGTAAACTTAATACCGAAAATACTTCTTCGCCTGAACTTGAGAAAATATTATCCAATTTACTTGAGAAAGAAGTGAAACATTCAAAAATGCAAACCCAATTAACGATAGCTTCTATATATGCAGGCTTGAATAAAAATGAAGAGACCATTCTTTTTTTGGAGAAAGCATTTCAATCAGGATTTTTGGATTATAAAATGCTGGAAGTCAATCCAATCTTTGAAAATATCCAGAACTTAGATTCTTTTATAAAAATTAAAGACCAAGTTCAGATCAAGGCAGAGAAAATACAAAGAGAGGTAAATAAAGGATAGTCGGGGTTGTAAAAAAAAAGAGTCATCCCGAATGTATAAATTGAAAATTCGAGATGACTCATGTTTTGTTAGGAAATGAATATTAATTTCTCAGTCGTGACTTTACTTTATTGCAATGTTTCAAAATTATCAAAAGTAGATTACGGTTATAATTTATGTATCACGTCATTTTATTTTTGCCATTCGAGTACTCTCTTTTATTGAAGCAATATTTAAAAGTTCATTATTAATAAGTTTAACTACAGGAGATTCAAGAAGAAGGGTGTTATCAAATTGTTGTGCATGCTGTAGACTCGCTATAGCTTCATCAAATTCATTTCTTGATTTATACTCCATAGCAATAACATACCATCCCATACTAAAGTCTAAACTTCCTTCATCAGATAAACTTTTGTTACTCATTTGAATAATATTCGCAAGTTGTTTGTTGGAGCCAGATAACTTAAAGCCATTTGAAGTTTGATATACTATTTTCTTTTCCAAGACACCGTTTTTCCATGTATTAGTAATAGAAGAACCCTTTTTTAGTTTGGTTACACTTTTACCATCTAGAGCTCCTTTTATCCAATGTCCAAATAGTGTATCTTCCGTAACATAAGCCATTATACCCGTTCCATGTCGTTCACCTAAATTGAAGGTACCCATAAATTTATTTCCATCATCGTATGTGAATGTACCTTCGCCATGTGCCAACCCATCTTTCCAGTTGCCAGCATAGGATGAACCATTTGTAATTATAATTACTCCATTACCATTTATTTGATCATTCTTAAATTCACCAAGGTATTCATCACCACATGAAAACACATATGCTCCTTGTCCTACTTTTTTTCCATGTTCCCAATAACCTTCATATTTACTATTATCCTCATAATGCATTTTACCATAACCATGTGGTACTCCATTTTCGAAAGAACCTTTGTAGTAAAAATCTTCATCACCGAAGGTCATTTTTCCTTCTCCATTTATTTCTCCATTTTTAAAATTTCCTGAATATTTTACACCATTACTCCATACTCTTTCCCCAGAGCAATCTCCTGCTATTTCAAGACAAAGGCATGAATTGATAGTTGAAGATTCAGGTTTTATTGAAAGAAAATCTTGAACTTCTCCACATGAAACTTGGGCATTCAAGTCACAAATGATTAAACTACAAATAGCGATTATACTAATTAATGATTGTCTCATATGATTAATTTTTTATTACAAATTTTCTATTAAGTGTAGGGCATGAAGGGACCAATAAGGAATTGGACTTAAATATTAGGCGTGTGAAATATTAGGTGTGTGATAATCGATCAGTCTAGTTTACTTTTAGTAAAAAATATTGGGCGAAAAACCTCCAACTATTGATGGTTGGAGATACTAAAATAACTAAACAGCTAAAGTGCATTTGAATGTTGTCACTCAATGTGATATAAATATCAATTGGGTTTCAAATTAAGGAGGGGATAGTTTTGCAATTTTTTATATAAAAATATAATAAACTGAAATAATAACTATGCAACTAACACAGTACAAAAACTGTGAAATATTACTGTTTTTTTTACAGTAAAAAATCAAGATTACAAGGTGTTAGAAAAGGTTGTTTATGTGTTTGGGTACTTGTTAAAGTGCTGGTAATCAGTATTTTGTGTTGTGTTTGTGTTTGTTTTTACTAAGTGTTCAAAGCTATGTTTTTTATTTTGTAAAATAAATGCAAGCTTTATTTTTAATGTTATAGAGGCAAATAAAAATCAGTTTGATTTATATTTTTAAGTGTTTTATTTGGTACTGATAAAATGTTGTCAATAGGTTCAACTTTTCCTAGTGATTGCAAGCTATGACTCAATTGATTTTCAAGCCACCAAAGGATTAATTGAGGATTCATACTTGATCTTGTTTCCTTTACTTCTAGGTTATACATTAAGTCTTTTTTAAATTTTAGAAAAAGTAAATTACATTTCGTCTCTTCTTCAATAACAGAGAAAACACGTAAAAAGAATTGAACTAATAAACCATATACTATATTTTTTTTATTTTTTGATGTTAAAAACCTAGAAAGCGAATTAGCTAAAGAATTTATCAAACTTGGATTTTTTAATTCATAATGAATAGCTAATAAAAGGAATTGAATATAGATATAAACGTCAACCATAGTATTCTTATCAGTCATCCGATCTGCTAAATTTGCCCAATGAAGCGCATCGTCTATTTTTCCTGTGCAGAGATAAGTGTATGAAAGGTTAGTAGTGATGGCTAATTCTTCTTTGCAGAAAGCAACTTTATTACTCAAGTTAAAATATTGCTCAATTTGAGGAAGCAAAACCTCTTCAAGATTATGTTTCAAGCCAGTATGAATATTATAGTTAAGCATTATATATAAATATTCATATTCCTTTCTTCTCCGCCAACTATATTCTTCACTAGGAATGTCTAAATTTTTTAATTGCTCAATATCCTCTTGAAAGTTTTCTAAGTCATTTACTCGAATTCTATTCATGTAATATATTCCGAGTGACTTAATATACAATTCAATATTTTGAGTTGCTATTTCATGATTAGATTCGAAGAGATTAAATAATTTTTTGCTCCAAATGTACTGCTCTTCATAATTCAACAACCCTTCATAATACACAGCATGAATCATGTAGAAAAATATTTTTGAACGTATAGTAAGAGTATTTAAAGGACGGTCTAACGAGGGGTTTTTCATTAAGCTTTCAAATTCCTTGAAACTCTTTTCATTTTTACCCAAACCATTCAAAATATTATGGCTTCTAATTTTTTCATAGATACCTTCAAATGTGGAGTCTGTTTTTATATATGTCGAAACCGAATCTATCTTATTTATTATATTATTAATCTCAGACCAATAATCTGCTTGATCAAATAAATATTCGAATAACCTCACTTCCCAAAAATATGAAAGCAACAAAACTCCTCCTAGTTCTCCAGAGCTTGCTAATTTCTGCACTTTACGGACTTCTTTTTGACAGGCTTTAAATAATTTTTTTCTATAGAGCATTTCTACATTAAGCAAACCTTCCATGCACTTGCTAAATGTAGAATTTCCTGCATGATAGTTTCGCAGGCATTTTAAAATCAACTGAACTAAATAGCTTTTGGCTACAGAGAAACGACTTTTGTTATTTACATAACCTAACTTTTTTAATAGCTTCGTTTCGTTATACTCATCTTGTTTGATGAGAGCATCAAATAGTTGTATGTATTTATTAGAGCTATTATTTTTATTACCTCCAATAAATACTTTGAAATACCTTTTTTCGGAAGGACTAAGAGAATGAACTAATTGATAAGCTGTACACAACGCCATAACTAACAGTTTTCATTTTGAGAAAAATAGTTTTTCTAAAACTCATTAAGTAATACCTCTTGGTAAGTGACATAATGAAAATTTAAGTTGGGCGAAGAAGTACATAAAAACATTAAACTGAAAAGTAAATGGCTTTAAAGTTTAACATCCATAAATGTTAGATATGTTAGTTTAAAATAATCTAGGCGTGTACAATTGTGTGTGATAATATAGATATACGAGTATTTTTATTATGATGTTGTGATAATCGCCCTATTTTTTCTAATTAGGTTTCTCAGTTGATAGATTTAAAATGTTCGTTTATAAATCTTATTTTCATATTCAAGAATATTAAAATAAACTCATGCAACTTACTTTATTGAGTTAGGTCATTTTTTATGACAAGACAGTTTTTAACAAAAATCCAACTATCATGAAAAACTTCTTCCTATTTCTTTTTTTCATTTTTACCAATTCAATCATTTTTGCCCAAAGTGAAATGGATAACCAAACTTCCACTCAAATAGATGAACAAGTTTGGAAAGCATTTCAAGAAGCATGGGCTGATTATGATGCTGAAAAATATATAGGTATTCATACTGCAGATGTTCTAAGAGTAACTCCTTGGGGAATTAAATATGGACAAACTTGGAGAGAAAAAACCATTGCCTCTTTTTCTAAAAAAAATCCACCAAAACGAAGTATTAGTTTTCAATTTGAACATCGAATTTATAAAGATGATTTAGGATATGAAGTAGGTTATTATAAATCCGCAACTGTTGGAAAAGATGGAAAGGAGCGAGCAGGTTATGGTCGTTTTCATGTGGTTTTAAAAAAAGAAAATGGGCAATGGAAAATTGCTCAAGATTGGGATACTGGAGATGTGAATGGAAGAAAAGTAACAGCTACAGATTTTGAAAAATTAGCAGCAAAACAAAATGAAGAGAAGAATGACTCAAATATTCTAGATGAAAAATATTTGGAAAAAGTAAAAACACTTGACTCCACGCTTGAAAATTTATACGGAGTAATTTCAGGCGAGAAAGGAGAAACTCGTGATTGGGATTTATTTAGATATTTATTTAAACCTGATGCAAAACTAATTCCTTCTGGAAAAAATAAAGCGGGTAAAATTGGAAGTAGGTATATGACTCCTGATGACTATATTCAATCGTCTGGAAAATGGTTATTTGAAAATGGTTTCTTTGAAAAAGAGATTTTTCGAAAAACAGAAACCTTTGGCAATATGACACAAGTTTTTAGTACCTATGAATCTTTTCATTCAGAGTCAGATGAAAAACCATTTATGCGAGGGATCAATAGTATTCAGTTGTTGAATGATGGTGAGCGATGGTGGATTATTAATATTTATTGGACGCAAGAAACGGAAGAAAACCCTTTACCTTCGAGATATTTGAAAAATTAATCGAATAAATTAAAATACTTAATTACATTTTTTGAATTTTGCTTTTAGTACGAAACTCCGATCAATACATACAATTAAGAATATTAAATGAAGAAGGAAAAAAACCGCCGCCTCGCCGCAATCATGTTTACCGATATTGTTGGATATACTGCTCTCATGCAAAAAGATGAAAATGCAGCAGCAGAAGTTAGAACACATCATCGACAAGAATTTGAACAATATCATAAAAAATATCATGGAGAAATTTTACAATATTTTGGAGATGGAACCTTAAGTGTTTTTCAAAGTGGGGTAGAGGCGGTAGAATGTGCAATAGCAATTCAAAAGGCATTAAAAAAAGGAGAACCTGTTCCTTTACGAGTTGGATTGCACATGGGAGATATTGTTTTTGATGGAACGGATATTTATGGTGACGGAGTGAATTTGGCTTCCCGAATTGAGAGCATGGGAGTTGCAGGAGGAATTCTAATCTCAGGAACATTGAATAATGAATTGAAAAATCATCAACAAATCTCAACTCAATCACTTGGTTTTTTTGAACTCAAAAATATTGAAAACCCTGTGGAAATTTTTTCGGTAACTAATGAAGGAATAATCATTCCAGAGCTTTCTCAACTTAAAGGAAAACAAAAAGAGCAAACTAAAACCATCGCAGTTCTTCCCTTTGTCAATATGAGTTCAGATGTTGATAATGAATATTTTAGTGATGGGATGACCGAAGAGATCATTAATGCCTTAGCAAAAATCAAAGGTCTAAAAGTTACCTCTCGAACTTCCTCTTTCTTTTTTAAAAATAAAAATATTCCACTTGCCCAGATAGGTAAGGAGTTAAATGTTTCTACGATACTAGAAGGTAGTATTCGATTGTCTGGAAATAAAATGCGTATTACAGCGCAGCTCATAAATGTAGAAGAAGATTTCAATTTTTGGTCGGAAACTTTTGATCGAAATATAGAAAATATATTTGCTGTTCAAGATGAAATCAGCATATTAATTGCTGATAAATTACGGGAACATCTTGGTCATTTTGAAATAGGAGACCACTTAGTAGATGCTTCAGATATCTCTGTTGAAAATTACAAGCTATACCTAAAAGGAAAGTATCATTTACTTAAAATGAATAAACCTAATCTTGAAAAGGCGATTTCAATTTTTGAACAGGTCATCGAAGCACAACCTAATTTCGCTTTAGCCTATTTGGGGGTACACCAAGGATACGCTATACTTGGAACAACTGGACAGGTATCTGCTGGCGATGCTTTTGCTAAAGGACAACCCTTCTTGGATAAAGCGATTGAATTAGATAAAGATCTTCCTGAGTCTCAACTTAATCTATCTTGGACTGCCTTTTTACAAGATTGGGACTTCGAAAGTGCTTATCGCCATCTGAACAAAGTGCAAGAGGTACGCCCGGTTATTGATTATTATCAAAGCATGGCTTCAACGCTTTCCGCTGAAGGAAAATTAGATGCTGCTTTACATTACATTGAAACAGCGGTACAACTAGATCCTTTCTCTGCAATAACTTATCACTTAAAAGGATATATCTTCTACTTACAAGAAAAATATAAAAAAGCGATTGCTTGCTTTGAAAAAAGTTACAGTCTGAAACCTGAATATTCGCTATCAGGAATTTATTGGGGAGGGGCTCTATTATTGATGGGACGAAAGGAAGAAGGAATGAAGTTTTTTCAAAATCTCCCTGAAGATGAATTGGGGGATCACTTTAAATTAGGAGGTGTTACCTTGGCCAATGCTGCCTTAGGAAATATTTTGGAAGCAGAAGCAGGTATAGCAAAACTAAAAGCAGATATGGAAACGGATTCTATGGGAAGTGCCCTAAATTATCTAGTCCTCTGCCATGCGATGTTGGGCAACCATGATGCAGCACTAGATTTAATTGAAGAAGGGATTGGACATCGATTACCAATGATGCCATATCTTTACCCTGAACCTATTCTTAAACCACTCCGTTCGATTCCTCGCTTTCAAGAGTTGATGAAACAGATTTTTGCAAAGACCTCAACTATTGTTTTTTCCAAAAGAAAATATAAAAAGCCTTTATTTGATGAAGCGACATTGACTCAATATCAACAGCAATTAGAAACATTGATGGTAGATGAGCAACCTCACCTTGATCCTAGTTTGACAATTCGAAGTTTAGCTGAAATAATGGATATCCCTTCCAATCATTTATCACAATTATTGAGTGAAGGTTTTGGGAAAAACTTTTCAGAATTTATTAACTCTTACCGTGTGGAAACTTTTAAATCAAAAGTCGCTGACCCTGCTCACCAACATTTGACTCTTCTCGCCCTCGCCTACGATAGTGGATTTAATTCCAAAACTGTTTTTAATACTTTCTTTAAAAAAATGACGGGGAAAACGCCTAAGGCTTATTTGAAAGAAGTAGTAAAGTAATCAAAATACCTAAATTTAACCTTTTGAACCTCCCATTTTGCAGACAAATACTTCTAACTTGCAGAATACATTTTTCAAAGATTAAAAAAAGAATGACTTTTACTTCGTGATCATCCCTAACGTATAAATTATGAAAAAGTCAATTGTTATTGGATTGCATATCGGTTTTTGGCTGTGTTACGTTTTATTAACAATGGTCTTGCTAGGGCTTTATTTTAAAGGGGAAGAGCCAATGAATTCCCGAATCGAGGGTGCATTTATGAGAGTTTTCTTTTTCTCCTTTATCCCGTCAATTATCTCTTTTTATTCTTTCTATTTTCTAGTATTTCCAATTATACGACAGAAGAAATTTGTGCTTTCCATGGTTTCTGCAATAGCCATTTCAATAGGGACTGCGCTGATAGGCACGGCCTTAATGTACATCGTTTTAGGAGCAGATAGTTTGACCGAAGGAGAGGAACCAGCAATTGTTGGTGTAATTTTCATGTCTTTTGTGGCTTTAGTAATTGGTGTATTAGCGCTGGCTATTAAAGGATTTATAACTTGGTTTGAAGAAATAAAATTAAAAGAAGAGTTGAAACAAAAAAATCATGAAATGGAATTGGCTTTGGTAAAATCGCAATTAGATCCACATTTTTTATTCAATACCCTAAACAATATTGATATCCTAATTCTCAAAAATTCGACCGAAGCTTCCAACTATTTGAATAAGTTATCTGACATTATGCGTTTCATGTTGTTCGAAACAAAAACGGATAAAATTTTACTAGCCAAAGAAATCGAATACATTGAAAAGTACATCGCCTTACAAAAAATAAGAACAGCTAATTCGAATTATATCAATTTCAAAGTGACGGGTACCCCAAATGGCAGAACAATTGCTCCAATGGTTTTTATTCCCTTTATTGAAAACGCCTTTAAGCACACGACCAACAAAAAATTGGATAATGCAATTAATATCAGTATTGTTATAAAAAATGAATCTGTGAAATTTAAATGTGAAAACAAATTTGATCCTAATCGGAAATTAAAACAGGAAAATAATGGCTTAGGTAATGATCTGATTGAAAAACGACTGAAACTTATTTATCCAGAGAAACATATTTTAGAAGTTGTGAATGGTCAAGATATATATTGCGTTAATTTGACGATTAATCAGTAGATCGTATCTTCAGATTCAGATAACTAGCCGAGAGGTGAGTGGGCTTGAATAGGTGAAAAATAGGATCTTGCATCTATTGAGTTTGAAGAATTCCACCTATCATGAAACAACCAACCAATAATGAAAAAATATACCTGCATTATTATCGAAGACGAACCCCTGGCGCTCGAAAGGACCCAGGACTTTGTCCAGAAAATCCCTTTTCTTAGTTTAAGTGCTACATTCGATAATGCACTAAGTGGTCTTGCCTTTTTG
>CAZMBP010000033.1:0-24680 GCA_964564545.1 uncultured Saprospiraceae bacterium
ACCAAACTGAAAGCTTACAGTTTAGTTTATCAAAATTAAACCCAGGACTTTATTTTATGAAAATCCAAAACAAGGACGGGGAAATATTTTTTGTTGAGAAAATTATTAAAAACTAATTTTCAGAGTTTTCAAAATAACATATTTCCCTTTCTTTAGTGCAAAAAAAAAGAGACGCTTTAAAAGTGTCTCTTTTTTTTTATTCTTTACTAAGAAATTCTTAATAAACCAACGTCTGCATCGCATGTGGCAAAATTTCTTCCGTCACCGCCTTAGTTCCAATGTATAATTTATAACTAATTTTCTCATCAGTTGGATTCATTATCACAGTTGCCATTTTTCCATTTTCATTTAAGAAAGAAGTCGCTTCCAAATGACTTCGACTTGAAACAGTACTTACTCTTTTTGCATTAGGTCTGATGAATTTTGAGAAATGCCCGATGTAATAATAAGTAGGTGTGTAAACCAATTCTCCTTTTTGAGTCTCAGCATGAATTGGTGCAAAGCATAAATTCATCACGTGATTCGGACCACCAGTTTCATCCAACAAAATATTCCAATCTGTCCAGGCAACGGTTCCTTGATTAAAATCATTAATCATCGACCGACCGTAACGTTCTGCATTTGGCCAGTATTCATATTTGTTAGCATCAAATTTTTCGTTACAACCTTCCGTAAAAACTAAATTTTTATCAGGATAAGATTCTTTTAGATTTCCCAAACTTGTAAACATTGGTTCTCCACCTGTCCATGTTTCATACCAATGAAAACCAATTCCCCAAGCATATTTAGAAGCCTCTGGATCATCAAAAATCGTATTACCCCTATTGACAATTAAATCTCGGTTGTGATCCCAAACGATAATTTTTTTATCTCCAAGTCCTTCTTTTTCTAAGGTTGGGCCTAAGTGATTTTTTAAAAAATCTCTCTCCTCTTCCGCTGTGTAAATACAAGACTCCCATCGTTGAGTTGCCATAGGTTCGTTTTGAATCGTCAATCCCCAAATAGGCATTCCTTCCGCCTCATAGGCTTTGATAAATTTAGCATAATACAACGCCCAAGCATCATTAAACTCTGGCAAAAGTTTTCCTCCTTGAAGCATATTTTTATTACTCTTCATAAATGCAGGAGGACTCCATGGACTCACATAAAGAGGTAACTTACCGCCAGCCATTTCAGTCGCTCTTTTTATCAAAGGAATCCGAAGTTCTTTATCCGGTGAGATATCAAAAGTTTTCAACTCCTTGTCTTCATCCGAAACATAGGTATAACTTCCTTTACTAAAATCACAACTATGAATATGAGTTCGAGCTAAAGTATAACCGATTCCTTCATCAAGGCTATAGTAGGCTTTTAAAAATTCTTCTTGTTTATCTTCCGGCAAAGTGGCAAATACAATCGAAGATGCGTCTGTAATTGCTCCTCCAATACCCATCAAAGTTTGGAAAGTTTTATTAGGATTTACAAAAATGGAAATTTCAGTTTCTAAAGGTTGATTAGCTTTTTCAAATTTTTTATTAGCTGATGAAGTTAATCTTAGTTTTGTATTTTCAGCAGTATTAAAAACTTGAACAGTTTTTCCGTCAACAGAAAACTCTTGTTTAGTTTCTGTTGGAGTTGGAGTTGGGGTAGAAGTTTTTTCTGTTTCATTAGCTGTTTTACAAGCAAGAAATGACAGACTGAAAATTAAAATAGTGTAGAGAATTCTCATTAGATGATTTGTTTTTATTAAAAAAAGAAATAGTGGTTATTAAAAGATTCCTAAATTTAGGACAAAAATTAATATCTCAATCCAAACCCAAATTCAAATAGAGGCTTTATAGATTTATCCCAAAAATTAGGGCCGAATTTACCCTTAAAGCAATCTACAGATTTTGGCCAAGAGTGAGGTAATTTTCCAGTAAAATTATATTCCCCAAAAAGGACTTCAGCAATTCCATCACCTTCTGAACCTGGCAACCATGCCGCTATAAATGCATCTGATTGATTGATTTGTTTTGTAGTAACCAAAGGCCTTCCTGACACCAAAATAGTAATAATTTTTGCATTATTACTTTTATAAGTGTCAATGTATTTTTGATGTTTTGAACTGAGTGTAAGTTTTAGTGCACCTCTTCCCTCTCCTACGTCTCCCATAAATTCTGCATATGGAGTTTCACCAACCACGATAATGACAACATCTGCATCAGTATGATTTTCATTGGCATTGATATCGTAAATTACTTCACCTTTGGCTTTGGCTTTTATACCTTCTAATATTGTTGTCGCTCCAGAATAATTCTCTTGAACTCCTTGCCATGCTACAGTCCACCCTCCTGATTGTAGGCCGGCATTATCTGCATGTTCTCCAACCACTACAATTTTTTTAGCTTTCTTTCTTATAGGTAAAACGTTATTCTCATGCTTGAGTAAAACTAAAGATTCTCTTACTGCTTGTCTTGCTATATCTCTATGATGATTACTGCCAATATGAGCAATAAGATTAGAATCTGGAAATGGATTTTCAAATAAGCCTAAACGAAATTTTTGCCTTAAAATCCTTTTAACGGCATCATCGATTCTTACCCGCGAAACTTCACCTCTAATAACTGCAGCTTTTAAATTTCTTTGAAAAAAATCTAAATCACCATCAACTGCCATCACCACATCAACTCCTGCATTGATAATATCGTTTTTTCCAAATCGTGAATATCCCTTCCAATCAGTCACAACTATTCCATCAAAGCCCATGGAATTTTTCAACGTATCCATTATCAATTCTTTGTGAGCATGCATTGCCGTTCCTGATAAAGAATTAAAAGAGACCATGATTGCTCCTATTTTTTCATTGACAGCTTCTCGATATGGAGGAAGTAACCTTTCGCTAACTTCTTTCATGTCCAAAGAAGTAAAACCTCCTTCCCTGCCAAAATCTGTAGAGCCATCGCCAATAAAATGTTTAGCAGTAGCGACGACTGTATTACTTGCTAATAAATCTCCTTGATGACCTCTAACAGAAGCTTTGACTAACTCACAAGTCAAGTCCGTGCTCTCTGAAAATGCTTCATAGACTCGCCCCCATTTTTCATTATAAGGAATAGCGATGCATGGAGAAAATGTCCAATTAAAACCAGTAGCCTGAACTTCTGTCGCAGTAATTGCAGCTGCAGCTTCAACTACTGAAGGATTGTGAGTTGCTCCCATTCCAATATTATGAGGAAAAATCGTAGCTCCATTATATGTGTTTTGTCCATGAATAGCATCGACAGCAAACATCAATGGAATACCCAATCTCGTTGATAAAGCTTGATTTTGAAGCGTTCTAAATTTTGCTTGCCAACCAGCCGCTCCTTCTCCTGGAGAGGGTCCTTGAGTATGAATAACCGAACCAATAAACTTTGTAGAAATATCCTCTTCAGAAATATCAGCGAAGTGCCTCACTTGAGACATCTGCCCAATTTTTTCTTCCAAGGTCATTATATTAACTAGAGCATTCACCTTTTCTTCAATGGAGGATAAAGAATCGATTCCAAACTTATCATAGATAGGAATATTTAACTTGTTTTGTCCCGAAATTTGGGAGGATAATAAAAGCGCAATGCTCAAAATTAGGAATCGTGGAATTTCTAACATTGCTTTTACGTCTATATTTACGGGGCTTGCCTCCTTCATTTTTCTTCTATCTAAATTGTTGTATAGACTTGGATTTCTGATTATTTTAGGTATTGGTGTTTAACCCAGTCTACTTCCATTACCCATTCACCTTTCATAGGTGAATCGGTAATTTTGGCGTAATTCAAAATAGCGAACATTGGCTCAGGGTATTTATCCCCCTCTCCAACATTGCGATACACTTCTTTATCATCAACACGATAAACGAGGTCACTACCTTGCCATTCTACCGAGTATTCGTGATATTCATTTAAGGTCGTTACTATGCCTTTGCGCATACTCCACCAATCTCCTTTATCACATTCTCCTAAGCTTTTGATAGCACCAGTTGTAAAATGATTATCCTCACCATCTCCATGATGTTCGAAAATATCAATTTCACCAGATCCTGTGAGTGGCCAACAAATATTTTCGTTAGGTTCTTGTACAGGAGACTCATTATTTTGCGCGCCCAGTAACCACCAAGCTGGAAACATACTAGGTTCGCCATTGCTCCACAGTTTTAATCTTGCTGTCCATTTGCCTTTTATAAATTCTTTTCTATTTTTTGATGCTATACGCCCAGCAACATACTCCGTGCTAGGGTGTTGCACACCATGTTTATCCAAATTGTCACAACTACGTTTCTCGCCGATATTAATCACCTTTATCTTTAATGAGCCATTACTCACTTCTCGCGTTCCGAATTCGTTATCAGGGACATAACATTGTTTTTCATTGTTTACCCAAATCCGTTGGTCCTGCCAATTGTCTGAATTAAAAGTGTCAAAGTCATCCAAGAAATCTACTCCCCAGATATCTGATGCTAAAGGAGCAGGCTTATTCTTTGTTCTATTTTTATCGGTACAACTTGTAACTATTGTTAATAATGCTACGGCAAGAATTGTTAAAATGTATTTCATATTTTAATTCTTTTAAATTAATTAATCCAATGACGATTCGATACCTGATCACCACTAGTTTTCAACTTTGATCAACTTAGTAGAATAAGAAGTTCCATCTTCCAATCGCAGCAATAAATAATAGAATCCATTTGGAAAATTTCCTAAGGATAGTTGCTCTTGAATATTTGAAATATTTTCTATTCTTTTTGTTTTAACCAATCCACCATTGAGGTTAAAAACCTCCATTTGAACATCCTGTACTTGACTTATCCTTGCTTCGATAGAATAAAAACCTGAACTAGGATTTGGAAATACTTTTACTTCCGTAAATGAGTTGTTATTTAAATCTTTAGTAGAAGTAGGAACTGAAAACTCAAACCAGTTCATATTAAATGGAGAGTCAGTAATCAAAACACGCATGATATATCTACCAACTGGTAACTGTATTTGTTCGCTGGTAGTTGTCCATGTTTGCCAACCTCCTGTAACTGGAAAACTAGGGTTGCTTACAGTTGTTTCATTTCCAGCATTATCGATAAGTTGTAATTCTATTTGCCCACCGCCAAATTGTGCAGCAGTTCGGTAATCGACATTGTAAGTTCCTGCAACGGTAACATTTACTTCATAATCTAAATAATCACCTGGGTCTAGGAAACCGATATTTTGTCCTCCACCGTCATCGGTTGTAGTTTCCAATTCTACTCCGGTTTGGAAATCAAAATCTTCTGCTTCAATTCTTCCTGGAATTTGATGAACAAACTCTAAAGTGTTTTTAACATCTTCTAGTGTGAAAATATCTAGAGCTGTTCCATCAGTTGCGGTCACTTGATTTCCTGTGTAGGAAATTTTTATTTCTTCAGTAGATTTCAAAATATAGTCAACTGCAAAATTGATTATCCTTGGATTGTTCGCATCTATTTCAACAGCTGTAATTGGAATACTATTTCCATCTACAAAAATCTCAAAATCACTTGGTGATGCTGGTAAAGGATTTGCAATAAATTTATTTGCGTTCATTTGAATATTATATTCATCGACTGTAATTGCAGCTACAAACTCTGTTGCCAAAGAAGTAATATCAACTCCAGTTTCAATAAATTCAAAACTACTTACATTAAAACCAGCTTGATCTACAAAGAATTTTAACTTCGTATCACCTGCATCTAAAATAACATTTTGAATAATTGTTGTTTCCCAATTTTGCCAACCTCCAGTTGGTCCTGCAAAAGAAGTTGATGTAATATCAGCATCTCCCATAGCAAAATGTAATCTTCCTCCTGAACCTCCTGAAGCTGTTCTCACATGAATATCATAAACTCCACTTGATGCAACGTTGACTTCATATTGCATCCATTCATCTACCTCTAAAAATCCAACATTAAATCCATTTGAATTAATATTATCCGAACATCGTTCAACATCTACTCCATCATTACGATAAGCCCATCCATTATTCCATGCGGAATAGTTTCCCGTTGACACAGAATAATTGGCTAGATCATTATCATGATAGGCTTCACCAACAACGCCCATGTCATAATCAGCAGCATAAATTAATCCTGGGATATTATTAGTAGCATAAGGTATAGTTTCATCAGAATACACTTGCCTGAACAAAGCATCTATTACATCTTTTTGATAGCGACAATTTTCAATTTTTAAATCTTCTGCCAGTTGCATTAAAGCATTTTTTGCAAAAAGAGTATCAGGAGTAGTTCCTCCATTACTCCAATAATCGAGTAATGCCTCATAACCAGGATTTTTTGTAATAGATAAAGATCCAGCGACAGCTTCCACCTTTTTCAAAGGCCACCAAGCCCAACCCATATCATTATCTTCATATAATCGAACGGCATCTCTAAACCAAACATTAGAGTTTTCTCCGGTTTCCCCTAAATACAAAGGAACATTGTAGGTATTTCTTAAATCCAAAACCCATTGAATAGATGCTTGATCATTTATTGACCAATATTTATGCGGAGAATAAACTAAATTATCATCCCAGGGTGGAGTCAATCCTGTAAAGTCATTGGCAAACCAATTTCCTTCGATAAAAATTATATGGTCGGGATCGACAGAACGAATACTATCGGTTGCCTCTTCGTATAGATTTCTTAATGCTACTCCACCTGGTAAATCCCAATTTACCTCGTTGAGTAAATCATAACCTGCTACCCATTGCTCATCGGCATACCTTTCAGCTATTCTTTTCCAAAGCGCCACCATTTTATCTCGATTATCTTCACTTTCCCAAAGAGAAGGTTTAGTTGGATCATAATCTGAAATGGCTGCATCCATTCCTTGACCTCCAGGTGCTGCATGTAGATCTAAAACAACGTACATTTCGTTTTGAGCACACCAAGAAATCAAACTGTCAGTCAATTCAAATCCTTTGGTCAACCAAGTTTGCTGTCCTGCTACAGGTTCATCTTCAATCGGTAATGTAAATAGATTATAGTGCATCGGTAATCGAACGGAGTTAAAACCCCATGATTTCAAGGAATCAATATCTGCTTTTCTAGCATGGTTGGCTAACCAAGCTTCATAGAACAAATCGGTATCTGCTTCACCTATAAGCTCTTGAATTTTTGCTCTGATTTCATGCTGTGGATTAGCGAATCCTGCGGTTTGTAACATATAACCTTCTTGAACCATCCAACCACCTAAGCCCATTCCTCTTAACAAGATAGTGTCTTGGTTTTCATTAACAATCGCTTTCCCATTTGTGCTCAAAAAATGCTGGGCATTTAATTGAAAAATGAAGGTTAAAAAGAAGAAGCTAAGAGCTGAGACAAGTTTAATTTTATTTAACTGCATTGATTTTTTATTTAATAACTCATTTTAAGTAAAATGATTTAGATAATTTTGCTTTACATTTTGAATGTTAGTGGAGAAATGGAGCGTTGTTCTTTTTTTCATTGAAAAAAAAAGAACCAAAAAATTCTAGGCGAAAAAATAGCTAGGCACAGGCAGGCTCCCGCACCCTCATTTTCCCCCGATCCCAACCCGCTCCTTACTTCTCATGGTTTTCCTTCGGATTTTAATTCTCCTAAAAAAAATCAAACCTTAATTGTTTTAAGTAAAATTGAATTATTTCGCATAACTTAAGTTCATGACTTTTACAAAAACTTATTTCGAAATTAACTTATGATGAGAGGAAAATCCTTCCCCTGTTATTGTCAAAATATATAATCCAGTTTTTAAGTTTAAATCATCAATGACAATTTGATCATTGACATTTTCATATTCTTTTTGAAATGAAACTTTTCCATCAATAGTGTGAATTCGAATTTCCACAGATGAAATATTTTCATTTAGCTTGACAAATAATTCTTCCCCATCAAAAGGATTAGGATAAATTACTTCACTTCTTTTTTCTAAAGATTTTGTTGACGTGATATATTCATTTGGATCTGTGGAGATTGCAAACCAATTTAAATTAAACTCTTTATTTAGTGCTCTAACTCGAATTCGTTGAACACCAGCATTTAAATTAAAACCGTTTGAAACTGTTGATTCCCAATTTTGCCATCCATCTGTAAAAGGCGTTTGGGCAGTAACTAAAACATTTCCATCTTCATCTAATAATTCAAAGTTTCCAACTTGTGATGCGGACGCCGCTCGAGTAGTTAAAAAATATTCTCCGTCACTAGCTACATCAACATAATATTCTAACCAATCACCTGCGTCTATGAATCCCATATTTAATCCTCCTCCGATGTCAGTACAAGTTTCAGATTCCATGCCTTGCATATTTAGAAAATCTTCTGCTTCAAATTTTCCTGGAATCAGAATTGGTTCAATGTCTTCTGTGGTTGCTGTCGTGCTTACCGTATCAGAATAGTTTCCTCCAAAATCTCTTGCTTGAACGCTGAAAGTATATTCAGTTAATGGTGCTAAATTATTAACCGTATAAATTGTTCCTGAAACCGAGTCAATCAACTCGTTATCTTGATAAATAAAATATTTTTCAACATACTGATCATCAATCGAAGTTTGCCATGAAAGATCTACCACCACGCCTGAAACTGCTGCTTCTAAATTAGTTGGAATACTTGGAGCAATCGTATCGCCTGCTCCTATTTCAAAATCATAAATTCTTACATAATCAACTTTCATTTGTTGAGGCCAAACACCATTCTGATCGATGGTTCCACCTAGTCCTCCACCAACTGCTATATTTAGTAAAAGGTGATGAGGTGTATCAAACGGCCACTCTTCAAATGATTTATATTCATTTTCATAAGTGAAAATAATTTGATCATCATAATACCAATCTAAATGATCAGGATACCACTCTAAAGTGTAAGTGTGAAATGTATTGACAACATCATCCATTAATACGCCGGCACCTATTTGAGTTCCATCTTGATGATTATACGCTCCGGTGTGAATCGTTCCGAAAACATAATTCAAGTTATTACCTGTATGTTCCATGATATCCATTTCTCCAGCAGCTGGCCAGTTACCATAAATCCAATCTGTCGGCAATGTCCAGATGGCTGGCCACGTTCCACCAGTACTTGGTAACTTTGCTCTTACTTCGATTCTTCCATATAAAAAATCTCCTTTGTTGGCATTGTTCATTCGAGATGATGTGTACGGATTACTTCCTACCGATTCCTGTCGTGCTTCAATGACTAAGCAACCATTTTCAATAAAAGAATTATCACCATCAGTATAAAATTGAGATTCGTCATTTCCCCAACCATTGCCTCCTACCTGAAAATTCCATTTACTTAAATCTACTTCAGTTCCATCAAATTCGTCAGACCAAACGATATCCCATTCAATAGCAGTAGTTGAAATTGTCAATGTTCCAGGAGCAGATTGATTGCCTGCCAAATCAGTAGCTCTGATGTTTAGATTATATTCAGTTTCTGGAGCAAGTTTTGACAAACTAAAACTCGTATCCTGAGCATACGCTAATAAATCATTGCCATTGTAAATTTTATAACCAGTAATTACTGAAGTAACATCAGTTGATTCGTTCCAAGTTAATTTTATCGAATGAACATCCGCTTCACTTGAAAGGATATTTGGAATTGTTGGTAGGTCAGTATCAACAGGATTAGCCAATTTTACTTCCAACCAATTGATATTAAAACCTCCGCTGACTGCGGTTAATCTTATCGTCTGTAAACCTTGAGTAACAGGGATTGCTGTTCCTTCAATTGTTTCCCAATTTTGCCAGTCGCCTGTAGCTGGAATACTAACCGTTCCTATTTGATTTCCTTGACTAGAAATATTTATATCTCCACCACCATTTAAACTTGCTGTTCGAAAACTAAAAATATAATCTCCTGTTATTGGAATATCTATTTCATACTCCAACCAATCATTACTATTTATGTATCCCAAATTTATCCCTCCTCCAATATCAAGTGTATTCTCGGCTTGGACACCAAACATATTATCATAATCCTCAGCCTCAATAAAGATTTGCCCAAAAGAAGAAGTTTGAATTAAGCTCAATATTGCGAGTAAGGCTATCGCCTTAAATTTCATTTTAGTTTTTTGAAAATTCATTTTGTTTTGTTTGTGATTGTGATTTAATAGAATCTATATTATTAGAATTTATGAAAAGGTGAATAATTACCATATCATCTTTATTAAGACAAACCGAACTTAGTAAAGTTCTCTATGAATTTGATTGGGTAAGACCTGAACTTTTTACACAGATATTCTTAAGGTATACTCGTAGTACTTAAACCTGAATCATCAATTATTGATTGATGATTCAGGTATTAACTAATTATTTCTGTACAACAAATCTCTTTGTCAACATTTTGTTATCTGTCTTAATTGTCATGAAGTAAATACCACTTGGGTATTGCTCGGTATTAATTTGGTAAGGATCGTTATTTTGAAATTCTGTAGTTTGGAAAATTTGTCCTACTGAATTCATAATGACCATTTGTTTCTCTTGGTAAAGAGTACTTTCTCCAAAAGTTAAATTTATATAATCATTAACTATCGTTGGTCTAATGGAAAATAAATTTTTATCAATCTCCAATCCATTAACACTAACCTCATCACATGAACCATCATCTACACAAGTTCCAAAGCATGCTAAAATTGTAGTGTCAGACATCACAGAAGATACGAACCGGTCATTAAACGCATTAGGGTCAGCACATGGTAATCCCTCCAAATCTTCTTTACAACTAAAATCACCACAGTTACCATTAGTAAAAGTATAATAACTACTAAAGCCCATTGCCTTGGTTACCGTAATGGTATATATCCCATCTCCATCCGGGTCGACCATAGGAAAATCACCAGGATTACCGAAGTTAGTTCCTCCTGCTATAAAAATTCCTCCTGGATCTACAGTAATATTTTCAGTATTCAATTCGAAAGTTAATTCTATGGAATCAGTAATTATCGTACAAGAACCATCATCATCACAAGTACCAAAACATGCCAAAATCGTAGTATCAGACATTACTGGAGGTAATAATCGATCATTAAAGTTAGTAACATCGGAACAAGGAAGACCTGCTAAAATTTCTTTACAACTATAGTCTCCACAATTACCATTTAAAAAAATATAGTTACTCGTAAATCCCATTGGTTTTGAAATTGTAGTTGTATAAATTCCGTCACCATCTGGATCAATTAGAGGATTATCTCCTGGGTTTCCAAAACCACTTCCTCCTGCTATAAAAATTCCTGCTGGATCAATGGTGGGAATAGTTGCCGTATTTAATTCAAAAGTAATATTGACTTGAGCAATACAAGTAGTAATAGTAAGTGCAAAAATTATAAGAGGTAAAAATTTTCGTTTCATAATATAGTTTTAAGTTTTTAAAAAATCTTTTGAAAAAACCTAGAGTGCTCGTACTGTAATATTGTCAACAGTTACTCCTTCAGTTCCCAAGTTTCCTCCACCACTTCGGATGACTAAATAAGCAGTTACGTCTGTAGGAAATTCGAACGTGCCATCACCTCCTCCATTACTACAAGTAAGCGATGTTAATGGCCCATCAAAAGGGTCGCTTCCACATCCATCCCAAGTATTTAATCCTAATCTTATTCCTCCGTCAGTATAGTCTACACCATCCATTGGAACAACTGTCCCTACATATACTTCAAACCAACAATCTGACATTCCACTTCCTGCAACATCCATTTGAATTTGATACGTAGTGTTTGCCTCTACATTCATGGCTTGGTAAATCCCCAAATGTCCCCAGCCGCCACCTGTCCAGATAGCTGTTCCATCTTGAAAGGTAATATCGACTCCTCCTGAAATGGATAAAATAGTCCACGAAGAATCATCATCAAGTTCTCCGTTTTCTACCAAATTACCTCCTGAAACATCTTCCGCAATTGATATTATTTGAGTAGCTTCAGCAGTTCCACCTTCTGTAAATATTTTGAAGGTGACTTCATAATCTCCTTTTTGATAAAATAATTTTTCAACTTGGAAACCTTCAGCGGAGGTGTTATCTCCAAAATTCCAATGGGTGTACCAAGTTTCCAAATTTGATTCTCCAGTAAAAATTATATTGTTTGCATTGTTGGGGTCAACTGTGTATGAAAATTTAACATCATCTGCAGTTGGTGCTATAGGTGTTTCTTCTTCATCATTGCAAGCAGTTACTAAGCTTAAAAGAAAGAGGCAAAACAATAATTGAATAGGAAATTTTATATTCTTCATGATATTTTCTTTTTAAAATTTTTAAACTAAAAATTAGTACCCAGGATTTTCAATTAACTTGGGATTATTATTAACTCTATCTTGACCAATAGGTAAATAATAATGTCTTGGATAAAAATTCATTTTTTGAGATTCCGCCTGAATCACTTCGTAAGTAAAAGTTTCCGTTCCAGCGTTATCGATATGACGAAGCGATCTGATTCCTTCAATTTGTACACTTAAAGCATCCTCTGCAATTCTCCATCTTCTTACATCCCAGTAGCGTTGGTCTTCAAAAGCCATTTCAATTTTTCTTTCATTTCTTAATCGATCTCTAAGTTCTGTTCCAGAGTAAGATTCTAGGCGAAGATTTTCAGTCAATCCAGCTCTCGTCCTTATAGGTTCAATGTAGTCTCTTGCACTATCTTCCATACCTAATTCATAAGCTGCTTCTGCTGCATTCAGATATGTTTCACCTAATCTAAAAAGAATACAATCTTGACCAGAGTAATATTGCTGAATCAAAAGTGGACTTGGACCGTCGGCTAAATATTTTCTCACATAAGCTCCTGTCTTGGTGGCATCAGGGTGAATACCCATTCCATCTTTTCCAATTCCAGTCCCTGTATTCGTATCAATTTCTCCATCTCTTTCTGTAGCATACCAAGTCTCTATTCCTGAACCCTGGAACATATCATTATTGGTTAACAACGTACCTTTGAACCTTGGATCTCTTCCTTCAAAAGGATTATCAGGATCGTAACCTGAACCAGCTTCTGAAGGTAACAAACCTGTGCTCACCATTTCATAACTATCCATTAATTGCTTAGATGGAGACATACTTGACCCCCAATCAACTCGATAACTGTAAGGTGTATTTCTTAAATCATACGAATGTCCTTTTTCAAATGGAAGCCAAATTTTCATAAAAATGGTTTCATCTTCTGTTTCATCAATAAACAGTCGGTAGTAATTTAAAGCCGGATCAGGATATTGATTAAATAAGCTGTGTCCACTTTCATTGATGATCTTATTAGAAGCATCCAATGAGATTTGATAGTAATCATTTGCAGCACTTGAAGGGATTCCAACTAAACCATCTAACTCAACTGAACCATATTTTGCAATACTTCCTGCATATAAAGCAGCTCTAGATTCTAATGCTTTTGCAGCCCATTTTCCTGCTCTTCCTTTTTGACCATTCCATCGTTCAGGTAACAAGTCAAATGCATTTTGCACATCTTCCAATACTTGATCGTACACTTCTTTTTCTGTATTTCTTGCTGGAAAATATTCATCTTCAGGTGTTGTCTCCGGATCTTGTGGAACCAAAATAATTGGAACTCCACCATATCTTCTTGCCATAGTGAAATAGCTAAATGCTCTCATAAAATAAAGTTCTCCCAATCTATTATCTCTTTCTTCTAGGGAAAGAACATCTTCTCCAAGTCCTTCAATATTTTCAAGTGAGTAATTAATCTTCCACATATTATCATATCCCCACCAATCTAGTGGCCAATAATTAGTTGAAGTTCCCCAATTCCCAGGTCGGATGCTATTGTTAGCAGGAGTCCATGAGTATGTACTCATTGCCAAGTCTGATAATGCATCTCTATGAGCCCCCCATCCAGCACCTCCACCAAAATCCTTGAGATAATCCCAAGGCATATTGTCATAAATTTTAAATAAATAAGTATCCATTAAATCTCTATCACTCCATACATCACTTTCCGTAATTCGATCCAATGGTGGTTCGTTTAAAAAATCTTTTTGACATGAAGTTGAGGCTAAAATAAGTATTGCCAAAAGTATTATATTCCGTTTCATATTCTTTTAGTTTTATAGTGTTAAGCTGATTCCAAAGGTGAAAGATTTTGTTTGTGGGTAATACCATCCAGTCGAAGATTGCATTTGTGGATCAAATTCTTCCTCATAAGTTTTTATAACAAATAGGTTATGACCTGTTGCAAACAATCTGACTTCTTTAAACCCACCATCTTTTTTACCAAATTTTGGTAAGGTATAACTTAGGTTAATATTTTTAAATCGAAGGTGATTTCCACTTCTTTTCCAAAAATCAGAATAACGATAATTGTTATCATTAAATCCTCCATCAGAAATTCTAGGAAATCTTGCTCCTGTATTTTCAGGCGTCCAATAATCTAATTGGTAAGTATAACCATTGAAACCATTTCGGAGAGGACTTTGCGCTTCTCCATCGATATAAATATCGTAACCTAATGCTCCTGTCAATAAAACTGACAGACTGAAATTTTTATAACTCGCTGATAGGTTCAAAGAATAATTGTAAGCAGGTTTGTCTCCATTCCCAAATACTTTTTGATCTCTTACATCAATTATATTATCACCATTCAAGTCTACATATTTTACATCACCAGGTTGAAGACTTGTATTTCCATTATTATCTTGAATTGGACTTGCTTCTATGTCTTCTTGGTTTTGAAAAAGTCCGTCCGAAATATATCCTCTTCTTAAACCAGTAAACCCTCCTGTGACTGTAAGGTTCTGTCTCATGAATTCATCCATGATGATTGCTTCATCAATAAACTCCGCAGTCTCTCTTGAATAAGAAAAGTTTGCAATAGCTCCGACTGTCCAAGCTTCATTTAAGGTCTTATTATACCTTGTAGATATTTCAAATCCTTCATTGGAATATTCATGGAAATTTTGCGCAGCTAATCCTACTCCCAATGTGCTTGGTACACTACCTGATGCAAATGCTAAAACACCATCTTTATATCTTTTAAAATAATCAAATGAGAAGGTCAAATCTCGATTAAGAAATTCCATGTCAACACCTACATCATAAGTCGTAATAGTTTCCCAAGTCAAATCTCTATTAGCCAAAGCAGTATTATCAATCGTAGGAATTGCTGTTTCATTGATAGCAAAAAAGAGATTATAAGTAAATCCAGATAACCATTGATATGCAGCTGTTCCATCATTTCCAGCTGTTCCAACTGATGCTCTGACCTTAAGGTTAGGAATAATATTTTTCAAATCCCCAAAAAAAGGTTCTTCAGAAATTCTCCATCCCGCAGAAACGGAAGGAAAAAATCCCCACTCATTGCCCGGTGCAAATCTTGATGAACCATCATATCTAAATGATGATTCTAAAAAATATTTTGCTTTGTAATCATAACTCACTCTTCCCACTAATCCCAAACGATTTTCTCGAAACTCTCCTCCATTTGCATCTTTATTTTCATTAGATCCAGCAAACAACTGATCAATTAAATCAGATTGAAAATCTTGCCGTCTTCCTAAGAAATTTTGTCCTTCACTTTTTTGCATTTCCCCAAGAAGCAATCCTGAGATACTATGATTATCAAATAATCGATCATATGAAATGGATTGTTGTAAAACATAATTATTGCTAAAATTATGGGATTGAGTAAGCACAGTTTCACTAAAAGATCCTTCTGGACTTGCGATGAATTCATCATAATCTCCAGTCAGCCGATTAAGTGTATAAAGCTCATAACTCTTTCCCCATTCTTTATTATAAAAAAAGTTGTTCACCAATGACGCATAGGATTTTACTTTTAGTCCTCTTACTCCCAATTGTTCCACATCCCATTCCAAAGATATTTTAGCATCAATGTTATTATTTCTTGCTCGATAATAACCAGCGTTAAAATCTTTGATACCTTCGATAATATGGTTTGGACTAAAACTTGGACGTGCAGGTGTTCCGTCAGGATAGTAGGCCAAATTAGTCGGTAAGGCTCGACTCAATTCTCTAAAGATATTGTATGCTGAATAACCAGGCGCCTCGTTAATTCTTCTTCTTCCAGCCAAATTTATTTGAAGATTTAAAAAGTCAGAAACATCAGCGTTGATATTTGTACGCAAATTATATTGTTGGAAACTCAATACATCCTCTGTATAATTTGATCCTTGATTCAAAAACCCAGCAGAGACAAAATATTTCATTTTTTCATTTCCTCCTGTCAAGTTCAAATTGTGTCGTTGTTGAAATCCCCAATCTTTGAATATCAACTTTTTCCAATCTTCATTTGGATAGTTAATTGGATCTGAGCCTGATCGAAATAATTCAATTTGTTCTTCAGAATAAAATGGAGTTTGTCCATCATTTACTAAACCTTCATTTAAAACGGTTGCATATTCTATAGAATTTAAAAAATCAGGATATTGAGTGAATGCAGTATTCGTAAATTGATTGTTATAGTTTAATTCTGGTTTCCCAAGTTTACCCTTTCTTGTTGTAATTAAAACAACTCCATTTCCTCCTTGCACTCCATAAACAGAAGCTGCCGCTGCATCTTTTAATATTGATATATTTTCTATTTCATTAGGATCTAAATCATCAATATTTCCAGGTGAGCCATCCACGATTACTAAGGCATTCCCAAAATTTCTAACCTCGAAAGAAGAACCACTAAACCCAGGCTCTCCACTTCCTTGTCGTACAAATAACCCTGAAGCCAATCCTTCTAAACCATTACTTACACTTGCTACTGGCAATTTTTTCAAAGTTTCATTACTTATTGTAGATACAGCAGAGGTTATTTTAACCTTAGATTGTTTACCGTACCCGACCACGACGACTTCATCTAAAAGTTGTCCTGAGACTAAAGCGGCATTGATGACACGCTGGTCTCCAATTTCGATTATTTGAGTAGTAAATCCGGTATAAGAAAATTGGAGAGCAGTAGCCTCTGCTCCAACTTTGAGCGAATAATTACCGTCAATATCTGTAGCTGTACCAGTATCAGTACCCACTACCAAAATATTTACACCAATTAGCGTTTCTCCATTTGAGGCGTCTGTCACCTTTCCGCTTATCTCAACCTGAGCGGTGAGCGAATTAGCTGATAAGAAAAATAAAAGGAAGAGAATGTTTTGTTTAAGCATAATGTTGATTTTCCAATTTTAAGGTTTATTAGATACTGTTTTGAAAAATTACTTTCAAAATGTTGAGCAATTGAATGCGAACCTTAAGTTTAGTTTCTATAAAAGTTGTCAGGACGAATATAAGCTTATAAGGTGCATATTATAGTAATTTTATACTACGACAATACTACGACAGGCCTATAATCCCTTGTAAAACATAGGTTTTCCCAATAAATATTTATGCTAATAGAAAAAGGTCAGGAATTAATTTCACCATTAAATGAGGTGATATATTTAGCCAAATTTTCACTCTTATCTAATTTTAGTCGTTTTTTAAGACGGTAACGACTTTGTTCAACAGCTCGTGTAGAGATATTAAGTAGGGACGCAATCTCTTTTGTACTTAGATTCATACGTAAAAGTGAACACAAGCGTAGGTCATTTTTGGTAAGCTCAGGATATTTTTCAACTATTTTATCTAAAAATCTTTGGTCAACCTCATTGAAATATAGATTAAACTCTTTCCAATAATCTTCATTTTTTAATTCATTATCTAGCTTACGTACTAAGGAGTTTAGGTTTTTTTCTGGCGTTTTTTGTAAATCAATTAGATCTTTTTTCACCTCCGTCAGAATTTCATTCTTATGAGCCATTTGAACGGATGAAAACATTAATTTAGAATTTTTTGCCTCTACTTCTGTTGCTAGTTTTTCATTTTGTAATTGCAATATTTTTCGCTTTGATGCAGCCTCTCTTCTTTTTATCCAAAAAAATAGCCCTGAAAAAATCAATCCTATTGAAAAAATGAATGCGAGAGATCTAAACCAAATGGTCTGCCAATAAGGTGGTTGGATATTTACTTTGATAGAGGCTAATTTTCTTTTATGTTTTACTTTAAATGTATAAGTTCCTGGATCTAAATTAGTGTAGGTCACGCTTCGTTGTCCAGGTGATGTATATTGCCAGTCTTCGTTAAAACCTTCCATTTGGTAGGCGAATATATTTTCTAAAGGATTAGTAAAATCTATCACAGTAAAATCAATAGAGAATGATTGATCCAAATAACTAAGCCACAAATCGGTACTATTCTCGATGGGTTTTTCTAAAATGATTCTGCCATCTGGTAATTTTCCGATTGGAATACTCTTGTTGTAAATTTTAAGATCTGTAAATAATATCTCAGGTTCAATGTTATTTTCCTTTACCTTCTCAGGTCTAATAGCATTCAAGCCATTTACCCCTCCAAAAAAAAGTTTCCCGCTGGAATCGGTTATGATGGCATCTTGATTGAACTGATTCGTATTCTGGGAAGTTCGAAAATCAAAATTCCGAATAATGCTGCCCTCCTGATTAAGTTGACTAATTCCTTCAAATGTGGTTACCCAAATCAATCCATCTTTATCCTCAGTTATCCCCATAACACTATTAGCAATCAATCCGTTTTTTGTTCCTATTCGTTCAAATCGCCCATTCCCTAGCCATCGATTTAATCCTCCGCCTTCTGTTCCAATCCATATTCCTCCATTACTGTCCTGAAAGATCATTCTTATTTCATCATTACTAATAGAAAAAGAATCAAGAGGATTATATTTGTAATTAATAAACTGATTACTCTCTTCATCCCAAATATCCAAGCCATTCTCTGCAGTACCTACCCAAATTTGGTCTTCTTTATCAACGAAAATCGTCATGATATTTTGCTCGGTCAACTCAGGCTGAAAAAAAGAAACTTCTTCTGTTGTTGGATCCAATATTCCTAAGCCACTTCCCATTGTTCCTATCAACAATTTACCATCTTTTTTTTCGGCAATAGACCATACATTAATCGGTTGATCTATAATATGTTTAAAAGATTTTGTTTCTGGATCATGTAAATCTAATCCTTCTCCAAATAAACCTACCCACAGACGATCCTGGCTATCCTTATATATCGTTTTCACTACATTCCCGCCAATGGAAGTTGGATCTGTAGGATCATGTTTGAAAGATGGGGTTATATAATTATCGTTATTTCTATTCAACCAATTTAGTCCTCTGCCATCCGTACCTATCAAAATATTCCCACTTTCACTTTCAAAAATTGACAAAATAGATCGATGCTGCAACTCATTACTATGAAATAATGAGGGAGAAAAAAATTCAAACCAGGTTTTGTTTGGTTTATAAATATTAAGTCCGCCATTATAAGTTCCAATCCATACATTACCAGTTCGGTCTCCCCACATACAAAGCAACGCACTACTATTTAAAGAAGTTTTTTCCTCAAATTGGTAGTTGTAATTCGAAATTTCCTCTGTAACTGAATCATAAATATTTAGTCCTTCCCCATCTGTTGCAATAAATAATTTCCCATCTCCTGCTTTAAATATATCTCTGACTACATTGGAACTAATCGCCCTCTTTCCATTTCCAGGTGAAAAATGAATATAACTTCTATCCTTAAGATTCATCTTATACAGTCCTGTACCTTCTGTCCCTACCCACAAGTATTCATCATCTAAAAACAATTTTTTACGGTACCCTCCCATGTTTGGATAATTGGGTAACATCTTATGACTTAGCTCAAACTGATCTTCTTTTGTCAAACAATTAAGACCTCCTCCTGCCGCAGCTACCCATATAACACCATATTTATCTTTGACTAAATCAAAAGTTACATTGCTAGAAAGATTACTATTTTCTTGGTTATAAATTTGAGAAAATTTAGTTTCCGGATGGTACTTTAATACCCCTGCCCCAATTGTTGTTATCCAAATATTTCCTTTTTCATCTTCAAAAAAAGAAGAAATATCAAATTCTTTAATTGGAGCAAATGCTGAATCAGTCTGAAGGTTTACAAACCGATCAGTAGACTGGGATTTGAAATTGATTCCATTTTTTTTTGTTCCAACCCACAGGTTACCATTTCTATCTTCATATAAAGAAGAAATATGTTCTCCTATAAAATCAGTTTGATCATTTTCGAATTCATTGGAACGATACACTTCAAAAGAATAACCATCATATTTGTTAAGTCCATTTTGAGTACCCACCCAAATATAACCATCATGATCTTGTAAAATGCAAAAAATAGTATTGTGAGAAAGTCCATCATTTATGGTGAGTTGGTCAAAAAACAAGGGCGTAGAAGAGCCTTGTCCCGAACAAAGTTGAGTGGTTAAAAATATAATCCAATAGAAGACTTTACGAATCATTAAGGTTGTTTTTCGAAATAGATATCTTGATTTTTCTTTGACTCAAAATAGAAACAAAATAACTTTTCCGAAAATTTAAAGCTGTCTTTGACAAAAAAAATACAGTAAGATATTTTATTAAAAAAAAGGAAAACAATTCAAATTGAACTGCTTCCCTTTTCAATATAAATCAACTAATCAAATTCTTAAACAACTGTAAAAACTTTACCCCAAACATCCACTTCTGATTCTCCGTCAGGTAGGTATGCTTTTACTTTTTTAAAAATAAATTCATCTCCTTTTGAAAGACTTCTCAATTTTACCAACATCGTTTTAGTCAATTTTGGAGATGTCCCATTATAGGAAGTAGTCTTTCCGTCCTTTGTAACCTTTAATTTGAATTGAAATATTTTAGAACCTTTCGCACAGCCTGCTACACCAATTTCATTCGTTCTATTTAAATCTTTGTGGGTAACTGTTCCTCCAAATTTATCAGCGAAAGTGAGGTACGCACCGCCAATCATTTCGGACTCTGTTGTTGAAATCATTTCATTTGGAGAAAAGGAAAACAAGCCTCCAGTAAAAAGTAGTAATGTAACTGCGAAGAATAAATTTTGAATTTTGTTTTTCATGATTGAATTATTTTTGTGAAAAAATTTTAAACTCAATTCAAACTTATTCCAATATTCAATACGAAATTTAGGAAGTAGAGGAACTTCACTTTTGCGTAGAAATTCAACCAATGACATAACAAGTAGCCAGTCATCTACTTTAACCTGTTGGTCATCTACAAATACCTTCTCTTTCATTTATTTCCTTTATTTTGAATCCAATTTTCTAAATGAAAAATATTAATTGATGAAGCTTAGCAAAATATTCACGAGGGATTTTTTTCTACATATTCTCTTTTGGGGGATTTATGTGCTCTCGGAATATTTAGCCAACATGATGCACTTACATTCAAGTAACAATTGGACTTTTCTTCGTTCCACACTTTTATCATTGCCGCTGTTGATGATTCCAACTTATCTAATTGTATTTTATGTTGTTCCAAAATTTTTAATAAAAAACAAAATTCATTGGTTTCTACTTTCTGTTGTGATTGCAGCCATTTTTGTTTTTTGGGGAAGAATAAAATGGTTGGAGCTGATTAATTATTTGGAAAATGGACAACACTTTGACATTCCTCCAATGAAGGTGATTAAAAATATAATTCGAGATTATTCGATCATCGCATTGGCAATTTGTATTTACATCATTGGAGATTGGAGAAAGAAACAACAACTCAACGAGCAACTTATCAAAGCTAAAGCAGAAGCAGAGATTAAACTTCTCAAAGGGCAATTGCAACCTCATTTTCTTTTTAACTCTCTCAATAATATTTATAGTTTGGCGCTGATGAAATCAGATTTGACGGCGGATAGTATTTTGAAATTAACCGAGCTGTTGGACTATTTAGTTTATCGAGCTAACTTGGAAAAAGTCGATTTAGGCAAGGAAGTTCAACTTTTAAGAAACTATGTTGATTTAGAAAAACTACGTTATGGTGAAAAATTAAGAATAGAAATACAGATCGAAGAAAACATTAATTCGTTTAAAATTGCTCCCTTGCTTTTATTACCTTTTGCTGAAAATTGTTTTAAACACGGAGGCATTGGAACTAATGGCTTTTTTGACATAACAATACATTTACAAATAACAAACCAGCAATTATTTTTCCAAATCAAAAACAGTAAAAAATCTAAAAAAAGAATCGACAATGTTTCGGGTGGCGTTGGCTTGAAAAACATTCAACAACGATTACAACTTCTTTACCCTAACAAACATGAGTTAAAAATTAAGGATGAAAAAGATTTTTACACTATTCGATTAACCTTAAATTTGAAATAAGTATGAATACCAAATTTCAATGTTACATTTTAGATGACGAACCTTTAGCCATCAAAGTCATCGAACAACATCTATCTAAATTTGAGCAATTTGAAATTTGTGGTTCTTCCACCGAGCCACTTGAAGCACATCATCAATTAAAAACACTTCAACCTGATCTCCTTTTTTTAGATATCGAAATGCCTGAAATTAATGGTTTGGAATTTATAGATTCCATGCAAAGCCAACCAAAAATCATCATTACTACTGCTTATCGAGAATATGCGGTGGAAGGATTTGAGTTAAATGTTTTAGATTATTTAGTCAAACCAATTCCCTTTCCACGATTTGTAAAAGCGATGGATAAATTTTTAGTATTGCAAAACCCAGCAACCTCTCAAAACCATAACAATACATTTACAAATATTATAATTAAGGCTAACCGAAAAAACATTCGCATTGAACTGAAAGATATTTTATACATTGAAGGAGTAAAAGATTACGTAAAAATAGTTTTACACGACCAATCCTATTTAACTAAATATTCTATCGGAAATTTCCATAAGACTCTCCCTTTCGATCAATTCCTCCGAATACATAAATCATTTGTTGTGGCAAAAAACAAGGTAACTGCTTTCACCTCTCACGATGTCGAAGTTGGGCAAATCGAACTTCCTATTGGCAGACAATTTAAAGAGGCATTTTTAAATGAGATGAAATAAATATTCTTTTTAAAGTCTTGATATTGATAAAAGTCATGAAATCCTCTTGCCTAATATTCTAATTTTGCAAGAAACAATTTCATCTTATGAAGAATATACTTACTTGGGCTCCTCGAATTCTAGCAATATTTTTTATCTGCTTTATTTCACTTTTCGCATTAGATTCATTTTCAGGTGATGCTAGTTTGAAAGATAAGATTATTGGATTTTTCATTCACTTGATTCCTTCTTTTTTATTGATAGGATGCCTACTAGTTGCTTGGAAAAATAGAATCTTTGGTGGGTTGTTATTTATAGTTTTAGCGATGATGTTTACTATTTATTTCGGAACTTATAAAAGTCCAACTCACTTTGCACTAATTTCCTTTCCTGTTTTCCTGACTGGATTTTTGTTTATGATTTCAAAATTGAGTTTGGCTAATGAATAGAAGACAGGTTTTTATTTTTTGTAAAAGCAATATTATCCATAAATGTTTCAATCCTTTTGATGTGAACATCTTTATTGAATCGAACATCAGCATGGAAATAATTAGGAATTCGAGTATAGCTAGATTGGATTCCTTGTTTTTGCAAAGCAGCATATAGTAATTCACTTTGATGGATATTAACTATGGTATCTTTGGCTCCATGCATAATAAAAAATGGAGCCGTATTTTGATTGATATAATTAATAGGATTAGCGTTTTGAGTTTTTTCTGTATTTTTTTTGACACGTTCGCCGACAAGAAATGAAGTTGCAATGTTCGTTAGAAAAGCAATGAAACCATTTTTTCCCATTTGACTAAAATCAGAGAACCCATACCAAGAAACCACTCCTTGTACTTCGCTTGAAATATTTTTTGGTTCTAAGTTTCCTTCTAATTCTTCAGATGTATTTGAACATCCTAAGACATTTACCAAATGTGCTCCAGCGGAAACACCCCAAACCAAAAATTTCTCTGAGTCTAGATTATATTCTTCTGCATTGGTTCGAAGCCACCGAATAGCAGCTTTGATTTCATGAGCTTGAGTAGGCCATTTTTTCCAAGGGATAAATGAATAGCTGATAGAGGCTACAGCATATCCTCTTTTGACTTGTTGGAGGACTCCCGGTTCAATTATTTTTTTACCACCTGACATCCAACCACCTCCATGAAAATAAATAATTATTGGAGAAGGTTCTCCAATATTATCTGGAAGGTAAAGGTCTAATTTTCTTTTCTTTCCGTGACTAACTGTATAGACCAACGTTTTAACTTTTAATCCACTAAATAATACTGAGGTTAAACAATTAAAAAGGTTAGCTAAAATGGAAAATACGTTAAATATATATTTCAAGTGTTATTTAATTTTTTATAAAAAATGCCCTCACTACTCATTTCTAATGGAATTAACTTACCTGCTTCAACCATTATTATTTTGCTTTTCTTTTTGCTTCCCTACTAGACCAACCAATAGAAAGATAAGTCCTAGCGGCCAAATACTTGCCTTTTGCAAAACTACTAGTCCTACAATTAGAAATATAATTCCAAGAGTTATAAAAGTATTATTTTTCTTTTCCACGGCTTTTTTTTTACTTATGCCAAAACAACCATTTGAAATAAATATTAACTAACTACGGTAAGCTTTTTCTAATGAATCATCAGGATAAGCTTGATCATAATTATGTCGTAAAATATCATGGCTTGTAACAATTCCTTTTAAATTATTATCCTCATCAACTATTGGCAACCCATGAAATAATTGTCTTAAAAATATTTGAGCAGCTGTTCCAATTTTTTCATTTGCGTTAAGAGAGATTACTTTTTTAGTCATCACATCTTCGACTTTAATATTTTCATATTCTTCAAAAGTCTTATCTAATTTCATTAAATCGTAGGAA
>CAZMBP010000034.1:0-25841 GCA_964564545.1 uncultured Saprospiraceae bacterium
TCCAAACATGGCAACTTTTGTCAATCCATTTTTGACCATCATCAAACTAATCCAACGATTATCAACCTCTTTAAAATCTGGACCAGTCAGACGAATCATATCAATTTCTACTCGCCCTTGTAAATGATCCATCAAAGATTGAATCATTACTTCTGGGGCTTCATAATAAGTGAAACATGCGTAAAGCAAATTAACACCCAAAATACCGACCGCTTGTGCTTGCAACTCAGTACTGTTATCCAACATTTTGACATGCAAAACAATATCATTTGTTTCGCCCTGTGGAGACAATTGAAATCGCAACCCTAACCAACCATCACCTTTAATCGTACGAGAATAATTCAATGCTGCAATGGTATCCGCAAAAACGAAGAAGTTAGTATCTGGTCTTTCATTCGCCAATCGAGTCATCATCAAATCATATTCGTGATCTAACATTTTATACAACCTGCTTTCACAAACATATCGACCACTTGCCTCCACGCCGTAAATTTTATCTGAATAAGTTTTGTCGTAGGCAGACATCGTCTTTGCAATCGTACCTGCTGCTGCCCCAACTGTAAAGAAGTACCGAGCTACTTCTTGACCTGCTCCAATTTCTGCGAAAGTCCCGTAAATTTTATCATTAAGGTTAATTTCGAGAGCTTTCTGTTCCGTTTCTAACGCCTGACGTTTCATATACTAAGAGTAAAATTTTTGAAATGTAAATTTACATAAAATGTGGCGGTTGGCTTTAGCCGATCCGCAAAAAATAAAACGAATAAATAGTCAAAAAAAATATCCGACAGATTCTTGAACGAAAGAACCTAAATTTTGGTTTTCCTTTTTGACATTTAGCTAACGATTAAAATATGGTTCGCTAGCTGAATATTTCTTATTTTTGCAAAAAAATTAAAAAAATGTTTCCAAAATACGACGTGATAGTAGTTGGTGCAGGACATGCAGGTTGTGAAGCGGCCGTTGCTGCCGCCAATATGGGCTCAAAAGTAATGCTGGCTACGATGAATATGCAGACCATTGCACAAATGAGTTGCAATCCAGCGATGGGTGGAGTTGCGAAAGGACAAATCGTTCGAGAGGTCGATGCACTCGGAGGTTACTCAGGAATCGTAACTGATAAAACGATGATGCAATTTCGGATGTTGAACCTTTCGAAAGGACCAGCGATGTGGAGTCCAAGAGCGCAAAGTGATCGGGCGAAATTTGCTCGACTATGGAGAAATATGTTGGAAGCTCATCCGAATATTGATTTTTGGCAAGAAATGGTTACAGGTATCATGGTCAAAGATGGAAGAGCTTGCGGAATTCGAACAGGCATGGGAATGGAGATCGAAGGATCATCTGTTGTTTTAACCAACGGAACATTTCTAAATGGATTAATTCATATTGGTGAAAAACAATTTGGTGGTGGACGAGCAGGTGAGCGTGCGGCGAAAGGAATCACCGAACAATTAGTTGAACTTGGTTTTGAATCAGGAAGAATGAAAACGGGAACACCTCCACGAGTTGATGGTCGAAGTCTTGATTGGGATGCGATGGATGTTCAACCTGGAGATGAAAACCCTTCAAAGTTTTCATTTACGGATACACCAAAATTAGAAAAACAACATCCTTGTCATATCACTTACACGAGCAAGGAAGTTCATGAAGTTTTAAAAACTGGGTTCGATCGTTCACCAATGTTTAATGGTCGAATTCGAGGTTTGGGTCCAAGATACTGTCCTTCTATTGAAGATAAGATTGAGCGATTCTCAGATCGAGATCGTCATCAACTTTTTGTCGAACCAGAAGGTTGGGATACTTGCGAAATTTATGTCAACGGATTTTCGTCTTCCCTTCCAGAAGATGTTCAGTACAAAGCGATGCGAAAAATTCGAGGTTTTGAAAATGCTAAAATGTTCCGACCAGGTTACGCAATCGAGTATGATTATTTTCCACCAACCCAATTGAAAATTTCATTGGAAACTCGCTTGGTGAAAAACTTATTTTTTGCAGGGCAAATCAATGGAACGACGGGGTACGAAGAAGCAGCTTGTCAAGGTTTGATGGCTGGAATAAATGCACACCAGGCGGTGAATGAAGAAGATGCATTTATTTTGCGTCGGTCGGATGCGTACATTGGAGTGTTGATTGATGACTTGATTAACAAAGGGACAGATGAGCCATATCGAATGTTTACGAGTCGAGCGGAATATCGAGTTTTGTTGCGTCAAGATAATGCCGATGTTCGATTAACTCCATTGGCGGAGAAACTTGGGATGCAAAATATGGAAGCACGTGCAGACCGTGTTAGGAAAAAAGTGGAAGATGAAAAAGAGGTGCAAAAGTATTTCAAAAAAACAGGAATTACGCCTGCGGAAATTAATCCATTCTTGGAATCGATTAAATCAGCACCATTGAATCAACAAAAGAAAATATATAGTGTTTTGATGCGTCCAAATATCATGATTGATGATTTGCGAAAAGCGCTTCCTGATCTTGATGCTCATTTAAATCAATACGATAAAGAGTTCGTTGACTTGGCTGGCATCAATATGAAGTACGAAGGCTACATCAAAAAAGAACAAGAAATGGTGGATAAAATGAATCGCCTCGAAGATGTGAAAATTAAGGAAACGATGGATTATTCGCAATTGGTTTCTTTGTCAGGTGAAGCGCGTGAGAAGTTGGCGAAGTTGCAGCCGCATACGATTGGGCAAGCAAGTCGAATAAGTGGGGTGAGTCCTGCTGATATTTCGGTTTTGTTGGTGCATTTGGGGCGGTAGGATTTTTTTCAAAATAAAATAATCAAGAGGCAGTTGTTATCTATTATGTTAACAACTGCTTTGTTTTTAGATACTAAGTATCTAATACTAGGCAAAAAAATCTGTTTTATCCTTAGATCAAGTTCAAAATATAAAACCTCATTTTCTCTTAAAAAGTCTCCCACGTATTTTATATTTGTTCAAAAGAAAAAAATGAACAAGCAATTTCAACTCCTTCTCATCGGACTCTTAATCTTCTGGAGTTCATCAAATCTTTTTTCTCAAGATATGAATAATCCATTTTTAAAAACAACGGAATCAGGTCAATTAAAAATGACCGAAAAAGGTGCTTCGCATTTTGCAGGTTTAGCATTGTCATGTTTGCAAAAAGAATATCCGAATAAGTTGAACCAAGTTTTAAAAGATGGAAATGATTTGAAACGACCAACGGAATTGCATCCTGCATTTTATGGATGTTTTGATTGGCACTCATCAGTACATGGACATTGGATGTTGGTAAAATTGTTGAAAGACTTTCCAAATTTGCCAGAAGCGAAAATGATTCGAAAGAAACTGGGAGAGAATTTGACTGCTGAAAATATCATAGTCGAAGTGGATTATTTAAAAAACGAGAGCAAAAGTTGGGAACGAATGTACGGTTGGTCTTGGCTCATGAAATTGGCTGAAGAACTTCATACTTTTAAAGATAATGAAGGACAAAAGTGGTCGAAGAATTTGCAACCGTTGACAGATTTAATGATTCAGCGATACATGGATTTTTTGCCAATCCAAACTTATCCTGTACGAACGGGCGTGCATCCAAATACTGCTTTTGGATTATCCTTCGCTTGGGATTATGCGAATACAGCAGGACATTCAGAATTGCAAAAATTAATTGAGCAAAGATCAAGAGTTTATTATTCTGAAGATTGCAATTGCCCTGCGGAATTTGAACCAAGTGGTGAAGATTTTTTATCGGGTTGTTTGGAAGAAGCGAACTTGATGCGACGAGTTTTATCAGCTGCTGAATTTAAAAAATGGTTTAAGAAATTTTTACCCAAAAAGAAATTGAAAACCTTGACTACTCCTGCAGATGTGAGTGATCGAAGTGATCCCAAAATCGTACATTTGGATGGATTGAATTTGAGTCGTGCGTGGTGCATGTATGGAATTTCCCAAAATATAAAAAGTAAGAAAAAACGAAAACTGATGTTCGAAGCTGCAGAAAAACATTTACGAGTGACGGTTCCTAATGTCGTTTCAGAACATTACGAAGGATCGCATTGGTTAGCATCATTTGCAGTTTTTGCTTTATCATCAAATAAATAATGGAGGATAAAAAACAACATGTTGGTGATTGGTTGGAGAAGTTGCAACGAGAGAGTTGGAACTTGGAACTATTGGTTTCGGGTTTTTCGATTTTCTTATTGATTCAAGCTTTTGAAGGGTTGGTTTCAGCTTTTCAGTATATCAATTTAAATATGGGTTTAAGTGGAGGTTTAGATGGAATGTTACGAAGCTTAGTTGGTATTTTATTGATGGGGTCAGTTGTATTGACGATTAATTTGATAGTGCATGTTTTCCTTCGAGGATTTTGGATTGGTGCAGTAGGGTTGCGTTCAGTTCAAGAAAAAATTGATTTGGAAAAACTTAACTATAGCGATTTTTTTACTGAAAAATTAAAAACAAAAGTTCCTACGTTGGATCGGATGTTAGAAAAACTAGATACGCTTTCGAGTGTGATTTTTTCTTTTACATTTTTGATAGTCTTTATGTTTCTCTCCTTGTTTTTATTTTTTTCGGCAATAAGCATTGTTTTATATGTGCTTAATTGGGGAGTTGAAAGTGTAGGAGCAGAAAGCTGGGTTGGAAAAGTATTTCACATCATTAGAATCATTATTGCTCTGTTTACTTTGTTTGCAGGATTGATATATGCGATTGACACGCTATCGTTGGGCTTTTTCAAAAAATATAAATGGATAAGCAAAATTTATTATCCTATTTATAAGTTGATTGGATTTATCACTTTAGCGGGCATTTATCGAAGCATTTATTATAGTTTAATCAGCCGGTTTTCAAAAAATAATATTAGACTTGCCTTGTTAATTTATGTCTCATTATTTGTTCTTATTCCCTTTATAAAATTTGATCAATATATTTTTTATCCAGATAATGGGACAGAAATTAAAGTGAGTAGTAATGAATATGATAATCTTCGAGATAAAGATTATTATATCTATAACGCAAGTATTCCGTCACAGATAGTGAATGGAAGTTTCTTACCTTTGTTTATTCGATACAGTATAAGGGACAATGAAGTGCTGAAAGCAATTTGTAAAGATTTTGAACCGAAAAAAAAAGAAGGAATTAATTCTGGAATCTATATTGGGAAAAATGGAATTAATTTTAGCGATCCATTTGTGAATGAAGACAATCCAGAAGAAGCATTAAAATGTTTTTCAAATTTTTATAATATCAAAATTGATTCAGTAGAAATCACACCTGATTTTTATTTTTATATTCATCCAAGCCAGCGAGAAAGAGGTGTGCAGACGATGTTGGGAATTGAAAATTTATCAAAAGGAAAACATGAAATTTTTATTCAAAGGAAAAAACTAAATTCAAAAGAAGAAGTCGAAGATACGGATTATACTCGCATCGTTTTTTGGAAAGAATAGATTTAATATAAGATAAAACAACAACTATGAATTACATTAAACTTTTAACCATTCTGTTTTTAGTTATCACTATTTCTAGCTGCGAATTTGGGACATCAACAAATGTTGAAAGTGGAAATTCCATTATTGATGATTCGGAAAAACCAACTCCTACTAAGGATGAAAAAGTAGATAATTGGACTTGCGTTCCGGGTTTACAAGTAGGAAGAATTAAAGCTGATTTTAATGGCTCAGATATTTTTAAAACTTTTGGAAAAGAGAATGTGATGGAAACCGAAATTGGTTTGGGAGAAGGAGAAACAAAAAAGGGATTATTGGTTTTTCCAAAAACGAATAATGAAATTCAAGTGCTTTTTGAAGGTAATGAGCAGATGATGAAACTTGAAACCATCAGGATTAAAGGAACGGATTCGAAATGGAAAACAGACTCTGGAATTAAAGTAGGAACACCTTTGGAAGCCTTGGTTGCAATCAATGGAAAAGATTTTAACTTCTATGGTTTTGAGTGGGACTACGCTGGGAAATTAGCAAATTGGGATGGAGGAAAATTAGATAAAAATTTAAGCGTCTTTTTAGAAGCAACAAATGAGGAAGCTGTTTTTCCACATCTGTTAGGCGATAAAGAATTTTCATCGAGTAATCCAAAAGCGAGGGAAGCAGAATTAAAAGTAAGTGAGATTTTAATTAATTTTTAAATAAATAGAAGTTTATTCTACGAGAATTTTTGTGGGGAAACGTAAAACGTCTACCGTAAAACGTTCAACGAATAAATTCTAAAAACACACGTAAATACTATGTTAGATTTTTTGAGAAAACTGTTTGGAGGTACTGATTTAAAACCGATTATCGCAAATGGAGCGGTGATAATTGATGTTCGAACCAAAAAAGAATTTCAAGGAGGAAGCGCTGAAGGAGCCAGAAATATTCCTTTGGGCGACCTTTCAAGAAATATCGATGAAATTAAAAAAATGAAAAAACCTGTCATCACTTGTTGTGCTTCAGGAATGCGAAGTGGCGCTGCGGTAAAGCAATTGGAGAATTATAGAATTGAAGCATACAATGGAGGTTCTTGGAAAAATGTGAATAAGCAATTGAAAAAATAAAATAGAGAGAGACGCTAAATTTTTATGCAAAAAAAAGTTTACTGGACTAGTTTCGATCCCATAAAAAAATAGCGTCTGCTTTATTTTGAAGTTGAGCGGAGTTAGCGTTTCGAGCGCTAACTCCGCTTTGTATTTGAAAAGACTACTTCTCAGCAGTCAATCGAATATCTGCCTGCTTCGCTTTTTGAATCAAATCCAAAAACTCTGTTCGATATCCATGCTCATCTTTTCCAAGCGCACCTTGCGCTATTTCTAAAATATTATCGTAAGTCGCATTTCCTTTAAATTTTGAATCTCGTAAAACCATTGCAAAACTTGCCACAGCTGCGGAGAACCTAAAATTGTTAGAGGTTGCCTGGAGAGAAAGACCATTATCTTTTGCCGTTACTTCCAATAATTTACTGACACTTTCATTTGGTTTTTTGTAACGCAACTTAATTGTCATCCAATCAGGATCAACTTTCGCCCATCTTTTAACTGATCGATCTTGATACTTTAATGGATCAACTTTGCCAGCGGAAGTTGTTTCTGAACCGGTTGGAATAATTTCATAAATTGCTGTAACGGTATGTCCTGCACCTAAATCACCTGCATCTTTTTTATCATTATTAAAATCTTCGTTTTTTAGTTTTCGATTTTCATAACCTACTAATCGATATTCTTTGACATGTGCAGGATTGAATTCGATTTGTAATTTTACATCCTTCGCAATGGTGTGAAGTGTGCCTCCCATTTCTTGAACGAAGACTTTTTTAGCTTCTTGAAAATTATCGATGTAGGCATAATTTCCATTTCCATTATCAGCTAATTGTTCCATTCTACCATCTTTGTAATTCCCCATTCCGAATCCTAAAATGGAAAGAAAAACACCTGATTTTCTTTTTTCTTCAATCAGTCGAACCAACTCAGAAGTACTACTTGTGCCAATATTAAAATCTCCGTCTGTAGCTAAAATGATTCGGTTGTTTCCATTTTTGATAAAAGTGGACTCTGCAGTTTGATAAGCTAATTGGATACCTGCTGCACCCGCAGTACTTCCACCAGCTTCCAATCTTGAAAGTGCTTCCATGATTTTATGTTGATCATTTCCAGGAGTCGGAGGAAGGACTAGACCAGAAGCTCCAGCATAAACTACAATTGAAACTCGATCATCTTCTCGCATCTGTTGTGTCAATAACTGAAACGATTTTTTCAAAAGTGGTAATTTATTTGGTGTTCTCATCGAACCCGAAACGTCAAGTAGAAAAACTAAATTGGAAGGAGGCATTTCATCTTTTGATAAAACTTTTCCTTGCAAACCAACATGAACTAATTTGTGATCTTGATTCCAAGGACAATCTGATATTTCAGTATTGATGGAAAATGGATCAACACCTTGCGGTTGCGGATAATCATAATTGAAATAGTTGACAAACTCTTCAATTCGTACTGCATCTTTTGGAGGCATTTGACCATTGTTCAAGTAACGTCGAGTATTGCTGTAAGATGCATTATCTACGTCGATTGAAAAAGTCGACAACGGTTTTTCGAGTGACGAAAGGAATTCGTTTTCTACGATATGATTGTATTCTTCGGTGTTGTGTTGAGGAGCAGAGATTTCTTTATGTTTTTTTAAATGTGGTTTTCTGATAGGATCATGAGAGGAAATCTCTACATCAGAAATTTCAACTTCATCTTCAACGATATCCTGATCCATCATAATTGGTTCTTCCTCCATTTCAATTTCTTCTTCAGGAACTTCTTCGATGACTGGTGGCGGAGGTGGTGGCGGAGTCACATCTCTGATGATTGTAATTGCTTCTTCTTGATAAGCATATTGATCATCGATAGGTGCTTGATTATTTGGCTTTGTATTGTGTGTTTTATCCTGAGAAGCCTTAGGGATATTATTTTGACAAGATGTAATAACAATACAATTACAAATTAAAATCATTGCGAAAAAAGATAACGTACTTTTCATAACTTGATTTTTTATGGTGAGTAAATTTTATACTGGAGGAGATGCGGAGAAAAATATTTTTGGTGGGTCGAGTTATCTTTTTTTATTTTTTTGAAAAAAAAAGAGCGCTATCTTTTTAAAAGATAACGCTCATCATAATCTGTCGGAAAACTATTTTTTAGCGGTCAAACGAGCATTCGTTTCTTTTGCTTTTTTTACTAATTCTAAAAATTCATTTCGATATCCAAACTCATCTTTCCCCAAAGAAGTTTGAGCCATTTTTAAAATTTTATCATAATCAGCATCACCTTTAAATTTTGAATCTCGTAACAACATTCCAAAACTTGCTACTGCTGCGGAGAATCTAAAATTGTCAGAAGCGGATGAAAGCTCTATGTTATTATTTGTAGCTTTTACTTTGAGTAATTTACTTTTTTTGCCATTCGGTTTTTTGTAACGTAACTTGACTGTCATCCAATCTTCGTTTGATTGATTTGATTTTTTAAAAACTCGATTAAAGAAGTTTTTGTTTGCAGACTCTGAACCTGCAGGAACGATTTCGTAAAGCGCTGTTACCGTATGACCTGCACCCAAATCACCTGCATCTTTTTTATCATTGGCAAAATCTTCATCTTTCAATTTTCGATTGACGTAACCAATTAAACGATACTCTTTGACGTAGTTTGAGTTGAATTCAATTTGCAACTTTACGTCTTTAGCGATGGTGTGAAGGGTGCCGCCCATTTCTTGAACAAAGACTTTTTTAGCTTCTTGGAAATTATCGATGTAGGCATAGTTTCCATTTCCATTGTCGGCGATTTGTTCCATTTTTCCATCCTTATAATTTCCCATTCCAAAGCCTAAAATGGAAAGAGCAACTCCTGATTTTCTTTTTTCTTCAATCAATTTCACCAACTCTGCATTGCCACTCACACCTACATTGAAGTCTCCATCCGTTGCTAGAATAATTCGATTATTTCCATTTTTAATAAAAGTAGATTCGGCAGTTTTGTAGGCCAATTTAATACCTGCAGCGCCAGCTGTACTTCCGCCTGATTTTAATTTATCAAGGGCGGAAATAATTTTATGTTTATCACTTCCAGAAGTCGGAGGCAATACTAAACCTGAAGCGCCAGCATAAACTACAATCGAAACTTTATCTTCTTGCCGAAGCTGCTGAACTAATAATTTAAATGCTTTTTTCAAAAGTGGTAATTTATTTTGCGCACGCATTGAACCTGATACGTCAAGCAGAAAAACTAAATTGGATGGAGGCATTTGCCCCTTTGGCAACTCATAACCTTGTAAGCCGATATGCACTAATTTATTTTCGCGATTCCAAGGACAATCTGAAATTTCCGTATTGATCGAAAATGGATCAACCGACTTTGGTTGTGGATAGTCATAATCAAAGTAGTTGATAAATTCTTCGATACGGACAGCATCTTTTGGAGGCATTTGGTAGTTGTTCAGATACCTTCGAACATTGCTGTAAGATGCATTATCGACGTCGATGGAAAATGTAGAAAGTGGTTTTTCTGAAGAAGGCAAAAATTCATTTTCGACAAAATGATTGTACTCTTCATTGCTGTTATCGATTGGTTTTGGATGTTCTTTTTTATGTTTATTTTTTGATCCTTTTTTTCTTTTTTCACCCACTCGAATTCCATCGATGTAATAATCATTTGCATTAGAACGAGACCCTTTGATTTTAGTATTTTGACTTGATGTGGTGGAAACTCCTGCAATTTTTCCAGTTATTACATTGATATTTCTTGTTTGTAAATTTTTAATTTGTTCGCTTGTGACCGTGGTTCCTGTACTTGTCTCGTCCTGTTTGATTAGAGGAATTTTATAACCTGTAACTACAACTTCGTCTAATTGAACTCCTGTGGATAAATGAACATTAACTTTAGTCGCTTGACCTGCATTCGCGACAATCCCAGTTATCTTTTGAGCAGAATAACCTATGACTGAAACTTCCATATCATATTTTCCAGGATCAACTTGAATACAAAAGTTGCCTTCAAGATCCGAGGTTTCTCCGATTACAAAAGCGTTATTTTGAGAAATAATAATATTAGCAGCAAAGATATCTTCACCAGTATTTCCATCGGTTATTTTCCCTACAATAGTTGTTTGAGAAAAGACAAGTGATGTAGAAAAAAGCAAAGCAATAATTAGAATTAAATTAATTTTCATGACTTTAATTTTTTTGTTAAAAAATATTCTAACTCAATTCTGAAAATCAAATTTTCAAAAAGCGAAAAATTGATTTAGATTTGATTACAATTACCACGACGAAAATTTTTACCAAAAAGGTTATCATGATTTTACAAAAAGAAATAATTCTACCTGCATATTCGAGAGGTTTCCATTTGATTACAAGAACGATTTTGGAAGAAATGGAGAACCTTCCAAAGACAGGTTTATTTCATCTTTTTATCAAACACACTTCCGCAGGCTTGACGATAAATGAAAATGCTGATCCGTCAGTTCGAGCGGATTTTGAAGAAGTTTTTAATCGTAGAATTATGCCTGAGAACGAGCCATACTTGATTCACACGATGGAAGGAGCTGATGATATGCCTGCACATATTAAGTCAACTTTGGTGGGAAGTTCGGTGACGATTCCAATTACAAATGGGCGATTGAATCTAGGAACATGGCAAGGGATTTATCTTTGTGAATTTCGGAATTATGGAGGAAGAAGGAAACTCGTAGCGACTATTTACAGTTAAAAAACTATCTTTACTTCTATTAAGTATAAATACATTTTTACTAAAAAGTATAAGAAAAGAGAAGATCCATGAGTAATGGTCAATGAGAAGTAGGGCGGGTTGGGACCGGCGAAAAATGAGGGAGCGGGAGCTTGCCTTGAGTAAGGCATTTTTTTCGCCTAGGGTTTTTGGTTCTTTTTTGCCAATGCAAAAAGAACAAACTCTCCAAGACCCCACTTACCTTCAAAAAATAAACAAAAGTCGATTTACAAAATCGTTTTCTTTAATTCCCATTGTGGTGCTTGTTCTTTTTTTCATTGAAAAAAAAAGAACCAAAAAATTCTAGACGAAAAAATAGCTCGACGCAAGGCAAGCTCCCGCACTCACATTTTTCGCCAAACCCAACCCGCCCCACTTCTCATAGACCAATATTCGGAGATCATTGCTCATGGATTTTTCTTGTTTTTTTTTTTGAAAAAATAAACTTCATTTGAACGCATTACTAGAAGGATTTCTTTTTGGATTAACATTGACAGTCATGGCTGGCCCGATTTTGTTTGCTTTATTGCAAGCAGGAATTGAACATGGGTTCAAAGCAGGAATGTCAGTAGCATTAGGAGTTTTTATAAGCGATGTATTGTTTGTGACAGCAGTTTATTTTGGATTGAGTTATATTCAGGCGGTGGTAAAAATGGATGGGTTTAATTTGACTTTAGGAATAGCAGGAGGTATTGCTTTGATTTTGATTGGACTCGGAACATATTTTTCAAAACCACCTTCCATGCCTGATGATGATTTTTTTTCAGAAAAAGAAATACAAGAAGATTTAGAGGAAATTCCAAATGAGAATAATTTTTCTTATTTAAAATTATTTGGGAAAGGTGTTTTTGTCAATACAGTAAACCCATTTACTTTTTTCTTTTGGGGGGTCATTGCTGCAGGGAAATTAGCAGAAAGTGGTTTTAGTGAAAATGAATTTTTTCTTTTTTTTGGAGCGATACTCTTTGTGATTATCGCTTCTGATACATTGAAAGTTTACTTGGCAAAAGTGATTCGAAAATATTTGAAGCCAGAGAATATTTTATTAGTTCGAAGAATATCAGGCGTTGCGTTTGTGATATTTGGAATAATTTTGATTGTCCGAGTAATGTTGTAAACAACGTGTCTACAAGATTATTTTTTCCAAAAAGTATTATATTTTAAAATACAATAAATCGCTCTGAAGCCATCTCGCCAACCAATCTTTTTTCCATCTTCATAAGACCTTCCATAATAGGAAATTCCGACTTCGTAAATTCTCACTTTTGGAATTCGAGAAATTTTAGCAGTTACTTCTGGTTCAAATCCAAATCGATTTTCTTTCAAACTCAAACTTTGAATCATTTCAGTTTTAAATAATTTGTAGCAAGTTTCCATGTCTGTCAAATTCAAATTAGTCAACATGTTCGACATAAAAGTCAACATCTGATTTCCAATCGAATGCCAGAAAAATAGAATTCGATGAGGTTTTCCTCCCATGAATCTTGAACCATAAACTACATCTGCCACATTATCCAAAATCGGTTTTAATAAAATATTATACTCTTCTGGATCGTACTCTAAATCCGCATCTTGAATAATCAAAAAATCTCCTGTCGCATTTTTGATGCCTGTGTGAAGTGCAGCACCTTTACCTTTATTGACTTCATGTTTTGAATATTGAATATTCATTTCAGGATTTGCTTCTGAATATCGAAGAATTGCTCCTTCTGTATCATCAGTAGAATAATCATTGATAATGATAATTTCTTTTTTCAAATCACCAATCAACTGGACAGCCTTGATCTTATCCAATATGAAATGAATAGTTGGTGCTTCGTTGTAAGCTGGAATGACAATGGAAAGTTTTTGACTCATCTATTTTGTCTAAAAAAATTAAAAAGAAAAATTCGTTGCGCAAAACTAAAAAATCCAAACCAGTATTTCACATAAATAACTGACTTGGATTTTTCAAAATAAAAATACTCATTCAGACTCCCTTATTTAATTAAAATCAATTAGGCGATAGAGCTAGGAACTCGATCATTCATCAACTTAAACCAAAGCGGGGGCAAAAATGAAATTAACATCGATCCTGGATAACCATAAGGTAATTGTGGACTTTCATCAAAATGTCGTAATACTTGAAATTTCCGAGTTGCTTTATAATGATGATCAGAATGTCGAGTTAATTCATATAAAAATATTCGACCCATTTCATGGTTTGAATTCCATGAATGTTGCATGGTTACATTTTCATAACGGCCAGAAGGTAATTTTTTTCTACGCAAACCATAGTGCTCAATATAGTTGACAGTTTCCAATAAAAGGAATCCCGTGATTGCAATAATGATCGCAAAAGGAACTACAAACCATCCAAAATATAATCCAACGGAAACTAAGTAAGCAATTTGAATTATTTGAAAAACTAGCATTTCGTTTTTTAAAGAGAAAAAAGATGCACCTTGTTTTCTGAGTTTTTCATTTTCAAGATTCCATGCATTTCGATACCCTCCGAAGGTAGAACGAATCCAAAATGAATATAAACTTTCGTTTAATCGCGAGGATGCTGGATCTTCGTCCGTTGCAATATTTTTATGATGACCTCGATTATGCTCAATGAAAAAATGCATATACAAAGCAGAAAGTAATAAAGTCTTAGACATTAATTGTTCTGATTTTTTTACTCGATGGCCTAGTTCATGAGCTACATTTATTCCAATAGTACTGACAATAATTCCAATGCTCCAAGTCATTCCGATGAGTTCAAATAATTCCAAACCTCCTGCGGAAACTGTGCTAAAATAATAAAACATCAGACCCCAAAGTATTGGGACATTTGAATATAATAGCCAATCAAAAACAGTAGCCGATAATTTTGAAACTTCTTCTTCCTCGGTTAAATTTTTTTCAGAAGAAGGAGATAAATAATCCAAAATAGGGATAATGGCGAATGCTAAAACTACCGTTGCAAATGACCAATACCCTTGATAATAAATGGCAATAAACGTAGAAAGAGGAGCGAGGTAGGCGAGTAGATATTTTGAATCTTTCCAGTTCATAATTAAAGCGTAATTTAATTCATAAATAAACGATCATTAAAAATACGATTTTTAAACTATAATATGATAAAAAGGTTATCAATAAAGAATTTAGGTTTGTTACCTTTATGCCTCAAATTTTAATACTGTATTTTAAAAAAAACGAAGAAGATGAGTACTCAATTTCACAGTTTAAAAGTAATGAAAGTCACGCCTGAGATTAGTGATGCGTCGTCGATTACTTTTGAAATTCCAAATGATTTAGAAGATAAATTCGATTATACACATGGGCAATATTTGACGTTGAAATTTCAAATAAATGGGAAGGAAGAACGCCGTGCATATTCTATGTCGAGTAGCCCATTGGAAAATGGAATTACAGTTACCGTCAAAAAAGTAGATAAAGGAATTGTTTCCAATCATATTTGCAATAACTTAAAAGTAGGAGATTCAGTTGAAGTGATGGTTCCGCAAGGGCGATTTACTATTCAGTTGGATGAGGAAAAAAATAGAACATTTTATTTATTTGGAGCAGGAAGTGGAATCACGCCTTTGATGTCGATTGCAAAAACTGTTTTGGAAAAAGAACCACTTTCGACAGTATTTCTTTTTTATGGAAATAGAGATGAAGAGTCCATTATTTTTAGATATCAATTGGATGAAATGGAGAGAAAGTATCAAAACCAATTTATCGTTTGTCACACTTTGAGTCAACCTAAAAAAGAGAAACCAAGTGGTTTTGGAGGAATATTTAAAAAAGCAAAAATGTCTTGGGAAGGGGAAGTTGGGAGAGTAGATGAAATTAGTGTCAAGAAATTTTTAGCAGAAAATCCGACACGAAGCAAAGAAGCACATTACTTTATATGTGGACCAGGAGCAATGATTGATGATGTAGAAAATACATTATTAGATATGGGGATAGATAAAAATCATATTCATTCGGAAAGATTTACAACTAATGTCACAGGTAATGAAAGTACAACTCATTTAGGAGCTGCAGCACCAGTTGATGGAGCAAAATTAATTGTTCATCTTGATGGTGAAACCATTGAAACAGAAGTAAAAAAAGGAAAGTCAGTATTAGATACTTTATTGGATTTAAAATATGAACCACCCTACTCTTGTTGCTCAGGATCTTGCTCAACTTGCATGGCAAAAGTTGTTAAGGGAAAAGTTGAAATGGAAGCATGTTATGCATTGGATGATGATGAAATTGAGGAAGGGTATATTTTGACCTGTCAATCACATCCTACCACAAGTGAACTTGAGATAACCTTTGATGTTTAAAGAAGAAAGGTATTTCAGTCATTAAACTAGTTCAAGAAAAACAAAAGGTGACTAATATCAGGAAAACTGTATACTTTGAAACGAAAAAAGATTGCGAAAATTCGCTATTTTTGCAGTCAGAATTTAAACTATAAATAGAACCATAAAAAATCCACTCGTATGAATTTTGAATTAACCGAAGAACATTTAGCAGTCCAAGAGGCAGCAAGAGATTTTGCCCAAAAAGAATTAAAACCAGGAGTTATCGAAAGAGACTCAAAAATGATTCATGCTACTGAGCAGATCAAAATGATGGGAGAATTAGGCTTCATGGGAATGATGGTTTCTCCAGAGTATGGAGGTGGCGGAATGGATACCATTTCTTACTGCTTGGCGATGGAAGAGATCTCTAAAATTGATAATTCTTGTTCTGTTGCAATGTCTGTGAATAACTCCTTAGTTTGTTGGGGACTGGAAACATATGGAACTGAAGAACAGAAGCAAAAGTATTTGACAAGACTAGCAACTGGAGAATGGATTGGTGCTTTTTGTCTATCTGAGCCAGAAGCAGGAAGTGATGCGACCAGCCAACAAACAACTGCAATTGACATGGGCGACCATTATTTATTAAATGGAACAAAAAACTGGATTACTAATGGAGGTACTTCAAAAGTTCATTTAGTAATTGCTCAAACTGATCGTGAAAAAGGACATAGAGGAATTAATGCTTTTATTGTTGAGACTGATTGGGATGGAGTAGGAATTGGAGCAAAGGAAGATAAGTTAGGAATTCGATCTTCTGATACTCATACAATTATGTATAATGATGTGAAAATTCCAAAAGAAAATAGAATTGGTGAAGACGGCTTCGGTTTTAAATTTGCGATGAAAGTTTTGACTGGTGGGCGAATTGGAATAGCAGCTCAAGCAGTTGGAATAGCAGCAGGTGCTTACGAACTGGCAGTTGCCTATTCTCATGAAAGAGCAGCTTTCGGGAAACCAATTAACCAACACCAAGCAGTTGCCTTTAAATTGGCAGATATGGCTACCGATATTGATGCAGCTAGAATGATGGTACATCGATCAGCTTGGATGAAAGATAACCATATGGATTACACAATGTCTGCTGCTATGGCAAAAGTTTTTGCATCAGAGGTTGCGATGAAACATACTGTTGAAGCGGTGCAAGTGCATGGTGGATATGGTTTTGTAAAAGAATATCACGTGGAACGATTGATGAGAGATGCGAAGATCACTCAAATTTATGAAGGAACTTCTGAGATTCAACGTGTAGTGATTTCAAGAGAGATTATTAAGAAAGGAAATTTATATGCTCCGATTTTAGGGACACCAGAAACGGCATAATTTCTTTTTTTGGAAAAAATATTAAAAGGCAATGGCTCGGTTGAGTTGTTGCCTTTTTTGTTTTTTGGAGCAAATGATGCACCCTTTTGATAAAAAAAGGAATCTTTAAAGAAAGTGTTGTAATTTAAAATTCAAAAAATATAACATATGAAAAAGTTACTCCTTCTAATTTTTATATCAATTTTTAGTTTTTCACTTTTTGGAAAATGTGGTTCAAGTGGTATTTGGGTTTTCCCAAATGGAGATGAGATTTCGAAAAAATCAATTATCATGATTGAAGGATATGCAACATCTCAGGAGTTAATTAAAAACTTGAAAGAAGGAAATCAAGTATATTTAAAAAGTAAAAATCATACTGTAAAATTAAAAGTAGAAGGTGTTTATGAAGGTAATTTTAATTTGACTCAAGCTATTTTAGTCCCAGAAGAAGATTTAATTGTCGGAGATGAATATTCTTTACAAATGGATACTAAAAAATTAATTATCCCAATTCATAAAGTTGGAAAATATGGAAAACCAGTTTCATGGAAAGTTAAGAGTGAAATTGACAATGAAAAACCAAATTGGAGTTCAGGTATTCGGCCAAAATTGATAAATACTTCATACACAAGATATGGATGTGGACCAGCTATTTATGCACATTTTAATGTGAAGATAAATGATCAATCAGAAACTTTGGTGAAAACAGAAGTGATGAATTTAGAAACCAAAAACTCTACAACTTATTACCTTATTTCAAAAGATGGAAAATTAGATGTTGGTCATGGAATGTGTTCAGGTGCATTTGCTTTTAGAAAAAATGGAGGATATAAAGTAAGGTTTGATCTAATGGATATAAGTGGGAACTCATTTGGAAGATGGTCTGAGTGGACAAAGATCGATAACTTTCAAAGTAAAATGGGGAGGATTAATTTTTTACAAAACAGTAATTTATCATTGCCAATTGGAGTCATATTATTCTTCTTAGCAGTTTTCATAAAAAGACATTCAAATAAAGTTTAATGTTTTTATAACAACCAAAAGTGTCAAAATCACGTTTAAATAATTATTAAATCAAGTAAAATCATTTTTTTGAAAGGATCATTTCAAATTGCAAAAATTGCCGGAATCCCAGTAAAACTTCATTGGTCATTTATACTAATGTTGGTTTGGGTAGCTGTTGAAGGAAGGCGGAATGGAATGAATTGGGAAAGTGTAGGATGGTTTGCGGTTTTGATGATAGGTGTATTTACGTGTGTAATTTTACATGAATTTGGACATGCCTTTTCTGCCAAAATATATGGAGTACGAACTAAGGATATTATTCTTTCTCCGCTTGGAGGAGTAGCTCGCTTAGATGGCTTACCTGAAAAACCAATAGATGAATCAGTAGTTGCTTTTGCTGGTCCATTGGTTAATATTTTTCTTGCTGCTATTTTTGGAGGTTATGGATGGATGACATCGAGTATTGATTTTACTAATCTTGGAACATCGAGATTAGTCTTTGGGAACCCTGAAAACTTCGTTACGTTATTTCTATTGATTAATATCTTCTTAGCACTTTTTAATTTGATACCTGCTTTTCCAATGGATGGAGGAAGGATTTTTAGGTCATTACTTTCTCCAAGTTTGGGACGTCGCCGAGCTACATTGGTTACAACTTATATGGGACAAGGGATGGCGATTTTATTAGTAATATTAGCCTATTTATTAGTACCGCCTCGAATGATGATTTACTTAATTCCTCTTTTTTTATTGTCAAGTGTATTTATGTTTTTTATGGCTACACAAGAATATCGGATGGTGAGATTTGAGGAGATTTTGAAAAAACATTCAATCACAGAATTGATACGCCAGCCAATAAATGTTCTTCAAAAAAATGATCATATTGCCCATGCTCTTGATATTTTGAAGAGAGGTTTAGAGAGAGATTTTTTAGTGAAAAATGAAGATGGAACAATTGCGGGTGTTTTTTCTCAACCTGAAATTTTAGAAATAGCTAAAAGTATACCGACGGATTCGCATGAAGATCATGGAGTGGAAGAATTTATTTCAGCAGTAGAGGAAGCTGCTTATCCGAATGATTCCTTGCATGTTTTTTATAAAAAATTAGTGAATCAAGAATTACGAATACTTCCAGTTTTTGAAAATGAGACGTTGATTGGAGTAGTTGACATTCAGCAGCTTAATGATTTTCTTCGAGTGGAATATGAAATGAAGTAGCCAATTACTTAAACTGGTCCTTTTCCAAAACTCCCACTCCAAATAAGGCAAAATCATATTTCACAGGATCTTTCGCATCAAACTTTTTCAAATTATTAGTTAGTTCAATCACCGATTTCCAATCTGTTTGCTTTCGCTCTAACAATCCTAACCTTCGAGCAACTCGATCCACGTGCACATCTAAAGGCATCAATAATTGCGCAGGTTTTATTTTTTTCCAAATCCCGAAATCAACTCCTTTTTTATCTTTTCGAACCATCCAACGGAGGAACATATTTAACCGTTTGCAAGCAGAGTTTCGAATTGGAGTAGAAACATGTTTTCGAGTTCGATGAGGTGCATTAGGAAGAGAAAAAAACTGTTCATGAAATCCTTTTAACGCAGTTTCTACATTTTCACTTTTAGGCGTAAGGTGATTGGAGAAAGCACTTTCAAGCGAGTCATTTTTTTTATAAAAATCTTGGAAAAACTCTAAAAAGTAGAGTGTGTCAATCGCTTGGAAAGTTCGATGTTTAAAATTCAGAAAAGGCTCTCGATCTTTTTCCTCATGATTTAAAATAAAATCGTAGGGTGCACCATCCATCAGTTGAATTAATTCATTCGCTTTATTTATAATTGTTTTTCGTTGTCCCCATGCGAGCATAGAAACCCAAAAACCCATGATTTCAATATCTTGTTTTCGAGAAAATTGATGAGGAATAGAGATAGGATCATTCTCAATGAAATCAGGAGTATTGAATTTTTTCACACAAGAATCGAGGTAAGATTTTAATTCTTGTTGGTTAATGTTTAGATTTGTCGGCATATTACATTTGAGGTGAAATATTCGCTGAGAAGTAATACTTATTTAGCGTTAGTTTTATGATAGTTTAAAAGGAATTTTAATTTACCTAACTAAATTTGAAGCCTGATATGACCGCTACACTTACTTATACTCTCGTTTTAGCTGCAATCTTTATTGGGAGAAAAGCATTCGATATTATTGAACAGGAGTCGAAATCATAAAAAAATACAATTTTAAATTTGCGTCCTAATCATTTGATTGATTAACTTTTTTTTGGTTTTTCATACATTTCCATTTTAACCAAACCTATTCGTTGGAAAAAATGTCCTAGCGAAACTCTCAATACACCCAATCCATATTTTGCACTTCTTCGAAAATTAATCGAAGATGCTTCTTCAAAATACTTAGTAGGACAAGTCACTTCTGCAATATCAAAACCTGCATAAATAATCTGCGACAACATCTCATTATCAAATACGAAATCATCATCATTCGCATTGAAATTAATAGCTTCTAAAACTTCTCGACTAAATGATCGGTAACCAGTATGATATTCTGATAACTTATAATTGACCAACATATTTTGAGTGAAAGTCAACATTCGATTAGCTATATATTTATACAAAGGCATTCCTCCTTTCAATGCACCTTTTCCCAAAATTCTTGAACCTAACACTACAGGATACAAATCGTCGCCAATAATATTTACCATTGCGGGAATCAACATTGGTGTGTATTGATAATCAGGGTGTAGCATGATAACAATATCTCCTCCAAGTTCTAAAGCTTTGTTGTAAAGTGATTTTTGATTACCTCCATAGCCCTTATTATTTTCATGACGGATGATATGCTTGATTCCAATCTTTCTGCCTAAATCTGAAGTATTATCTTTACTAGCATCATCACAAAGAATCACTTCATCCACCAACGGAAATGGAATTTCTTTGTAAGTTTTTTCTAATGTCAATGCTGCATTATAAGCAGGTAAAACGACAATCACTTTCTTTCCTTTGTACATAATATTTTTTTGAACTGTAAACGCTTAAATGATGAATGAAAAGGTTTAATATTTTTTCATTCTATAAGGTTATTTTATATGTCGTAGATAAAATAAATTTTTATTATCGGTAATCATCGAAGCGAATTCACACGTCGATAATTTTTCATGTAATTGCTTTTCTAACGGAGTTATTTTGGGAAATAATTCTTGAGCAGCATATTCAAAAAGTTCAGCTACACGTTCATCTTCGGTTTGATGAATAAAATGGTTATCTCGCCTTGAATCAAATTCTTCTTGAATAACTTGAGCTAATTCATTTTGATCCAAAATCCATTTTTCCAAATCTTCGACAGATTGGATATCTCTTCGAAGTAATTCATGAAAGTAAGGTCTTATTTTGGACCAAACAGTAATTTTAAATTCATTAGGCAAATACATTCGTTGCCTATGATTAGGGGGTGTTAGGTTGTTCATCTATATAAAGGTGTTGTTTTCATAATATGGGGAAGAAAATATTGATGAACTATGAGTGATAAGCGATGAGTTTTGAGCGTAAAACTCATCACTTATTTCTCATAACTCATCATTACTTTACTCTTCTTCATCTTTGGTCTCTGGTTCATCCTCCATGTCAATCAAATTTCTTTCATTCAAGAAATTGAACCATTTGATTACTTTTTTGATATCACTAGTGTGTACTTTGTCTTCGTCGTAATCAGATAAAATTTTTCTAAAATAAGTATGTAACTCATTGGAAGAACCACTTGTAGAAGGGACTGGATTCTCTTCCATTTGTTCAATCATAGTTCTAAATATAATTTTCAATTCTGTCGAATCTTCTAGTGTAAAGATCCCAATACTTGCTAAAGGTGTGAATTGATGTTTTCTTGCTGAGGCAAATTTTCTTTTGCCATTATCCAAATCTTCTATGATTAAACCATTGTCTCTATTGGCAGCTAATTTGAATACGCCTGACATTCCACTTACGGCTACTAAATCATCTAACTTCATTATGTGAGTTTTTATTAAAAAAATAAAAATAGGTTATAATTTTCGGGTGCGAAATTACAAATTCTATTGAAAAAAAAGCATTTTCAAAGCAGATGCTTTTTCTGGCCTAAAAAAAATAAAGTTGTTTTTAATATTACGAGGGGTAAAAAAGATGAAGGTCAAAATTATAATAGAAAAATGATCATAGCTAAAAGTTAGGATTAATTTTATTATTGGATTCTATTCTGAAATACGATTTCTTATCGTACCTTTTTTTAATCTTTTTCGTAAAATTTTTTTCATGTAAAATTTTCCTAATTTTGCAGCCAATTTAATATTTACCTAACCAAAGTATTATTTCTCGTATTTAGGTGAGAAATTCTAAAATGTAAAAAATGAAAAAAGATTTTTTAAAAAAACTAGGTCTTAAAGCCAAAAATAATGGAACAAGCACAGGGCTAAAATCTTATGCTTCAAAAGAATATATCGAATCTTATTCTCCAGTTGATGGAGCATATATCGGTAGTGTAGGTGTAACTACAAAAGCTGATTACGAGCGAGTAATTAAAGCTTCACAAAAAGCATATGCAACTTGGAGAACATTGCCTTCTCCAAAGCGTGGAGAAATTGTTAGACAATATGGAGAAGCACTTAGAGAGAACAAAGATGCGCTTGGGAAACTAGTTTCTTACGAAATGGGAAAAAGCCTTCAAGAAGGTTATGGAGAGGTGCAAGAGATGATTGACATTTGTGATTTTGCAGTTGGATTATCTCGACAACTATATGGATTGACGATGGACTCTGAACGACCAAATCATAGAATGTATGAGCAATGGCATTCCCTTGGAATTGTTGGAATTATTTCAGCGTTCAATTTTCCAGTTGCGGTTTGGTCTTGGAATTCGATGATCGCGATGGTTTGTGGAGATGTTTGTATTTGGAAGCCATCTGAGAAAGCTCCGATGTGTGGAGTTGCTTGTCAGAATATTTTGCAAAAAGTTTTGAAAGCAAATAAAGTTCCTGAAGGAGTTTCTTGTTTGATTAATGGAGATTATAAGGTTGGAGAATATTTGACTAAGGATAAAAGAGTTCCTTTGATTTCTGCAACAGGAAGTACTCGGATGGGTAAAATTGTCAATGCAGAAGTTGCTGCTCGTTTGGGTAGAACGATTTTGGAATTAGGTGGAAACAATGCTATCATCATCACTCCAAGTGCAGATATGAATTTGGTTTTACCAGGTGCTGTTTTTGGAGCGGTAGGAACTGCTGGACAAAGATGTACTTCGACTCGACGATTGATTATTCATGAAAGTGTTTATGATACGGTAAAAAATAAAATCAAGAAAGCATACAGCCAAATCAAAATTGGAAATCCATTAAATGCTAAAAATCATGTTGGACCTTTAATTGATACTGATGCAGTAGAAGCGTATTCTGAAACACTAAGAAGAGTAAAAGAAGAAGGTGGGAAAATAATAGTTCCTGGAGGAGTTTTGGAAGGAAGAGCATACAAAAGTGGTTGCTATGTAAAACCTGCGATTGCAGAAGTAGAAAATCATTTTGAAATTGTTCAACATGAAACGTTTGCTCCAATTTTGTATATCATGAAATATAAAACTTTGGATGAAGCGATTGCTATGCAAAATGATGTTCCTCAAGGATTGTCTTCTGCAATCATTACAGATTCAGTAAAAGAAGCGGAACAATTCCTATCGACTGCAGGTTCTGATTGCGGTATCGCTAATGTAAATATAGGAACTAGTGGTGCTGAAATTGGTGGTGCTTTCGGTGGTGAAAAAGAAACTGGTGGTGGAAGAGAAAGTGGTTCTGATGCTTGGAAAGCTTACATGCGAAGACAGACAAATACGATTAATTACAGTAGCGAATTGCCTTTAGCTCAAGGGATTAAATTCGACTTGTAGAAATTAATTATATGAAAAATTAAAGGTGTTAGTCCATGAGGGCTAACACCTTTTTTTATTTTAAAAAATAAGAACTTGTATGTGATGTTGAGAAGAGGTCAAGGAGTAATTATCTTGAGAATTAATTATTGAGAGGTGTCACTTCTGCCTTCAACCATTTATCCAATTTATCATAGATTTTCTGCTGATCTTCTTTTGAAAAATTCTTAATTCGAGTTGTATGTGACCCTCCTTCTAAAGTCATTCTCAATGCATCTGTTTTAGGATTTGGTATAACTCCACAAGCAGTCCAAGTATCAATCCCTCCATAAATGTATAAAACACGTTTCCCTTTTTTCATCAAAAAATCATTCACCCCTTGTAAATATGGTTTGTAAGTTAAGTCCACATTTTTTGGACCGAAGAGTCGGTTAGTAGGATTTTTTACCACTTGAAGTAAATCTTCTACATTTTCTGTTGGGAAACCATAATATCCTAACTCAGTCAAAAATTGGTAAAACGCTGGCTCAAAATATTCAATCGAAGCATCAGAATAAAAATTCCAACTAACGATTTTTTCGATATAATCAAAAATTTCTTTTGCATCAGATTTTGGAGTTGGAATATTTTCACAATCACCTCCCCATTGCCAAAAAGCAAAAGGCAATTCTAATGTTGCATATTCTAAAACAGCTCCAGTCCCAATAGAAAATATTTGTGATTTTTCAGTTGCATAATTTTCAATCATTGGAATTAATTCAGCTCTTCGTTCCAACATATTTCTTTGCAAAGCGATTAATTTATTTCGACATTCTTCTGTTCCCGTTATTTTTTGATGCTCATCAGTTCGTGAATCTTCTTGAGCAAAAGCCAAAGGCGCAACATAAGGTACGGCAACGCAAACATCTTTTGGGTATTTACTTTTATAAATCAAAGTTGTTGTACCACCTTTGCTAATGCCTGTGCTTACCCATTCTTTTCGATAAAATTTCTTAAACAACTTTCTGATACGATGTAAATCTTCCATCGCTTGATCATTGGTGAGGTATTGATATTGAATATTTTCTGGACGAGAACCTCCGTTGAAACGATACTCAACAATCAGTTGATTGGAATTTAGAATTTTTGATAATTCGTAAGTTCTTTGTCGTCCTGCATAGCCCTCTGTGACGAAAAGCATAGGTTTTTTTCGATCAACATGAGAAAGAAAAATCCGATGTTCGAAAGTTCCAACATCTTTATTTTTATGATCTAAATATTGTTTGAATTTTATTTCATAAACCTCTTTGAAATGACCTGTTGCATCTAGTTTTTTGACTGAAGCGTTAGGTAGTTTTTTCTTGATATATTTTTCAATTTTGGAAAGTTCACCAACTTGGGCATTAGCAAATTGTACGAAAAGAAAAAGCAGGGAAAGAAAAATCAGTTTGGTAGATTTCATATTCAATAATTGATTTAGTGTGAAAATAAAAATGGGACTTTCGATATAGTTTTATCAAAAGTCCCATTTTTTATTCTAATTCAAAAACTATGAGAAGTAAACGTACGACGAAATTACAATTACCAAAATAACTAAACTTACTTGTTTAACATATTTGAAAGGAGTAATGTCAACTTCTTCACTATAAGCTAATTCGAAATCTGTTGATCTTGGTTGGAGTTTGCCTATAACTAACATGATTATGATATTCATGACAAAAAGTATTGCCATCACGTGAAGGAAGTGAGGGTAACTCTCTTCTCCAAAAACATATGGTTTTAAAATAAATTGACTAATCGCATAAAGAACCGCTCCTAAAATTATCGCAACTTTAGCTGCAAGAGCAGGAATTCTTTTTGTCAAATAACCAACAACTATAATTGTCAAAATCGGAATACTATAACAACCATTTACTTCTTGCAAATATCCAAATAACCCATCTGGTGCATTGGCAATGAAAGGAGCAATAAACATGGCAAGTAAGGCTAACAAAATTCCAAATCGTTTACCATATTTGATGACAGTTTCGTCTGAAGCATTTTTATTAAAATGTTCTTTATAAATATCTAGACCGAACAAAGTCACCGAACTATTCAAGGCACTATTAAAT
>CAZMBP010000035.1:0-48215 GCA_964564545.1 uncultured Saprospiraceae bacterium
CTCAAATAGATGACAATGATAATGATTTCTGGTTCGGTTTTGAGCAGGAGTACTTTATTATGGATAAAGACACACAGCTTCCGTTAGGATTCCCAATAGGTGGATATCCTGGACCGCCAGGAATGTACTATTGTTCTGTAGGTGGTAGAAACACACACGGAAGAGATTTTGTAGAAGAGCACGCAGATCTTTGTATCGAAGCTGGACTTAACTTTGAAGGAATTAACCAAGAGGTTGCTTCTGGACAATGGGAGTTTCAATTATTTGCAAAAGGAGCTAAAAAAGCAGGTGATGAAATTTGGGTAGCACGATATTTATTGGATAGATTGACAGAACAATATGGTTATTATATTGAGTATCACCCAAAACCAGTTCAAGGAGATTGGAATGGTTCAGGTATGCATGCTAACTTCTCTAATACCGTATTGAGAACATGTGGATCTAAAGAAGTATACGAACAAATTTGTGAAGCATTCCGACCAGTTGCTAAAGAACATATCGAGGTGTATGGAGCATACAACAATATGCGATTGACTGGATTACATGAAACTGCATCTATCGATGATTTCTCTTTTGGAATATCAGATCGAGGCGCATCAATCAGAATTCCAATTGCAACTGTTGAAAATGGCTGGAAAGGATGGTTAGAAGATCGTCGTCCAGCATCAAATGGTGATCCATACAAAATTGCAGGAAGAATTATTAAAACAGTAAAAGGTGCAAACATTACTGTTGAAGCATAAGAATATATTTGCGAGAATATAAAACCACTCGCATTAAAGAAATGGTTTCCTCCCGAGCAATCGGGGGAATCTATATTTGGTTTTATTTGGTTAGGGCTAAGGCTGTTCGATAATTATCGAACAGCCTTACTTTTTTTGGGATTAGAAAATGGGAAGGTCTATTTCCTCCCTTCCAAAACATATTCTATTTTTACAAAAAATTAAATATGTCTAATTATTCCCTTTTTGAATGCTTACCTCCTACTCCATCTATTTCAAGTTCAGGAGCTATTTTATCAAGGTTTGTTGTTGCTATTGGTTTTCGATATCAAGTCGCTACCAAAGGTTTGACTGAAAACGAAATACAATTCCGCCCAGTAGAAGGAAGCATGAATATGCTTGAATTACTTGATCACATCTATAAAGTGTTATCTTGGGCTTATCTAGCATTTGATAAAAATGCAAAACTAAATTATCCAAATAAAAGATACGAGGGTTATCGTGAAGGGACATTGAATGTATGCGAAGCGTTTAAAAAGAAACTGTTAACAATGACTAATGAGGAAATTGAGCAAACAGAAGTTTATTTGAAAAGGATCGACACCACTTATTCATTTTGGTATTTAATCAATGGGCTGATTTCAGATGTCTTAACTCATATTGGTCAAATAAATAGTTGGCGCAGAATTGCTGGAAATCCAGTTGATCGAATTAGTCCATTTACTGGTGTTCCATTTTAGAATATTTTTTGAAACTGAACCCTATGAAAAAACTATTACATTTTTTATTTCTTTTCATTTTATGGAGTGGTTGTCAAACTGATCATTCCAATCAAAATTTTCCTAAAGAAGAGGAAGATAAAAAATATCCCAATGTTTGGTTTTATGCCCAGCGTGCTTTCCCTCGCGGAGAAATTGATAAAGTCGCTTACCAAAATGCACTTCAATTTAGACAACAAATTCAATCAAATTTACGAGGACCAGATCAATTAGAAGAATGGAAATTTGAGGGGCCAACCAATGTTGGAGGTAGAATTACTGATGTTGAAATGCCTACTAATTCCTTAGAGACTATTTATGTTGCCTCTGCATCTGGAGGAATTTTTAAAAGTGAAAATACAGGGCAAACTTGGACTCCTATTTTTGACGACGCGATGAGTTTATCCATTGGAGATATGGAAATGGCTCCTTCCAATAATGAAATAATTTATGTCGGAACTGGAGAACCAAATGCTGGTGGCGGTTCACTTGCTTATGATGGACTTGGTATTTACAAAACCTCAGACGGAGGGAATAATTGGCAACACCTCGGACTCGAAAATATTGGTAGCGTTGGAAAAATTGAGGTAGCTCCATCAAATCCTGAAATTGCTTTTGTAGCTGCTATGGGTGACTTATTTGGAAAAAATCAGGAACGAGGAATTTACCGAACGATCAATGGAGGAAGTAATTGGGAACAAGTTTTATTCGTATCGGATTCAACTGGATTTGTTGACCTAGCAATGCATCCAACCAATTCTGATATCATTTTTGCAGCAGCATGGGAAAGAATTAGACGACCTGATCATAGAAGATACTCAGGTGCTAGTTCTGGAATTTATCGGACAACTGATGGTGGAAATTCATGGGAATTATTGACAAATGGTTTACCGACTTTACCTAATGAAAAAGGAAGAATTGGTCTTGCAATTTCACCTTCTGATCCTAATTATGTTTACGCTTACATCGTCCATGAAGATGGAGATTTGACAGGAATTTTTCAATCTACAGATGGAGGGGATAATTGGAGTGAGGTGAATAAAAATGGAATTGATGAGCCTTCATTTATGTGGTGGTTTGGAAAAATGTATGTTCATCCTGAATCACCTACTAGTTTAATAGCTCTAAGTTTGGATGTTCATTATATCGAAAATATTGAAACAGATCCTGTTTGGGAAACTCGTTTTGATGGAGCACATGTTGATCAACATGCTATTTTTATTCATCCTCAAAATCCTGATTTATTCCTTGCTGGAAATGATGGAGGAATTTATTTAAGTGAAAACAGAGGACAAACTTATGAAAAACTGGATGGTCTTCCAATCACTCAATTTTATCGAACTTCAATGGACTATCAAAATCCAGAACAAGTTTATGGCGGTGCTCAAGACAATGGAACGATGAGAACATTGACGGGAGATGAAGATGACTTTGAATTTATTTTGGGTGGAGATGGTTTTTTCCCATTAGTCGATCCAGAGGATAATGATATAATTTATGCAGAATTTCAATATGGAAATTTGAGAAAATCTGAGGATGGAGGAAATAATTTCACCATTGCTACCTTCGGTTTTGATCCTGAAAGAAGAAACTGGAATACTCCTGTAATTTTTGATCCAAATGACTCTGATGTTTTATTGATGGGTGGAAACCGATTGTATAAAACTACTAATAATGCTTTTTATTGGAACCCAATTAGTGAAGATTTGACTGATGGAGGTGGAAATGGAAATTTAGCTTTTGGAACAATTACGACTATAAGCGTTTCTCCTTTTGATAGTGAAATAATTATGGTTGGAACAGATGATGGTAATGTTTGGATTACAGAAAATGGGGGAAATAATTGGAATAATATTTCAGATGGATTGCCAAAATTTTGGATTACACAAGTAGAATTAGATCCTGTTGAATTAGAAGTAGCTTATGTTACAATTTCAGGTTTTAGATTTAATGATGAAACAGCTCATGTTTTTAAAACAACTGATTCTGGAAATTCATGGTCTCCTATTTCTGGTGAATTACCCAATATTCCAGTCAATGACATTATTATTAATCCTGTCAATCATGATTTATATATAGCCACAGATATAGGAGTTTTTAAATCAATTAATGATGGAGGAAATTGGGATATTTTAGGAACAGGTTTACCGAACGTAGTTATTACTGATTTGAGTTATCATGGACCTACCAATACTCTATTAGCTGCAACATTTGGCCGTTCCTTGTATTCTGTAGAAGTTGATATTGATGTGTCGAATGAAAATTTAGAAAAAGAAACTTTAGATATTTCTGTTTTCCCAAATCCATTTTCGAATAATTGTAACATTACATTTACAAATCCAAAAAACAACTTTTTCGATATAAATATTATTGATGTAAATGGTCGTGCTGTTGAAAAAGTTATCTCACAAAATTTAATAAAAGGAGATCATCAATTTTTATTCGGGAAAAAAGATTGGCCTGCTGGAGTTTATTTTTTACAAATGAAAAACAAAAATGGAGATTTAATTAAAACTGAAAAAATTATAAAAAAATAATTTAATTAAAATAAAAAACTCCTTTCCCTTCCTATATTTGTCTCATGGAAAATGCAAAGGAATTAAGTGAATTATTAAACCTCGAAAAAATTGAGGAAAACATTTTTAGAGGAAATAATTATCCAGCGCCTTGGGGTGCTGTTTTTGGAGGACAAGTTTTAGCACAAGCACTTCATGCAGCTTATCAAACTGTTCCTGAAGATAGGTTTGCTCACTCAATGCATGCTTATTTTATTTTACGGGGAGACATTTCTCAACCTATTGTTTATGATGTAGATCGGATCCGAGATGGTGGAAGTTTTACCACTCGACGTGTAGTTGCGATTCAAAAAGGAAGACCTATTTTTAACTTTTCTGCTTCTTTCCAATTAAAACAAAAAGGATTTGATCATCAAATTGTAATGCCTAATGTTCCAGATCCAGAATCTTTACTGAGTGATTCAGAGCTAGCCAAAACTTGGGAAGGAAAAATTCCAGAAACTTTTAGTCGCTATCGAAGCGAACGTCCTATCGAATTTCGTCCTGTAGAAAACATTCATCCTTTCTCACAGGATGCCAATCGACCTTTCCGCCACGTTTGGTTTAAAGCAAAAGGTAAAATGTCAGACTCCGTAGCTTTACACCAAACTTTTTTAGCTTATGCTTCTGATTACAACTTACTTGGAACTGCACTTTTACCACATAGACAAGATATTAAATTTGATGAAATTCAATTGGCTAGCTTAGATCATGGAATGTGGTTTCATCGTGAGTTTAGAATGGATGAATGGTTATTGTATGCTTTGGATAGCCCAAGTAGTTCAAATTCTAGAGGATTTACGAGAGGAAATATTTTTTCAAGAGATGGGAAACTAGTTGCCTCTGTAGTACAGGAAGGAATGATTAGGAAAAGGAGGAAGAAGAGTTAACGGTTAATGATTAATTTGTAACATTATATTTACATTTTTTGAGACAAAAACCTACATAATGAAACAGCAATTTTACTTTATATTTTTCTTAGTTTTTTTAATTAGTTGTACTTCAAAAAAAGCTATCGTCAATAATCTGAATGACGATGGTCTTATTGAAATAGTTTTCCTTCATGTTAATGATGTTTATGAAATTGCTCCTTTGCCTGGTGATGACAAAGGTGGAATGGCAAGGGTTGCTACTTTGAAAAAACAGCTTTTAGCAAAAAATAAAAATACGTTAGCCATTTTGCCTGGTGATTTTTTAAATCCTTCAGTCATTGGAACATTAAAAAATACAGATGGAAATAAAATAAAAGGGGCTCACATGGTTGATGTCATGAATGCAACTGAAATTGATCTTGTTACTTTTGGCAACCATGAATTTGATTTAGATGAAGAAGAACTTCAAAAAAGAATTGACGAATCAGAATTTCAATGGGTGAGTTCAAATGTCCTCCACAATAAAAATAATAGACTAAAACCGTTTTATAAAAACAAAAATGAGAAGAGAGCGAAGAAAGAAAAGATTCCAGAAACCATCATTAAAACTTTTACAGATGAAGATGGAACTTCTTTAACTGTTGGTTTTTTTGGAGTAACGCTTGATGTAAAACAACAAGATTACGTGGCTTATGAAGAACCTATTCAACGTTCAAAAGCAATGGTTAAAAAATTGGATTCAAAGGTAGACTTGATTTTTCCAATTACCCATTTAGAAATTGCGGATGATCTGAAGTTAGCGAAAGCGATTCCTCGTTTTCCTCTTATTATGGGAGGTCACGATCATAATAACATGAGATTTTTAGAAGGTTCTACGGTAGTTGCTAAGGCAGATGCCAATGCGAAAACAGCCTTTGTTCATACTATTAAATATGATGCAAGGGAAAAAACATATACTGTTTATTCCGAATTAGTTACTCTTGATAATAGTTTTGATTTAGATCCAGCAGTCAACAAACGCGTAGAATATTGGAAGGGCATTGCAAATAAAGATTTGGAAAGTAGAGGGTTTTCGCCAAATGAAACTGTAGCTGTTTTGGATGAGGCTTTGGATGGAACGGAAAGAACAGTTCGTGGAGGTCAATGCCCTTTAGGATCATTAATTGTAGAATCAATTGCTTCTGCAAGTAGTGAAAAATCTGATGCTGCAATTATGAATAGCGGATCTATTCGGGTTGATGATATGCTTTCTAAAAATCTAACCCAATATGATATCATTCGTGTTTTACCCTATTCTGGGAAAATATTTGAAGTGGAAATGACTGGCGTTTTGTTAAAAAAATTGCTAGAGACTAGTGAACAAAATAAAGGTGAAGGTGGATATTTGCAGTTAGCTGGAATTGAAGTGGACGAAGCGTCTTTGACTTTTAAAATTGGAGGGGAGCTTTTAAAAACTGATAGAAATTATACGATTGCAATGAACGACTTTTTGTTAGCTGGTTATGATTTTAATTTTTTCACAAAGGACAATGAGGGGATTATTAAGATTACTGAACCTGAAGAAAACGATGTGATTAAAAATGATTTAAGAAAAGCTGTAATTAAATATCTGAGGGATAAAAAATAAGGATTGGTTGGTTGTTGAACTGTTTTTTTTCAAAATTAAAAGCAGTTCAACAGTCAAAACAGTTTAACAATTTAATTACCGCATTAGAGTTACATCTCCTTTATAGATAAGTTTTAACCCATCTGAAAATTCGATTTCTGCAAAGTAAACGTACACTCCTGGTTTCATTTTTTCTCCTTTAAAATTTCCGTCCCAACCATAGGTGTTATCATTTGGATAAAAATCTTTGGCTTCAAATAATTGCTCGCCCCATCTACTAAAAACTTTAAATGAATTTATTTTCTCCACTCCTTTTCCTGCATAAATCATAAAGATTTGATTGTCAGAAAATCCATCTGGAGAAAAAGCATTTGGAATATAAACGTATCTATTTTTTTCTACGAAAATAGTTACTTGATCCATTGCAATACATCCTTCATCATTAATTAAAGTTGCCATCATATTAGTCGTCTGAGTTGGTGTGACAATTGGATTATAACAATTTTCCAAAGGATCACAATTAGAATAAGTTCCAGACGATTGCCAAACAATGGTATCAAAAAATCCAGTTATGGATGGATCTAACATCACGCTATCTCCTAGTTCTACATAAATATTTTCGCCTAAATCAATGCTTAATGAGTCAGGTTCATTCATAGAAATCATAGTTGATAATTCACATCCATTAGCATCTTGAATCGTAACCTCATAATCACCAACAGACAAGTTGTTATAAATATTAGTACTCGAAAATGGATTCCCATTTAAGGAATACAAGAATGGTGGAGTTCCACCATCAATAGAAGGAATCATAATCATTCCTTGATCATCTCCGTAACAAGGGGATTCCATTGTTTCTAAATTAATGCTCTGAGGAATGTTTGGACTTTGCAAAACTTCCATTTCATCATTGGCTGTACATCCATTTTCAAGGTTAGTTACCATCAAATGATACGTTCCTAATCCATCAACAATAGGATTTAAATCTGAAGGTGAATTAATGGTAACATTCGGATTAGAAGAAGTCCAAAGGTATTCAAAGTTATTTCCTGAGCTAGTATTTTCACTTCCAAGCATGGCTACTGTTTCATTACACTCTAATTCGATATCAAGTCCAGCGTCTGCTGTTGGAGAAACAATATTTTGAAGCACAGTAATTGATGCAGTAGTTTCACAACCATTTAAAGTATCCAAAACAATCAACTCATAGAAGCCAGGTTCAGTTACTATTGCCTGATCAGTATCGTCTCCAGATTGAATTCCTCCAGAAGAAGTTGTAAACCAATCATAAATAATTGAGGTTGAACTTGATGAATTACTTCCATCTAACATGACCTCTGTAGTGATACAAGTCAGAATCTCCGGAGTAGCAATTTCAGCATTTGGATAAGCTGTATTATCATTTAGAAAAATAGAATCAATTGAAAAACATCCAGTTAAAATATTTGAAACTAACAAATAATAATTCCCTTGCTCTATCGCTTCAAAAGTCATATCTGTTTCCCCAACTAATAATGCAATATCATCAAACCATTGGTATTCAAATTGATTTCCAATAGAAGAATTACTACCATCTAATATCATTGAAGTATTGTTACAATCTAAATATCCAACAGGTTCTATTTGAGAAATAGGAAGCGTATTGTTTTCCAAAACAGCAACAGTTGAAGTAGCAGAAATGCAATTATTAACAGTATCTAAAACTGTCAAAAAGTACTCACCCTCTTCGCAAACCTCTGGTGAAATCTCAGACGATACAAAGCCGTTAGTACCTGACCAAGAGTAAATAAAGTTATTTCCTTGACTCGTATTACTTCCTCCTAAATTCACACAGGTTTGGTTACATGTAATTACTTGTTGCAACCCAGCGTCAGCAATCGGAGCATTAATATTTTGAGTAACCAGTACACTATCAATTGAAGTACACCCTGAATTTTCTATGAACAAATAATATACTCCCGGTGCATCTACTTCAGGAGTTAAAGTGTTCAGTCCATTGACAAAATTGCCTGTATTTGTTGACCAATTGAAATCTCCATAAACAACAGAATTGTTGCCTTCCAAAACAACAGAGTTCACTTCACAATCCAAATGTTTATTATCTCCAGCTTCTGCAATCGGTTGAGAAAATACATTAACAGTTATTGATTGTGAAAAATCACATAGTGATTCTGTAAACGAATAAGTCAATTCATGTTGTCCTTCTCCAGCTAAACTGGGATCAAAAATATCATCTACAATTCCGACTCCTGACCAACTTCCAACTCCTGATCCATTTGTTCCTGATACAATCACTTGCAAAGGAATTTCAGTTGATAAATTACTTAAACAAATATCATCAACAGAAGGAATGGTTATATCAATAATAGGACAATCATCCGTAAAACAAGTTTCAGTAGAAACGGCATCTCCACAAACTGTATTTCCAATTGCAGTTACTTCAATAGAAATTTCTTGTCCAGGATTTAGGTTCTCATAAACAATGGAATTTCCATTTTGAACTCCATTAATTCCGGATAATTCATTAACAACATAACTATTTGATCCGACTACATCATTCCATGAAAAAATAATGTTTTGTGTAGTTGATTCGCAAGAGATAGTTGGTGATTCTAATAACTCATCAACTTGAATATTTTGAGAAAAAACATTTGACTGACAACCATTTGCTTCAACCGTAAGTGTAATGTTATAATTATCTGCAGCTGGCCAATTTATCTCATAAGGTCCTGAATCATTTCCAGAAATTATTGTTCCTCCATCAAAAGACCAGAAATAAGAAGCATTAGAATTGGCATTTCCTAAATAAGTAATTGTTGAATTATCATTTACACAAATCAAATCATCGACGCTAAAATCTGCAGTTGGGGTTTCAAATATTTGAATCGTAACGACATCTACATAAAAACAATTACTTTCTTCATAACCTAAAGTTATATCATGTATTCCTACACCAGCTGCATTTGGATCAAATAGACCTGTGGAAGAATTGATTATTCCATTTCCATTCCAAGTCATATTTCCTGTATTTGTTCCTCCAGATGTTGTTGCCATTAAATTAAATGGAAGCGAAGTTGGCGTTAAACAAATTGCATCAACATGCTCAATCATAACATCAATTGCTGGACAATTATCTGCTGCGCAGGACGCTTGAACAGTTGTTGGTCCACAGGCATTATTTCCAAAAGCGGTCACTTCAATTATTACTTCTTCTCCATTGGTGAGCCCTGAAACCATATACATATTCCCTATTATCATTCCTCCATTACCGCTCAAATCATCAACTAGATAACTAGTTGCACCATTAACATCATCCCAAGTAAAAGTAACAGAACTCGTCGTTGATGAGCAATTTATAACTGGACTTGGAATAGGGTTTTCGACAACAATGTTTTCTATGGTTTGGGTTGAGATACATCCATTTCCTTCTACCGTAAGTGTAATGTTATAATTACCACCAGTAGACCAATTAATTTCATAAGGTCCGGAATCATTTCCTGACACTATATTTCCTCCTTCAAAATCCCAACTAAAAATTGCATCAGCTCCACCACTTCCTGAGTAGGAAATTGTCGAAGTAGAATCAATACAAATAATGGAATCCACAGAAAATATAGATGTGGGAATAGGAAAAACAGTCACATTCATACACGCTTGAGAAGTACCACATTCATTAATTGCTTCAACACAAACTTGCCCCCCGTTGGAATTTGCCCAATCTATTTCAATGCAATCTGTATTCTGACCAGTAAAAGTTGCGTTCATCGGAATTGTCCAATGAAATGAATCAACATTTGCGGTATTCATTATACAGTAATTAAATATCGTATTGTGACAGGTAGAATCAATCCCTGTCAGAATTGGTAATTCAGGAGAATCATTAACTGTGATTGAAATAGATGAGGTGGAACTAGCCAAACAATTTGGTTGTCCTTGATCTATTAAATTCGATATGGAAATTATAGTTGTAGAAAGAGGAGAAATTGAAACAACATCTCCATCAACTAAATTTGGATGAAAAGAACCATCACTCAATTCAACATCAAATGGTCCAATTCCTGAAAATTGAAAAGTAATATTTACATTTTCACCTTGGCAAATTGTGGTATCATTAGAAATGGTCGCCGAAATTAAAGGAGGATTATCAAGTTGAGTTTGACCATCGATCGTACATCCATTCGCATCCGTAATTGTAATGTTATAAATACCTTCACAAACATTTATTAAAGAATCATTTGTTCCTAAATTATTATCCCAAAGAAATACATAAGGTGCTGTACCTCCTGAAACTTCAACAGAAATAATTCCATCACATTCATCAAAACATGAAATTTCTGTATTGGAAAAAGTGAGGTTTAATGGTGTTGGATCTTGAAGAATTATTATTTCCTCAGTTGAACACCCTGTATTATCTGAAACAGTTAAATCATAAATCCCTGCAGATAAACCTCCAATACTATCTGTCATTTCACCATTTCCCCAGGTAAATGAAAAAGGAGCAGTTCCAGCCAAAGGAGTTATTTTTATCCAACCATTACTATCACTTGGACAAAGAGGATTTAAGGAATCTACATTAATTTGAATACTTCCAAAAACTACTGAAACACAGCTAGAATCAGCTCCACATTCATTCTCTACCACTAAACAAACATCACCACCAAGCACACTTCCCCAATTCATTTGGATTGAATCTGTTCCTTGTCCTGATTGAATTAAAGTTCCTGAAGGAGTTGTCCATTCGTAACTTGAAGCATTAATAGCCGAAGAAACTGAGTAGGATGCAATTGTATTGTTACATAAATTTGTTGGGCCAGAAATGACAGGCTCAGATGGTGGAGAATTTATAAAAATACTCATACAAGTAGTATCACTTACAGCGCAACTATTAATTGCAGCAACACAAACTTCAGCAGCTGAAATGCCATTCCATTCTATCTCAACTGTTGTAGAATCCTGCCCATTTAATATTGTCCCATTCGTTACAAACCAATCATAACTAGTAGTATTAGGATCAGGTATATTAATTTGATAACTCAAAGAGTCTCCAGTACAAACTACATCATCTCCTGTAAAAGTCGGATTTGTAGGATTGATTGTACCTAAATCTACCACCACCAAAGTTGAATCATAACAATACAATCCCGAGGCAACATCAAGACCAGTAATTATTAACTTGTAAACTCCTGTATCACAAACTGTTGGCGTTAAAGTTGATCCATTTTGGATAGTTCCTCCAGTTATGGATACCCATTCATGAGCAATTGCTGAACCTGAAGATGAACTTGATCCATCTAAAATTACACAATCACCAATGCAGTTAATCGTTTCATTCGATGCTATCGCCTCTACTTCTAATACAGAAATAGTCATTTCATCTGTCACCTCACAAATTGGGGAGACCAAAATATCATCTATCGCAAAGTCATTTCCAAAAGGAGATATATTGTTATTTACAATACAAAATTCTATAGATGTATTTGTTCCTGAATTCCAAATTTGAGATAACTCTGTCCATAAGCAATTGTCCAAAGGAATTGACATCGTATCACTAAATACATTTCCATCTACTGTAAAAAACAATTCTGGAGGACTAGTACCTCCAACCATTGTTGCCCAAAGTGAAAAATAATAATCTGTATCCGGAGATATATTTATGGTTTGGCACCAAATATTTTGATCAGGAATATCTGATCCGTCTACAATCATCATATTTCCAGAACCTGTCGTATGGTCATCACAATCACTAAACAAATTGAAGTAATCTGTTGGTGTATCTGAAACCAAATAATTTCCAACATCAGCAGTTCCTGTGCTGTAGTCAGTTGTAAAACCTGAATCTCCATTTTCAAAATCCCCATTGACCACTAGATTTACATCATCTATTGACTCAACAGTTAAAGTATATATTCCAGAGGAATTAGCTAATGGATTTAAAATAGAGGAATCGCTAACATTAATGCTTGGTGACCAAAAATAATTAATAGCATTTCCTACATACGAGCCATTTAATTGAATAGGAAAATCTTCTCCACAAATCAAGGTATCATTTCCAGCATCAGCAATTACATTACAAGCAATAATATAAGAATCAAATATTATAGGTGAGATTTCTTCCTTTGAATTACCGACAGCAAGTTGAGCCTTAACTGAGGTAGTTAAAAATAGAACAATTATAAAAATGGTAAAAAGCTGTCTGTTCATGGATGTCATTTCTATTGAAAAATAACCATCTGACATAAGTTAATTTTCCAAAACCATAATTATTTATGTTTTTGGAAATCAAAATCGGTTAATAAATTAGTCTTTTGAAATAAGTCAGAGATTCTTAATAGAAAGGCTTTAAATAATTTGTTTCAATTATTTTCCTACCTACAAAACTAAGTGTTTTCCATTTAAGAATCCACACTTAAATCAATTGATTCTATATTATCTTTTGGATAAAAACGGCAATAGGATACTTGAACGATATTGTGTTTAGAGGTAAACTTATTCTTTCAAATGTTAGGGGAATTCATTTTTTGTTTTTGTAAAAATAATGATAAATTAAAAAAATATAGATTTAATATTTTTCTTTCATAATCAGGGTTATAATCGTTCCTGTTTAATGATACAAAAAAACGGTATTTCTGCTGCCTACAAAAATACCGTTTTTAATTTTTTTAGATTTCAAACAATCATTTACAACTTACAAACTATAAATTTCTTCGTAAATCGTTTGTGATTTTCAACCTTAATCGAAATGGTAAACAATCCATTTGTAAAGCCACTTACATCGAACTCAGCAGGTATTGATGGGCAAGATTGAAAGTTTCTTTCCATCATTTTTTTCTCTAAGTTGTTGTAAATCTCTATCGTTCCAGCTTTCCCAGCAAAGTCTCTCATATCAATATAGATATTGTCTTTTGTTGGATTAAAGAAAATAATCACTTCGTCAAAATCAATTTCGAAATTAACTCTTCGAATATTTGAATAGAATCAACCTATCTTATAATAATGTAGATTTCTTGGAAAGAAAAAGGAAATAAATGTCTTTAGTTAGGAAAACTTTTTTATAAAAAATTATGTTTGTGTGTTTTTTGGAAACTAAGACTTCGATTTGAAAATAACGGTCGGTAAGATTTGGAAAACAAATATGATTAATTTCTTTTTCTTAAAGACCTATTTTAATTTTTATACTAAAAAAAGGATAACATGTCTTTTTCTGGTTAAAATGATGGCCTTTTTACCCATTTCATTTAACTTTGTTCCGTTATATTCCGTACTACAAATAAGGTAATTTTTAAAATAAATTATTTTCTTATAAATAAGAAATAGTCATTTCTTTAAAAACCTGTATTTCAATCAGTTACGACACTATAAAACAATTCACCATTTAATAAATTATGAACGAAGCCTATATTTTTGACGCCATAAGAACACCAAGAGGAAAAGGGAAAAAAACAGGATCACTTCACGAAGTTCGTCCCATTGAATTGCTCTCCACTCTCCTAGTTGCTTTGAAGAAAAAAAACGATTTAGATACTTCTCAGGTTGATGATTGCTTGATTGGAGTGAATGCTCCATTAGAGGAACAAGGAGGTGATATTGCACGTGCAGCAGTTCTTCATTCAGGTTATGACTTGGATGTACCAGCTGCTCAAATTAATCGATTTTGTTCATCAGGATTGGAAGCTGTTAATTTAGCAGCAGCTAAAATTAGGTCAGGTTGGGAAGATTTAATTATAGCCGGAGGATTAGAAAGTATGAGCCGAGTTCCGCTTGGTTCAGATGGTGGAGCCATGTTTTTAGATCCATTAGTAAGTACAAGGATTGGATATATTCCACAAGGAGTTAGTGCTGATTTGGTGGCAACTCTTGAGGGTTTTTCAAGAAAAGATGTAGACGAAGTTGCTGTTCAATCTCAAAAACGAGCAGCAATTGCACAAGCAGAAAAAAGATTTGATAACTCACTAATTCCTGTCAAAGATCAAAATGGAATTGTAATGTTATCAAAAGATGAATTCGTTCGACCTCGAACGACTTTAGAAGGATTAGCAGAACTTAATCCATCTTTTGAAACGATTGGAAATGCTGGATTTGATCGAGTAGCATTGCACAAGTATTTCCAATTAGAAAAAATAAATCATGTTCACCATGCTGGAAATTCCTCAGGTATTGTTGATGGTTCAGCTTTAGTTTTAGTCGGCTCTGAAGAGAAAGGTAAAGCCCTAAATTTAAAACCTCGTGCAAAAATTATTTCAACTGCCCTCGTTGGTTTAGATCCAACAATCATGCTCACCGGTCCAGCTCCTGCTAGTAAAAAAGCTCTGAAAAAAGCTGGAATGAAATTAAAAGATATTGACTTAATCGAAGTTAATGAAGCATTCGCTTCTGTTGTATTGAAATTTATGAAAGACATGCGAATTAATGATTTTGATAAGATAAATGTGAATGGTGGCTCTATCGCTCTTGGACATCCAATTGGTGCAACAGGATCTATTTTGTTAGGTACTTGCCTAGACGAATTAGAAAGACAAGATTTGCAAACAGGCTTAATCACTTTGTGTATTGGAGGAGGAATGGGAATCGCAACAATCATCGAACGCGTGTAGCGGGAATTTCCAAATCCTGTGCTAAACAACGAATAACGATTCTAAAGAGTCGTTTTACTTTTCTATTTTTGCAAAAAAAAACAATAAATGACCAATAAAGAGATCGCCGCCAAATTCCAAGAACTTGCCAGCCTCATGGAATTGCATGGAGAAAACAAATTCAAAATCCGATCATACTCAAGTGCCTACATTACTCTAAGAAAACAATCAGAACCATTGGAAGAAATGTCTGATGATGAAATTGGAGCAATCAAAGGAGTAGGGAAAGCCATCAGCGGAAAAATCCGAGAACTCATCGAAACAGGTGAAATGGAAACCATGAAAAAATACCAAGAGATCACTCCTCAAGGGATTCAAGACATGTTAAAAATAAAGGGATTCGGCCCCAAAAAGATCAGCGTTATTTGGAAAGAATTAGAAGTAGAAAGTGTTGGAGAATTACTTTATGCCTGCAATGAAAATCGTTTAGTCGAACTCAACGGATTTGGTCAAAAGACCCAAGAAGATTTAAAAAACAAATTAGAATACTTCCTCGTTTCTAGAAATAAATTTCACTATGCTTCTTTTGAAAAGGATGCAAAAGTATTGTTAGAAAAAATACAAAAAGCTTTACCTGATGCTCAAGTGAGCTGGGTTGGCGAAATGAGAAGAGCTTGTCCAATCGTAAATGTGATGGAGTTTCTCATTGCATCGGATGAACCCATCGATTCAATTTTCGAACAAGGTTTTTTAAATCTAGAAACCAAAGAAGCCAATCATTTTTTAGCAAAAAATGAAAATGAAAAACCAGTTACCATTTTTACTTGTACAAAAAGTGAATATGGATCTAAACTTTTCAGATATTCATCAAGTGATGAATTTTTGAAAGCATTTATCAAAACTAATGAAGGTTTAGATTTCAAAGGGTTACAAAAAGAGGAAGAAGTTTTTGAAAAAGCCAACCTTCCTTTTATCGTTCCAGAATTAAGAGAAATGCCTGATATTTTGGATTTAGCTAAAAATAACCAGCTCCCAAACTTAATTGAAGAATCTGATATTAAAGGTGTGATTCACTCTCACTCAACTTATAGTGATGGTATTAACACTCTTCGAGAAATGGCTGAATATTCTAAAAATTTAGGATATGACTACCTAGGAATCACAGATCACTCACAAGCAGCTTTCTATGCTAATGGATTAAAAGAAGATAGAGTTTTTCAACAGTTTGCAGAAATAGACGTTCTAAATGAAGAATTGGCACCATTTAAGATATTCAAAGGAATAGAATCTGATATCCTTAATGATGGATCTCTAGATTACCCAACTGATGTTCTAAGACAATTTGATTTTATCATTGCTTCTGTTCATTCTAATTTGAAAATGGACAAAGAGAAAGCGACTAATCGATTGCTTAAAGCCATTGAAAATAGGTACACAACTATTTTGGGGCACCCAACTGGAAGATTATTACTTTCTAGAACAGGTTATCCAATCGATCATAAAAAGATAATTGATGCTTGTGCGACATATGGAGTTGCTATTGAATTAAACTCTAATCCTTACCGATTAGATCTTGATTGGACCTGGATTCCATATGCTTTGGAAAAAGGAGTTTTAATCTCAATCAATCCTGATGCACATAGTACTGGTGGGATTCATGATATACATTTTGGTGTATTACCAGCTAGAAAAGGTAGATTAACCAAAGAAATGTGCCTAAATGCAAAGTCGGTGGAAGAATTCACCCAATTTATTGCAATTTAGGATTCTCTCTCACTTCAGAGAATAGACACCTTTTCTCATATGGAAGGAAAAAAAATTGACTTAATAACAAGTCGTTAACAGCCTGTTAACAAGCCCTTTTTGTAGGAATTAATAAATTTGTGTAATTGAAAGGGAAAACAGGTAATGTTATTTTTTTTCAAAATTTACTTAGTAAGTTATTTGTGGTGTTTCTTAATTGAAAAAAAACAATTAATTTTGCACCGCATTCTTAAATATTTTAATTTATTCTTTTAACAATTTGTAATCAAAAAAAAAATAATGGAAAATTCTAAACAAATTCAAATCGGTTTATTAGCTCTAGTTGCTATTCTTTTGGGATTAAATTTAACTGGTGCTCTTGATGGTTTATTTGGTAATTCAGCTGATGAAACTTCAGTAAGAGATGCTGCTCGTGCTAATGTAACAAGCAACACTACAGCTCCTGCTCCTGCAAGTACTCCAGCAGCACCTGCTATGGACGTTCCTACTGGTCCAACTACAACTATTGAATTCGAAGAAAAAGAATTCGACTTTGGAACAATCGATGAGGGTGAGAAAGTATCTCACACATATAAATTTACAAACACAGGTAGCGAGCCTTTAATCATCAAAGATGCTAAAGGAAGTTGTGGATGTACTGTTCCTTCTTGGCCAAAAGAGCCTATTGCTCCTGGAGCAACTGGTGAAATGTTAGTTGAGTTTAACTCTAAAGGTAAATCAGGTTCTCAAAACAAACGAGTAACTATTACTGCTAATACTAACCCAGGTCAAACTTTCATCAACATCAAAGGTGAGGTAAATAAAGCTGCAACTGCTGCTAAGCCAGTTCAATAATCAGCATTTATTTTTAATATAAAAAAACCTGATGTGATTGATTTCACATCAGGTTTTTTGTATTTAGTAAAAAAGAGTCAGGTTTAAGGCTGGTCGCTTTTTTTAAAAACTTTCCAATATTTCCTTTCTATTTCAATAAACTAATTTACCTTTGTACCCCGTAATAAAATTAAATAATACATGAGTAAATTCATATTTGTTACGGGTGGAGTATCCTCTTCTTTAGGGAAAGGAATCATCGCAGCCTCCCTCGCTAAACTACTTCAAGCTCGCGGTTTTTCAGTTACAATTCAAAAGTTTGATCCTTATCTGAATGTCGATCCAGGCACTCTCAACCCTTATGAACATGGCGAATGTTATGTGACAGATGATGGTGCTGAAACTGATTTAGATTTAGGCCATTATGAAAGATTCCTCAATACTCCTACTTCTCAGGCAAATAATGTTACGACTGGTCGGATTTATCAATCAGTTATCAATCGAGAACGAGCAGGTGATTATTTAGGAAAAACTGTCCAAGTTGTTCCTCATATTACAAATGAAATAAAACGTCGAGCAAAATTACTGGGGCAAAGTAATGAATTTGATATTGTCATAACTGAATTAGGGGGAACAGTTGGGGATATCGAATCGCTTCCCTACTTGGAAGCATTGCGTCAATTACGTTGGGAGTTAGGTGCTGATAATTGTTTGGTTATTCATTTGACGTTGATTCCATATTTAAGTGCTGCCAAAGAATTAAAAACCAAGCCAACTCAACATTCTGTAAAAGAACTTTTAAAGACTGGGATTCAACCTGACATTTTAGTTTGTCGATGTGAAAAACCAATCAATATGGAAATTCGAAGAAAATTAGCATTGTTCTGCAATGTTGAAATTTCTTCTGTAATCGAAGCAATTGATGCAGCAACTATTTATGATGTTCCACTTTTGATGCACAAGGAAAATCTAGATGCTACCGTCATTTCAAAACTTCGTCTTCCGAATACTCGTGAACCGGAATTAAAAAAATGGAAAGGATTTTTAGCACGTCTAAAATCACCTTTGAATGAAGTCACTATTGGTTTGGTGGGAAAATACAATGAGTTGCAGGATGCTTATAAATCTATTCACGAATCATTTGTTCATGCAGGTGCAGCAAATGAATGCAAAGTAAATGTTGTTCCAATTCACTCAGAACAATTGGAAGGTGACTCTAATTCAGTTCTTAAGCATTTAGATGGTTTGGATGGAGTCTTAGTAGCTCCGGGATTTGGAGAAAGAGGAATTGCCGGTAAATTGCAATCGATCAAATACATTCGTGAAAACAATATTCCATTCTTTGGAATCTGCCTTGGAATGCAATGTGCGGTAGTTGAATTTGCTAAAAATGTTATGAAGTTAAAAGATGCAGCATCAGCAGAAGTTAACCCTAATAGTGCAAATCCTGTCATTGATTTGATGGCTGACCAAAAGAATATCAAAAATAAAGGTGGAACGATGAGGTTAGGTGCATTTGATTGTAATTTGCGACGTGGTTCTAAAGCATACGAAGCTTATCAGAGTGATTTAATCAGCGAAAGACATCGTCATCGATTTGAATTCAATAATAAATATTTAGAACAAATTGAGGCCGCTGGTTTAATTCCAACTGGTATCAATCCAGAAACTGGATTAGTAGAAATAGTTGAATTAAAAGATCATCCATATTTTGTTGGTGTACAATTTCATCCTGAATTAAAAAGTACAGTTGAAAATCCACATCCACTTTTCGTTTCTTTTGTCAAAGCATGCATGGAAAAAAAGGATAACGGTTTTTCCAATTCAAAGTAATGAGAAAATTAAAATTACAAGAACTCAATCGAGTCGATAATGAAACATTTAAGCAACAAGCTAAAACACCTCTTGTTTTAGTTTTAGACAATATTCGGTCTGGTTTAAATGTGGGTTCTGCTTTCAGAACTTCTGATGGTTTTGGATTGGAAAAAATTTATCTCTGTGGAATTACAGCAACTCCTCCTCATAAGGAAATTTTAAAAACGGCTATTGGTGCCTCTGAATCTGTTGATTGGGAATATTCTGAAACGACACTTGAAACTATCTTAAAATTAAAAGAAGAAGGCTTTACAGTCGTTGCCATCGAGCAAGTTGATCAACGAACTTGGCTTCAAGATTTCAAGATTGACTTTGGAAAAAAATACGCCCTCGTTTTTGGAAACGAAGTAGATGGAGTTAGTGAAGAAATTTTGCCACACTTAGATGCTTGTATTGAAATCCCCCAATTGGGAACTAAGCATTCTTTGAATATTTCTGTTTGTGTAGGAATTGTAGTGTGGGATTTTTTCAAAAAAATTAAATACGAAGAAAAGTAAAAACTCACAAGGTGAGTCCCATTCACCTTGTGAGTAAATTTTTATTGCAAAATAAATTTGTACCTACTTTCTAGTAGATTTCAATACATATATTCTTTTCTGCCAATCTCCCTTCCTCCAGTCCTCCAGGTTTACATTTGTTACGGTAATTTCCAAGAATATTATTTGAAATTTAGCTTCGAGAGAAAAAAGAGTAAAAGTCAGGAAATACCTATTTTTTTGATTTAAAATTCATATTTGTAAGGGTTGGTTGGTAATAAAATAATTCTAATTCATTAAATTACATCAATTATAAAATAGATTCTTTTTTCATTACTTAAGAATGACAGAAGTCTTTTTATATAGATTATTTTACAATATTTAAAACATTAATATTTAATTAAATAAACCAATATTTTTACCTTTGTGATCGTTTAAAAAACTTCTAATTCTTAATAAAAATTAAATCAATACATTATGAAAACGTCAATAAAAATTTTCTTGTTTTTAGGCTTGGGAATATTGATGACATCCTGTGTCAGTAAAAAAAAGTTACAAGCTTTACAATCTGAATATGATGTCGCAAATCAGCAACTCGGAGAATGTGGAGAGAACCTTAATGAATATATGGCTAGGCTATCAGCTTGTAAACAAGAAAATGAAAAATTAAAAGGTCAAGTTCAAACTGCAACAAGTAATTTATCTTTGAGAGAAGAACAAATTCAAGATCTTAAGGATCAAATTAATTCTGATCGGATTCTTAGAGATAAGCAACTTTCACAAGTGGATGACTTGACAACACTTTCTCAATCTGCAAGTGAAAACATTAAAGAAACACTTCAACAATTAGAAAAGAAAGATAAATATATCAACCTGCTACAAGCTGCAAAAACGCGAGCGGATTCAATCAATCTTGCTTTAGCTGTTAATTTAAAAAGTGTTTTGAAAGCTGGAATCGAAGATGAAGATATCGAAGTAAAAGTGGATAAAACTGTTGTTTTCGTCAATATTTCTGATAAAATGTTATTTACTAGCGGAAGTTCTAACTTAACCCCTAGAGCAAAAGAAGTTCTTGGAAAAATAGCTACTATCGTTGAATCTAGACCGGATTTGGAAGTTATGGTGGAAGGCTATACAGATAGTCAACCAATTAAAACTGATTGTATTAGAGATAATTGGGATTTAAGTGTGAAGCGATCTACTTCAGTTGTTAGAGTTTTACAAACCAACTATGGAATTGATCCTAACAGATTAATTGCAGCAGGCCGTGGAGAATACAATGCACTTGAAAGTAATGAAACTGCTCAAGGAAGAGCAATCAATCGAAGAACTCGAATTATCATTTTACCAAAATTAGATCAGTTCTACGACTTGTTAAATCCAAACATGGTTAATAAATAATTTTTAACCAATCTTGTTTTGAAATATTAGACCTTCCAGATTTTTAAAATCTGGAAGGTCTTTTTAATTAAATGAAAAACACCACTATTATTTTCTAAATGAAACTACCTCAGGTGTATAGCCTTTACTTTCCAAAAATTTCTTTAGGGCTTCTCCTGTTCCTGTTGGCCAAGTTTTTACTTTTTCAAAAGGCACAATTTTTACTTCATCAATTTCTGGATCATTTAACACAACTTCACCATCTGAATAAACATGATATGCCATGATTATTTGGTTCATTTTCTTAAAAGAATAATGTCCTAAAAATCCTCTGATTTCTGCATCCAAACCAACCTCCTCTTTGACTTCACGAAGAACAGCAAGTTCTGGATGTTCATGTTTTTCCAAAAAACCAGTCACCAATGCAAATATTTTTGGAGGCCAAGCAGCATTATGTGCCAACAAAACATTCCCATCTTTATATTCAATTACTGCTGCCACAACGGGAGTTGGATTTTCATAATGGACAAAAGAACATTCCTCACTTTGACAGACAATATAACCTTGAGATCCAGGAGATAGATCACCTTTGCAAGTTGGACAAAAATTAAATTTCATTATCGTTTATTTTGTATCGCAAGGTAGAACAAACCATAGAGGAAAATAAATAGTTGATTAAAAAAATTATTCAAGCACTTTTCACTTTCTATTTTTTAAATTTGTGAAAAATATTTCAAAACGAAATTTATCAAATGGTAAATACTTCAACCATCGAAACGATTGCTAAGCAACTTCGAGATGCTAGCCAAACACATGAGCTGATTCCTCCAATTAGAGAAATAATTGGAGTGGAAGATTTGGATGCTGCCTATCAAATTCAAACTCAAAACATAAACCTTCGAGTCAAAGCAGGTGCTCGAATTGTCGGTCGAAAGATTGGGTTGACTAATAAGATTATTCAAAAACAATTAGGAGTAGATCAACCTGATTTTGGGGCTCTGCTAAACACTATGGAAGTTTTGAATGGTGATGAGATTCCTTGGAACGAACTGCATCAACCAAAGGCAGAAGCTGAAATTGCATTTGTTTTGGGAAAAGATATTACTAATGCAACTATCACAACTCATGAATTAATTTCGTCAATTGATTATGCTTTGCCTTGCATTGAAATAGTTGGCAGTCGGGTAGCAAACTGGAATATTAAAATCACAGATACTATTGCAGATAATGCATCAGCAAGCCATTATGTACTTGGTCATCGTCCTACTCCACTTTCGGATTTTGACATGGTAAAATGTAAAATGAAGATGACCAAAAATGGAGAAGTTGCATCTGAAGGTTCAGGTGCTGGTTGCCTAGGTTCACCATTAAATGCAACCATCTGGTTAGCAAAAACCATGATCAAAAATGGAACTCCACTTCGGGCAGGTGATGTCATCTTGACTGGTGCACTTGGCCCTATGGTTACTGGAGAGCCTGGTGATAATTTTGAAACTGAAATCGAAGGACTTGGTTCCGTATCAGTTTCTTTTGGTAAAAATGATATTTAAAAACTAGTTCATTAAAGTATTTTTTATGGAAAAAATAAAAGTAGCTATCATCGGCTCTGGAAATATCGGAACTGATTTGATGATAAAAATTTTAAGGACTTCTGATATTTTGGAAATGTCTGTGATGGTAGGAATAGATCCAGAATCAGATGGATTAGCTAGAGCTAAAAGAATGGGAGTAGCAACTTGTTCAACAGGAATTTCCGGTCTTGTCGAAATGCCGGAATGGAATGATATCAAATTAGTTTTTGATGCAACTTCTGCTAAAGCTCATATTTACAATAATTCATTTGTTGAAAAATATGATGATAAACGAATCATAGATTTGACTCCTGCAGCCATTGGTCCGTTCCTAATTCCACCCGTAAATTTTGAAGACAATATTAATGTCAAAAATGTCAACATGGTCACTTGCGGAGGCCAAGCAACTATTCCAATTGTGGCTGCCGTTTCAAAAGTAGCCAAAGTTCATTACGGAGAAATCGTAGCTTCAATCGCTTCCAAATCTGCTGGACCAGGAACTCGTGCCAACATAGATGAATTTACAGAAACAACTTCTCACGCTATTGAAAAAGTAGGTGGAGCTGACAAAGGAAAAGCTATCATAATTTTAAATCCGGCAGAACCTCCTATGGTTATGCGAGATACAGTTTTTACTTTAAGTGAAAATGTAGATACAGAATTGGTTCGAGAAAGCATCCATAAAATGATAGAGGAAGTAAAGAAATATGTACCTGGCTATTCCCTACATCAAGAAGTTCAATTTGAGGAAATTCCTGAAGACAAACCTGTTTTCATCGAAGGACTTGGAATGCGTCACGGATTAAAAACTACGGTTCTTTTGCAAGTTATTGGTGCTGGTCATTACTTACCAGAATATGCTGGAAATTTAGATATCATGACAAGTGCAGCCTTAGCAACGGGTGAAAAACTTTCGAAGTTAACTTTAACTACTTCATAATTAATATTTATCCTTAAAGAGGTTGAGGATGGATGAAGAAACATTAAACATCCATCGAATTGAGTTTATTTATTTTCAAAAAAGATAGAATACAATGAATCATAAATTATATATTCAAGATGTAACACTTCGAGATGGTATGCATGCCATTCGTCATCAATATTCGAAGGAACAAATTCAAAATATTGCCATTGCTCTTGACGCAGCCAAGGTTGATGCCATAGAAATTTCACATGGTGATGGTCTTAAAGGAGGTAGTTTTAACTATGGATTTGGAGCTCATACGGATTGGGAATGGCTCGAAGGAATTGCAGAAAAATTAACTCATGCTCAACTCACCACTCTCCTACTTCCTGGAATTGCGACTATTGAAGATTTGCAAAGAGCAAGAGACTTAGGCGTCCAATCTGTCCGAATTGCTACTCATTGCACCGAGGCAGATATTTCTCAGCAACACATCGAAGCCGCAAAAAAAATGGGGATGGATGTCGGAGGATTTTTGATGATGGCTCATATGAATGAACCTAAAAAACTAGCAGAGCAAGCTAAGCTAATGGAAGACTATGGTGCAGATTGCGTCTATATCACAGATTCTGCAGGAGCATTATTGATGGATGGAGTCATAGATCGAGTGAAGGCATACCGAGACGTTTTAAAGCCAGAAACTGAAGTTGGAATCCATTGTCATCACAACCTCTCTTTGGGTGTAGCAAATACAGTTGCGGCTATGCAACATGGAGCAAATCGATTAGATGCTTCGCTTGCAGGAATGGGTGCAGGTGCAGGAAATGCCCCACTTGAAGTTTTGATTGCTGTAATTAAAAAAATGGGAGAAGAACCAAATTGCGATTTATATCAATTAATGGATATTGCAGATGATGTGATTCGACCATTGCAATCAAGACCTGTTAGAGTAGATAGAGAAACGCTCTCATTAGGTTATGCTGGAGTCTATTCTAGTTTCCTTTTACATTCAGAAAGAGCTGCTGAAAAGTATGGTTTAGACACTCGTTCTATCTTAGTAGAGTTAGGAAAAAGGAACATGGTAGGTGGTCAGGAGGATATGATTATTGATGTGGCTTTGGATATGCTAGAAAAATAAACGTAGAGGACTCGAATCCCATCACAATATAAAGGTATCGGATCCCTTGAAGGGATCCGATACCTAATCTAACCAAAAAATTTAAAGTATTAATTTCTATGCAAAAACTAACTGCTTTAAATAATCAGCTCCTACTTTAGCACTTTGAAGTGGCGTAGAATTATCATATCGCTCTTGTTCCAAAATAAAATATTTCATTCCATTTTCTTTGGCAACTTTTAATATTTTAGGAAAATCAATCATTCCTGTTCCTAGATCACAACTAGCTTCTCTCTCTTCACCTGAATTTTTTATTCTATCTTTTACATGGCAAAGTCGGAATCGATTAGAGTATTTTTTCAAATAATCTATTGGATCTGCTCCTCCAGTAACCACCCAATAAATATCCATTTCATGATCGACCAAATCAGGGTCAGTATTATCCATTAAATATTCATGAGGAATCATTCCCGTAAATGATTTAAAAGTATATGCATGATTATGGTAGGCAAATCGAATACCTGCTTTTTTGCAAATTTCACCACATGAATTAAATAAGTCACAAACCTTCTTCCAATCATCTACACTTTTTTGAGGACCAATCCACGGACAAATTAAATAATCCATTCCTATCTCTGCTGCTTGATTTACTTTTTTCTCAAAGTCATTATGGATATCACAATGAGCAGAAACCATTTTAATTCCTATATCATCCAAATATTTTTTATAATCTAAATGATCCATATTCCAAAATAAACCTTGGTCACCTTCGTATCCTTCAATTTGTTTAAATCCCAAACCGGCTACTTGTTTTAAAACAGCTTTAGGGTCGTTTGGAATAATATCTCTTAAAGTGTACAATTGAATTCCAAACTGGTCTAAACTTGGTTTTACTTCATTAGATTCTGGATTCATAGATGGCTTTTCCAAAGTCTTTTTTGAATTAGAATTCAGGCAGCCAATATTTGGTAAAATTAATGAACCGGCAGCCACCGTGCTTGAAACTCGTAAAAATTTTCTTCGATTATTTTTCATGTATAAGTAGTTTTGGTTTTGTAAAAAATGTTTTGATCGTGGAAATAATTCCCCAGGGAGTAATAAATTATTCTGTTGAAGTTTTCAATTGGCAGGGTAAAAAATCAGGATCAAGATAAAAAAGGAATTGGACAAAAATAATTATCAATAAACATTATTAAAAAATAATAAACAGAAGTATTTTAACTAAGATCAATAATATTGATAATCTCTTTCGTTCTCTAAAATTTCATAAACCCCCTCATCGTATACTTCGATAGTTTTTGCCTTTTTTATTTTCTTTACAATTTTAGTTGGGTTAGAAAGTGACGTAGCAAAATATTTCCAAAAGGAAAGCATTTTCATAATGATTTGTTTATCACCAGTTAACTTCTTTTCGTACTCTGAAAAAAGAGTATCATGAAATTTACTAAAGATTTCAAACCTATCCTCTGGATATTCCTCCGTGTTATTTTTTATCATCCTAGGTAAAAAAGGATCAGCAATCAGTCCACGTCCGAGCATCCAATGATCAATCGTCGGAAACCGTTCTTTCATTTTTCGATAACCTTCTACAGTTGTGATATCTCCATTGTAATAAAGTTTGTGAGGACTATGATCGATACATCGTTGGAATCCATCTAAGTCTACTCCGCCTTTATAAAGTTGCTTTCCAATACGTGCATGTATCGCAATATTTTTTAATGGATATTTTCCAAGGATCGGAAATGCATCAATGATTTCTCTATTGTGCTCATACCCCATTCTCATCTTCATCGAAACAGTAATATTCGTTTCAGAATGAACCCGATCCAAAATTCGATCTATTCTATCTGGATCATTTATTAATCCAGAACCCATACATTTATTAATCACCATTGGGTAAGGGCAACCGAGGTTCCAATTGAGTTCTTGGTAGCCTAAACTTTGAACAAACTTGGTGACGAAAATAAATTCATCCGCATCATTCGTCATGATTTGAGGAATCACGTTTAGGGTTTTATTGTTTTTGAGTTGGATGTCTCGATCATAATTTGGCTTGATAACCATCTTTCCATTTAAGCGAATGTAGGGTGCATAAAAAGTATCTATCCCTCCGAAATATTTATGGAAAGCATTTCTAAATCTAAAATCTGTAAACCCTTGCAATGGCGAGGAAAGAAGTGTACAACTCATTTTACAAAGTTAATTTTTTCAGTCAAAAATTAGATCGTTTAGACTAAAGTTGTTCCTGATAAAAAAGACGCTGATTCAATTTAATACTGAATCAGCGTCTTTTTTATTGGCAATATAAAGTGCCTCCTAAGGTTTATCCTCCTTCTCCATTCGTTTTTTCACTTTTGCCAAATTATCCATATAAACCTGCAATTGAGGATCATCATTTTTCTTTCCCAATTCAACAGCTTTTTGATAATTAGCTACTGAATTTTTTAAATCTCCTTTCATCGCCAAAGTTTCAGCATAACTATCAAAAACATTCGCTGACTCAGGAAACAACATAGTGTTTGTTTTAAAAATTGCTTCAGCAATTTTAGGTTTGTTTTGTTCCATCAAATAATTATATCCCATAATATTGATTTCCCATTCTTCAATCACTCCTCCTGCAACGCATTTTTTAAAATTTTTCAGCATTGCATCATCAGAAGGTTTAGAATCATATTTTTCAACTACATCATTCAAATCAGTCAACATCGATTTATACTTTTCGTTGTTTTTGTTTCTGAATTCTTCTGCTGCAATTTTTGCTAACTCATGTGCTTTTTCCAAAGTCTCTTCAGGTTTAGTTGGTACTTCTGGAATTACGCCTACTCCTTCCCAACTCGTTTTTGTAATCGGATTGATCGCCATACCTCTTGGAATGAAAACTGATAATTCCCCATTCAACGGAACTGTTCCTCCAGGGTTTGCTCCTCCTCCTGAAGTCTGACCGACAAGAGTTGCTCTTTTTTGAGTTTGCATATTGTACGAAAATTCTTCCGCTCCAGAGAAAGTATAATCGCTTGTCAAAACAAAAAGTGGAACGTCTGGCATCTTCTCTCCATTTACTTCATCAAGTGTCCAAAAATCAATCGTTCGATCTCCTTCCCGAAAATATAGACTATTCAAATGGACTTTTTTATTGAAAAAATAACTACAAAGATATTGCACCATCTCAGGATCTCCACCTCCGTTTTTTCGTAAGTCAATAATAATGGCATCAGAGGTAGAAATTAATTTCATATAATTATCTGCCATCGGAGCTCCAGCTGCTTTATATTGAAAAGCTCTTAAATCTAGATATCCAACGTTGCCTTCCATTTTTTTCACTTCATTAAATCCAGCTGAAAAATTTCGATCTTGATTGATTCGATAAATGCGATCTTCAATAATAGCATCAGGAGTATTCGGAGCAGCTTTGCGAGGACGATTTTTTCGAATCCGCATGTGCTTATCCTTATTTATTGATTGAACAGATTTTGTCAAAGCATCAGCAAATGGCTGTAAAGATTGTATCTCATTAAAGTGTCCTTCTTTCAATTGCTTCATTAGATGAACCTCTGTCTGTTTTGCAACTTTTGGATATACATAATAATCATTCATCAGTCTGCACAAATTTTCGATCGTCTCTTTTTTATAATCATCAGAGAGTGGTTCTTTTTGTGCATTCGTGATAACTGAAAAAAAGATTAAACAAAAAGTAAAGATGGAAAGTCGAAGAGTATTTTTCATTTTCTTGTTTTGTAGGTTAATAGAATCTATGTTATACGAAGTAAAAGACAATTGTAATATTTTTTGGTTGCCATAATATTTAAAAAATGTTGACCCCGTTTAAACCAATCACAAATACAAGAAAAATTTTTTAATTGAAAAACTTAATATATTTTGAGGAATGAAATATTTTAAACCTTTATTCTTATTTATTATTGGATGGATAATTTTACTAGTTACTCCTTCATTTAATAATCTTCCTTGGATCAACGGATTAAGCCAACTTGTACTTTTTGGATTAGTTGTTTGCTGGCCAATCTGGAAAACGGGAAGGTTAAGTTATGTAGATATTGGTTGGCCTTGGGGGCTAGTGGTAATTGGAATGCTGACCTTGGTATTTGGGGAAGGATATCATTGGAGAGTGTGGATAGTTTCTGGGGTTTATATTTTCATAGGAATGCGAATGGGAATGGGGGCATTAATGCTTTTGAAAAAAGGATACATGAAAAAAGAATTTCCAAGATATCAATACCAACGTCGAAGATGGGAAAGAGCTGGAAAAACCAATGTGGCTTTGGCTATGCAAGTTGACGCATTATCTCAAGGATTAGCCAATGCCTCTTTTTTAGCAATCCCTGCTTTTATTATCGCATGGAATCCCGATCCTGAAATTTCCATTTTTGAAATTATTGGATTGACCATCTGGGTTCTAGCATTTATTATGGAAGCAACTGCTGATGCGCAAAAATTAAAATTTCTCCGTTCCATGTCTGCCGAAGGTAAAAAAAATCAAGTCTGTAATGTTGGGCTTTGGAAATACACAAGACATCCAAATTATTTTGCAGAGTGGATGGTTTGGAATGCTTTAGTTATTGCAGCAATTCCTTCTTGGTTGGCACTTCGATCATCCGAACATATTATGATATGGATTTTATTGGGGATAGGTTTGTTATTCGTTTCTAGAGTTATGTATTTGTCTTTGGTATACTTGACAGGAGCAATTCCATCTGAATTTTACTCTCTTCAAAAAAGACCAGATTATAAATCTTACCAGGAGAAAGTGAATATGTTTTTCCCTTGGTTTCCAAAGTAAAATAAATTTGAGTCCTAGGAATTAAAAATTATGCTACAACAAGTTAATGCTCCTTCAGCTTTGATAACTTCAGAATTATCAACTTGAATAATTTTATATCCTTTTTCTTTTAAAACCTGAGCCGTTTTAGGATATGCTTTTGGAAAAAGTACCGTATCATTTATTACCAAAGCATTGGCTGAATTGGGTTCACTAGGATGAGTATTAATTATTTCAAATTCGCTAAAAATATTAGCATCAATCCAATTCGGATTTAATAAAACTGAATTTTCACCAACTTGGGTTACAGCAGATTTTAGATGTAAACAGTCTGTTACTTCAACTCCCTTGACTGAGTATCCCCAAGGTGAAGTAATCTTTTCTAATTGCTCTACAGCGATGGAATTACTTCTATTACTAAGGCCTACCCAAATATTTTTCCCAATTACCAAAACGTCTCCACCATCTAAAATCCCAGGTGATTGGATATAAAATAATTTTCGATGAGGCGCTAAAACTTCTGCAATTCCAGCTACTTCTTTGCGTCGACTTTCTGCACCTGGATGAGTAATAACAGCGACTTCATCTAACACAATGGCACAATCCTCCACAAAAACACTATCAGGTAAATCCGGTGCAGACTCGGCTTTTACAATATTACACCCCAAGCTCTCTAAAACTTGGACATACTTATTATGTTGTTCAATTGCCTTTGAGATGTCAATTGATTCTCGTTCTAAATGTGTCAATTCACAATCCCCCATATTTGGACTAATCGATCGAGTAATAGCGTTTTGCATTTTATTTATTTTTTGAAATGATCAAACCTGATTTTAAAATTAAAGTTATAGTTTTGTTTGATAAATATGATGAAGAATATATTTCTTTTTAACGAACAATTATGAATCAACAAGACCTTCTACATTTTAATATTTCATTCAAAATAGTATCTCTATTATTAGTTTGCTTGGTTATTTTACAAACTGCTTGTAAAGAAAAGTCTTCCTCTCCTTCAATTGAAAAAAAAGATGGAATGGTTTTAATCCCAAGCGGAACTTTAAATATGGGGGGAGATAATGACCAAGCCGATGCCAATGAATTCCCTAAACATAAAGTTGATATAAATTCTTTTTGGATGGATGAGCATGAAGTCACCAATACCCAATTTAAAAAATTTATTGAGGCTACTAATTATCTTACTGTCGCAGAACGACCTGTCAATTGGGAGGAAATAAAAACGGATCTTCCTCCAGGAACTCCAAAACCTCCAGATAGCTTACTTCAGCCTGGCGCATTAGTTTTCCAAAAACTAACGAAACAGGTTCCATTAAATGATCCTTCTCGTTGGTGGAAATGGACTATTGGCGCTAATTGGAAAAGCCCCGATGGGCCAGGAAGTAATTTAGAAAAAATCATGGATCATCCAGTTGTTCATATTTCATGGGAAGATGCAATGGCTTATGCAAAATGGGCAAACAAAAGATTGCCAACAGAAGCGGAATGGGAATGGGCCGCTCGCGGTGGAAATGAAAATATGATTTACCCGTGGGGAAATGAAAATGTCAATGAAGGAAAACCAAAAGCTAATTTTTGGCAAGGAGCATTCCCTTATAAAAATATTATGAGTGATGGATATTTATCTACAGCTCCTGTCAAGTCATTTGAACCAAATGATTATGGACTTTATGATATGTCTGGCAATGTTTGGGAATGGTGTTCAGATTGGTTAGATATGGATTTTTATAAAAAATCAAATGCGAGCAAAGCTAATACCAAGGGACCAAGTGTTGGATTCAATCCTTACAATCCTTACCAACAAGAAAAGGTAATTCGAGGTGGTTCATTTCTTTGCAATGATGGATATTGTTCAGGTTATCGGAACGCTCGGCGGATGGGATCTAGTCCTGATACTGGGTTGAATCATACTGGATTTAGATGTGTTAGGGATGTTCATTAATTGATTTTAAAAACTCTATATTAATGGAGATTGAAATTATATATTTGAAAGAATTAAGAAACTCTTTGAATAGCTTAGGGCTTCTAATTGAAAACAAAGTTGATTAAATTAAATATGGTTCAACCTATGTTTTTTATAATATGTTATCTATTTAATCATACCCTTGTCTCATAAAAGGTTTATTATTAAAATAATTACACTTTTAATTTGAGAAATGTTTCAAAAAATAGATTGGTTTATATTCAACATAGTGGCATATATATATATACAAGTTGTACGTCATGAAGAAAAAAAAAGAGTAGATGGAATTTAAAGAGACAGCAAATTGTTAAAAGAAATAATTTGCAAATTCAAAAAAATTGAAAGTATGAAATATGAAGAACGATTAATAAAGGAGTTAAAAAATCCTGATGGTTATTTATGGCATGAAGAATCATGGATTCAAAGTGAATTAGATGGGATGGCAAAAGACATGCTTCAGTCAAACAAAGGAATTGAAAGTAAAATAGCTTCACTTTTTATTTATCATCAAATTACAGAAGAAATTTTGGCTCTTTTATTTAGGTTTTGCGATTTAATAGTTAGAGCTTCTTTATATCCAATCAAATTGAATGAACTAAAACCAAAGAGATATAGAGACTTCGCTAAAAATCTTGAAATGCTTAAATCGTCAATTGAGTTTAAAGACAAATTACAATTGGTTTCAGCAGCAAAAGAGTTAAATCAAAAAAGAAATAGAATAGGTCATAGATTGGTAACAGAGTTTAAAGAATTTGATATTGAAGAATAACTCAAAGAAGTAAATGATTTATTCGAGAAAATTTTTGAACATCGGACAGAAGGATTAAAATGGTTTTACTCTCAAATAAATCGTTTAAAAGAAAGAGAAGATATTAAAAAGCTATTAGATAAATATTAAAAAAAAACACGAACGCACAACAATGCATACCCGTTCATTCCCAGCAAAAGCTGGGAACGACGGGTATGCGGGAACGTTGTACTTCATTATAACCAACCACTAACCAATGATAAAATTCTTCAGAAAAATTAGACAAAACTTGCTTACTGAAAACAAAACTGGAAAGTATTTCAAATATGCAATGGGCGAAATTGTATTAGTCGTAATCGGAATTTTGATTGCACTACAAATTAATAATTGGAATGAAAATAATAAGAATAGGCGTATTGAACAAGAATATCTAGTATCTCTAAATGAAGAATTCAATTACAATCTTATTGAATTGAAAAAAATGATAAAGAGAAATGATTTTAACGCCGACAATGCCTTAGAGCTTTCAAATCATATGGGACCAGATAATCCTAACATTACGGAAAACGAATTTGCCGACTTAGCTATGAATATGACAAATGAAGAGGTGCAATATCGCCCAAACAAAGCTGTATTAGACGAAATAATAAGTTCTGGCAAACTCACAATTTTTAGTAATGATAAATTAAAATTTGGGTTGTCTGCTTACAACGGAAAATTGACCAAAGTTAGATTTCAAGAAGAAAAACATTCAGTTGTTCGAATGAGGATAATCGCTATAATGAACGCCAGCGGAAATGCCAAAAAATTACTAGCGAACAAAAAATGGAATTCATTTGGGATAGGTAAAAGTAAATTCGACCTTGAAAATCTTCACTTATTAAAATCACAAGAATTAGAAAATGGCCTTGTAGATTTTATATTAACAGCTAGGTTTCTTAATTCTGGATATTATTCAGAATTAGAAGAAGAAATCGAACTAATTTTAGAATTAATTAATGACGAAATAAAATAATACGAAAGCACAACAATGTATATGAAATCATATCTCCCATTCGGTCGCTACCCTTCATATATAAAACGTTGTGCTTCATTAGGAAAAACAAAAACAACCAATGATAAAATTCTTTAGAAAAATTCGCCAAAACTTGCTTATGGAAAACAAAACTGGAAAGTATTTCAAATATGCAATTGGGGAAATATTTCTTGTGGTAATTGGAATTTTGATTGCACTTCAGATTAATAACTGGAATGAAAACAGGTTAAATAAAGATGCTACTCTAAACTATTTAAAACAAATTAAATCTGAATTAGTAATTGATGTTGAATTTCTTAACGATGAACTTAAAACTTCTCAAAATAGCATTAATTACCTAAATTTAATTAGTGAAGGAAAATATGGTAATATAGATTTATCTAAATTATTATATTCATTGTCACAAAATCTTAGTACTAGAAACTTTGGCGCATCATATAATAAGTTGTTAGGAACGGGGAATACAGAATATATAAATGATGATGAGCTCAGTAAAAATTTGCAGTCATATTATTTTGCCAGTTGCTCAAACTATAATGAAGTTGCCGAGTTTCACCAAAAATTCACCTCGGATAATATAGAGGGCCCTTTACTATTGATTCTGAATCACAAGAAAAATTTCCTTGTTGATCCTCTAGAAGTTATTAAAGCCCTTGAAAATGAAAAACTATTATCTCTAGTGAATTGGCAAGTCTCTTTTCTCGAATATTCTAAGCCAAGAATTGAGAAGAATATAAATGAAGCAAATAAATTGATAGATTTAATAAATAGAGAATAACGAAAGCACAACAAAGTGTATAATTCATTGCTAGATATAGCCTACTTACGAAAGTCCTCGCGGACTTTCTACCTGTGATTTATTTGCTATTAAACAAAAAAGAAGGCAGCAGCTAAATAAATGAAAAAAGAGCATCAGATAATATTTGAACTAATCAAAGCATATTTAGAGAATAATCCAGATCAAAGATTCGGACAAGCTCTGTTCAATTTGAAGATTAACGAATTCCAAAAAACTACTAACCCAAAATATCCAAACTATAATCTTAGAGACATTCATAATGATGATGACCAAATAATAATAAATCGAATTCAAACACAATTAGAATGGTTTAACCTTCAAAAAGAGGTAAACTCTAAACTTGAGAATGTCAAAGGATTAGAAGGTATGACTGTAAATGAAAAACTTTATGCGACAGGTTTATTGGAGATTTTTGATAAAACGAAAGTTTCAAATCCTGATTACGCAGAATACATCTTAAGAACATTAAAAGTAGATGACGATTCAATCAGAAAAATCTTTAAATAAAGTTGAGTTGCAAGTACCAATAAATGTATCAAACGAAAAAATTATAAATGAAGCAACATAAAAATATACAATGGAAAGTTGCAGAAATTTTACGAGGAACTGGTAGAACTGAATGCATACAAAAAGCAGAAGCTCTGGCAAATTCGGAAAATAACAGTAGTAGTTTAAATCTAAGAAGTTTAAATTTAAAGCATAATGATGCAATGCAACTTGCCTCAGTTATAAAAGAAATAGATAGTATTGAGCATTCCATTATTGACTCGATTAGTTTTAGCTATAACGATTCCTTAAAAGATGAAGGAGCAATTACCTTGATAAAATCTTTGCCACCTTCAATTCGTGAACTTGGACTAGTAGATTGTGGCATAGGAGAAGCTGGTGGGCAAGAATTATTAAATTGGGTTAAGAGGGCTCCAAATCTGAAAATGATATGTGCTGAACTAAATTCATTTTCAGACAAACTAAAATCAGATTTTAGAAAGTTCAGTATTCAAAACCCTCAAATAATTGTAGTAGTATAGAAATAAGTCTTAATAAGGAAATCAGATAAAAAGGTATTTGAAATAACGATCATTAATTAGATAAAATTAATACAATGTTTGGAAACTCAAATAGAGACAAAAAGCTAAAAGAAATGGAAGATGAACTTCAATTGATAAAAGCTAATATGAAGATGAAGTTTCAAAAATTGGATTGGGCAAATCAGTTAATCCAAATAAAACAGGTTAAAGAAGATTTTGATTCTTTAAAAAAAAGCTTGTCCAATAGAATAGAAACACTTGACAGAAAAATTCAAGAGTTGAGAAAATTAGAAGCTGGAGTTGAAAGCGATTTACCAGATATACCTTGGATAAAAGAAATCATTTTTAATCCTAAAAGCGAAAAACTTCAATATTTACCAATAAAACAAAAATTAAAAATCTGGGGAAATATTTTTAGCAACATTGGTTTAATAAATGAATTTGACCTTATTGAAAAATACCCATTTCATTTCGATGAAGATTATTTTGAGGAAATAGATATGTTAGAAATAGGAATGATCTATTTAGGACAATTGGGAACAGGTTATCAAAGCCAGAAGCAATGTCAATTCGTTTTTAATTTCGGAGATTTTAAAATTTATTCTGACGACTATAAAGATGTAATCGAAAAAATCATCTCAATGGGAATTAATGAATTCACCATTCATGTTTTCAAAAATGATTACGATCCAAATAGCAAAGAACATACAATTACTTTTGAAGTTGATGCGGAAGAGTATACCATCAAAATAAACGAAGGAAAATACTTAGACGGAAGTTTAGTTACTAAAGTGATAAAAGAATTCATTGATGAAGTAAATCCAATGAAGTTTTATTTTTGGCTACATAGTAATTATGGTTCTTACCTTTTATTCCTTAATCATTATCAAAAAATGATCATTGAAAAAATATTTCATTTAACAAAAGGATTAAAAGAAGTAGAGGTAGATAACTAAGTAGATCAAAATAATTTTAAGATCACAATCTCAAACTCTATTGATTTTTAACATCAAGACATTGAATTAAGTTGCTTGAACTATTTAATAGTTAACCTTTCTTTTTTTTTCTCATCTATATATTGAAATTAGTTCTAGTCCATTTCATAGAACTACTATGTCCTAAAAATTAATTATTTCACCCAATCCCCAATGGACTAAACAACAACCAAAGCATTAGCACTAACACTACTAATACAATTGTAAGTTTCACATCAGTCGTAAATTTAAACCCACCAGCAATGCCTCTTTTTTGGAAAGTAACCAACTCTAAAGATGCCTCTGGTTGAGGTATTCCCATCTTACTCACTATCATCAAAATAGCTGAACAGAATAAGAATAAAAATAATGCAAAATGTAAAAAATTGATTCCTAAGAAATATTCTAACGCACCACCCTCAGCTACAACTATGCTTCCTTCATTACTCATAAACTCTGCAACCAACCTAAATACCCCAATAGCAAAACCAGTCCAAAGCGTAATAATGGCTGCACGAGCATTGATCCATTTAAAGAGAAGTCCTAATAAAAATACAGCAGCAATTGGAGGTGAAATATAAGCTTGTACACTTTGCAAATAATGAAAAATCCCTCCTCCCATTAATGCATCCATAAATGGAATCCATCCTAAACTCAAGATCACTAATACGACTGTTGCTATTCGACCAAAACGAACTAAATCCTTTTCGGAAGCATTCGGTCTAAACTTTTGATAAAAGTCAATCGTCAATAAAGTAGAACTCGAATTAAAGGCCGAGGATAACGAACTCATCAAAGCAGCTAGCAGTCCTGCAATAGCTAATCCTTTTAATCCTGCTGGTAAAAATTCTGTAATCAATGTTGGCAACGCTTGATCTGCATCATCCATCGAAAAACTAATCATTCCTTTTTGCATCAAAGCATAAGCGATTACACCTGGAATAAAGAATATAAAAACGGGTAATAATTTTAAGTAACCTGCAAACAAGGCTCCTTTACGAGCATTACTTATATCCTTTGCAGACAAGGCTCTTTGAACAATATATTGATCTGTACACCAATACCACACTCCTAAAATTGGAGCTCCAAACAACATCCCCGTCCATGGATAATCAGTATCTTCCATTGGTCGCCACAAATTAAAAAATTGATTGACGGGAGGATTCCCTTCAGTTTGTGAAGCAACGGTTATTGTGTTGATCATTTCTCCCCAACCTCCTAATTGGTATAATCCAAAACCTGTAACAGCAGCAGTTCCTAATAGTAAAATGAATGCTTGAACCATGTCGGTATAGATTACTGCTCTCAATCCACCGAGTACCGTATAGAATCCTGTAGCTACTACGGTAATGATTGCACCTGTCCAAAATGGAATTCCCAATACCTCAAAAACTAACGCACCGGCAAAGATGATCAATGAAATCTTTGTGATGATATATGCTAAGATGGAAACAACAGAAAGGTAATTTCGGCAAGCTCGCGAATATCTTTTTTCTAAAAATTCAGGCATCGTATAAACTCCCGATCTCAGATAAAATGGAACGAAAACCCAACCAAATAAAATTAAAACTAAAGAAGCTAATATTTCAAAATTGGCAGTTGGCATATCTGCTCTTGCTCCAGCACCAGAAACTCCCAGTATTATTTCGGAGCCAATATTCGATGCGAATAAAGATGCTCCAATCACTAACCATCCTTGATTTTTTCCTGCTAGAAAATAATCGACTGAAGAGAATTCTGCATCGGTCTTTGTTATGGATGCCCATCTGGCAATCCAAAGTATTATGGCGAAATAAATGGCTACAACTGAAAAGTCAATAAAGCTCATATCCTGTTTTTTATTTAGTTTAATTCAAAGTGAGAATAAAAAAAGAGAGCAGTATTAAGTACACTTAATATTGCTCTCTTACTTATTGTCTATTATGGATTAGTCCAATAATCTACGACAAATACTTTTTCCAAATGTGGTTGTAAACTTGCTACAAACGCTTGGTGCTGTGGATGAGGTGTATAAACTGAATCTCTATCTTCCTCTGAACCAAATGTTAATAAATAACAATGCGTAAAATCTTGATGAAAGTTTTCAGGGCTATCATTTATTCCCCATTCAAAATCTTTAATCACAGGAATAGCATCTGGCAATGCATTAAAAGATTTATTTAATTGATTTACATCTTCCTCACTCGCTTCATCTTTGAATTTGAAAAGAACTACATGCCGCAGTACCTTTTCCTTTTTTTCTGATTGTTCCATTTTCGTTTCGTTTTTTTCCGTTCCTTCTTGAGTTGTTTTATTCTCTCCTTGGCAAGAAAAAAGAATAAGACTCACAAAAAAAAGAATACACATGACTAGTGATCTTTGATTCGTCATTTTTTTGTTTTGAAGTTTTTTAAATATTTAATTAGCAATGTTCTTATTAGATAATTCCACCCATGCTACCTCCATCTAATTTTATCGCTGCTCCATTCGTAGCAGCAGAAAGTGGACTCGAGTAATAGGTAATTGTATTGGCAATTTCTTCCACCGATGCAAATCGTTCTAACAAAGAAGATGTACGTACCTTACTAAAAAAATCGTTTTCTACTTCTCCCCTAGTTTTATTTTCTTTGGCAGCAACTCCGTCCAAAAAACGTTCGGCTCCTTCCGTTAAAGTTGATCCAGGAATTATTGTATTGACAGTTACACCAGTTCCGGAAGTCATCTGTGATAATCCTCTTGAAATAGCAAGTAGAGCTGCCTTAGTCGTACTGTAAGCCAAAAGGTCAGATGGAACTAAGGTAGCACATTCACTTGAAATAAAAAGAATTCTTCCCCAATTAGATGCCAGCATTTTTGGTAAAAAATGTCTAGACAAACGAACGCCACTCATCATATTAACTTCAATATGTTGATACCAATCTTCATCGGTTGTTTCATAAAATGATTGAGAAGAAAATATCCCTACATTATTTATCAGTATATCGACAAGAGGTAATTCTTTCAATAAAGAATCTACTTCAGTTGCTTTTGTAAAATCAGTAGAGAAACCTTTTACCAATTCATTGGGAAATTGTTCTTGAAGTTTATTAACTGCTTCTTTTACCCCTTGGTCATTCCTTCCATTTACTATAACTCTTGCACCTTCTTGCAATAATTGCCTTGCTGTTGCAAAACCAATTCCCGAAGTCGAACCTGTAATGAAAGCTGTTTTTCCTTTAAGTTTTAAATCCATTTATTTTAATTTACCATTTTTTCAAACCTAATAATTTTTCTCCTAGATCTGAAAGTTTTGCCGTTTCATATTTTGTTTGTTCCCAATTTCGAGGATCACCTGGGAAAGCATAACCTTCTGGTGCAACTCTATTTTTCCATGAATTCACTCTCCAATCTTTCAATGCTTCATCTTCTTCTTGAGCAGGCATCATTGAAATATATTGTGCGATCCTAACTTTATCCTCAGACCGATTTGGACGAATACCATGAGGTTCAGAACTATTAAAAATAAGTAAGTCACCTGCTTCTAAAGGTACCTTAACAATCTTGTCTTGTAAATCAGAAACGTCAGGTTTGAAATGATCTCTATCTTCAGGTTGTGTCAATTTCCATGTATCATAATTTCTAAACAACCAAGGAATGCATTGGAAGCCTCCCATATTTTTATCTGTTTGATCTGCTAATGCTAATACGCCTTGAACATTTTGAGGTTTAGTTTCAGGGTCATAATCCCAATGAATAAATCCTTTGTATTCATGACCAGGTTTCATTGGGAAATTTAAATTAGCTCTGTCGATCGTCACCCATAATTTTTCAGTCCCCCAAATATCCACAAAAGAATCATAGACTTTTTGGGTCTGTCGATTATCCCATTGGTGTTGGTTATTGTATGCTTCCACCATTCCAGTTCCAGCTAATTCTTTCATTTGTATTTCAGCTCTTGGAGCGGTGTACCAAGTCGATTTATCATTGCTATCCTTCTCTTCAAATTCCCAAAGAAAATCTGCAGTCCTTTGTGCTTGCTCTCTTGGAACTGCATTTTTAATAACAACATAACCATTGTGTTTCCAAAAATCCCATTGCTCCATTGTCAGCACTCTCAAGGAATCTGCAGTTGCCTCTGTTCTTAATTTCACGTCACTACTTTTTGCTGTAGATGGATTTCCAGGTATATCTTTATGCTGATTATTTGGAACCATTGAAGGAGTCATAGTTTTATCTGTATTTTTCATAAAGCAAAAATTTTAATTAATAATAATACAAAGTTGCACCATTCTAAAAAATAAAATTTTAAGTCACTTAGCATAAAGTTGTACAATATTGATATATTTATATAAAAACACCTATTATTTGCAAAATAATGTGAAATTTCAATAATGAAAATACAACTTGAGACTATTTCGAGAGATACCAATAGATCATTTAATATGATGTTCAACCCAAGGATGAGTGATTTATTTTTTTGGCACTTTCATCCTGAATATGAATTGGTATATATTGAAGGGGCAACAGGAACTAGACATGTGGGAGAACATATTTCTACCTATGAAGGAAGTGATTTAGTTTTGATTGGATCAAATATTCCTCACCTTAATTTCGATTATGGTATAAAAACCTCTTACCAAAAAGTAGTTGCTCACATCAAAAAAGAATTTGTCCAAGAACATCTTCAAGTCATCTCTGAACTACATCCTCTTTTAACTTTATTCAAAAAATCAAAACATGGAATTGCTTTTAATGGAAAGATTAAAGCACAAGTGGGAAAGAAATTATTTCAATTTGATAAATTAAAACCGTTTGAGCAGTATCTCCAATTAATCGAAATTCTTCAAATATTGACAGCAACTAATGACTATGAATTACTGCATGAACAACCATTCACTAAAAAACAAAGTGAAAGAGAACAAGGAAGAATTAGAAAGATTTATGCTTTCGTAGATAAAAATTATTCTCGTAAAATTGAACTAAATGAAATGGCTTCCTTAAGCAATATGACCAAGGAAGCTTTTTGTCGATATTTTAAAAAAGCAACTAACTATACTTTTATTGAATTTTTAAACCGGTATCGCATTAGTCATTCTAAACGATATTTGATGTCAGGGAAAAGCGTGAGTGAAGCCTGCTACTGTTCTGGTTTTGAGAGTTTGTCATACTTCAATCGTATTTTTAAAAAGATCACCAATGAAAATCCTAGTGAGTTTCGAAAGAAGTATCTTTAATCACAAGGTCATCATTTCATAATAATTGGACTTCTTTCAAAAACAACATTTGGATCAAATAACTTTCTATATGTTGCCATTTTTGAAACAACTCTAAATCCTATGTCTTCAAAAATATGTTGCATTTTTGGATTGAAATCTCCCACCCAAGTCACTACAATATCTTTATATACATCATTATTGTTTTGAAGTCTAGTGGCGAGGTCTAAAAAAATAGCAGCCTCAATTCCTTTCCTTTGAAACTCTGGAGTTACTCCAATTGCTACTCCATTTATTCGAGTTAATTTTAGAAATTTTTTATGCCATAGGAATTGAAGTTTTCCAAAAAGATTAAGGTTTCCATTTAGACGTTTAAAAATCGGATTCAAATCTGGGATTAAAATACAGAATGCCACAGGCTTCTCTTTATGGTAAGCGAAGCAGATTAGTGGTTCATCAATTACTCTTTTCATTTTATTAAAAAGTGAAAAGGCTAAATCGGACGACATGGATTTAAAATTATCATGAGTAACCCATGCTGAGTTATAAATAGTTCTAAAATCTTCAGCGTATTTTTTTAACTGATTAACTCTTATAGTTTCAATATGGAATTCGGGATCATTTAAAATGGTATCTGCTTTCAACCGATACTTCTCAGGAAATGGATCTTTAATTTTTCTATAATTAATCAGTTGATAGTAATAAACTTGAAAACCATAATTTTCAAATAAAGAAAGATAGTATGGTGGATTATAGTTTTGTCCATAGTAAGTTGGGAATTCAAAATTCTCCAAAAGCAATCCCCAATATTTGTTATTCTCGCCAAAGTTGATCGGCCCATCCATGGCTTCTATTCCTTCTTTTTCCAACCATTCTTTTCCAGTATCAAAAAGCATATCAGCTACCGTTTGATTATTGATGCATTCAAAAAAACCGACACCCCCAGTTGGCTGATGAAAAGTATATGCTTTTTTCTCATTAATAAAAGCTGCGATTCTTCCTACGGTTTTATTTTTTTCATTGGTCAAAATCCATCGTTCACATTTTCCATGGCCGAAGTATTTATTCTTTTTTTTATTGAAAACTGTTTCGACATCCTGCTTTGGATGAGGCACCCAGTTAGCATCATTTTTATAAATATCAAAAGGCAATTGGTGAAATGCCTTTATGGATTCAGAACTGTTTACTTTTTTTATTTGGAAAGTATTCATTAGTATACCAGGTTATTGTGTCATTAATAGTTTCATCCAATGGACGAGGGTTAAAACCTAAATCTTGTTTTGCTTTTGTTGAATCGTAATAATGATTTTCATAGGCCAATCGCATAATTTTATGGTTAATAGAGAATGTTTTATTGGTAAGTAATTCAAATAGAGAACCTAGATAACCTATCCCTTTTCCTATTGGCTTAAGTAATTTATTTTTTGTAAAACTATTGTTATAACTTCCATGAATTTCCTCAAACATTTCGCTATAAGACATAATTTCATTACTTAACAAATAATGTTCTCCAAGTTTTCCTTTTGAAATCGCATTATAAACTACATCAGCTACATCTCTAATATCCACGACATTTTTACCTCCTTCAGGAAGTAGAAGGTTTTTATTCTTCATCATCGTCATAATTAATTTACCTGAACTCAAACTATAATCGTCAGGACCTAACATAAAAGTTGGGTTAAAAATGACGCTAGGGAATTTGTCATTTTGATACTCTTGGATCAATAAATTTTCGGCTTGTATCTTGGTATTGATATAGGGTAAATTTTTACTATTCTCGCTATTCCTATTCATCTCAATACTTGGGTTAGTATGAGTTCCTGGAATAATTGTATTTGCACTACTGAGGAATATAAATCTTTGCAAGTTAGTTCTTTTTGCAATGCCTATCATGTCTTTAACAGCTTGCACATTGATAGCCTCTTGTTGCTTATTTTTAAAAGCAAACATTCTAGTATCTGCTGCACAATGGATAATCACCTCTGCTTGTTCTAATTCATTTTTATAAGAACTAACCGCGGTTAAATCTCCATGACATATTTCAACACTAAAATCAAAATTTGAAATAGTAATTTTTTTATTCCGTACTAATGCAATTACCTGATGTCCTTCCACGGCACATTTACGAGCAACATGACGCCCTAAAAACCCTGTAATTCCAGTAATGAAAATTTTTGACATAATTATTCAATTCAACAAGTTCTAGATGTATCCCATTCAATGCGATTGGTAACTAAACTAAAACTTGAATTACTAAAAGAATACACTAATGTAAAAGAGAAGAAGAAAAATAATAATGATAAATGTCAATGTTGGATTTGACAAAAATCAAGATTTGAAATGGATATAAATGCTTATTTGAATTAATGATAATATAAAACAAATTCAAAATGAAAAATTTATATTTATTATTGCTATTGGTTATTGCTTTAGTTTTGGTCACATGTAAAAAGGAAGAAAAGGAAATGCTACCTCTTACAACTGTCATTGAAGGTAGGATTATTAATCATAATACTCAATTGCCAATAAAGGATATCAAATTATTTTTTTCGGAAGAAGTAGATCCTAATCCTGGAGATGCGTGGGGGTGGGATTCATATACCAAAGTTACTGACTCCGAGGGAGAATTCAGTTTTACACATACCTCTAATAATTCCTATGATGTTATTGTCATAGGTCCTTATTTTGATTTTGACCCAATCTCTCTATACAGTCCTTGGAATGATTACCAAAAAGATAGTGTCTTTATTAATGGGCAATTAAATCCAACATTTTTTTATAATGGTCATGGAGGTAAATTTTTTTATTTAGGATTAGGAGTGAAAGAAGGAGAAAATTATTCATTTGATATAGAACTAGTTTCCAAGTAAAATAAATACTCAACATGCTAAACACTATTTTCTCATCAAATGCTTATGCTAAAATTTCTTTTTGACAAAAATCATCTATAAATGTGATTGAAATTACATGCATTCCAAATTCATCTATCTACATTTACGATTGCCTTTTAACCTTCGCAAGCATCAAAAAATTCTTTGATTAAAAACTCTAAAAATGAAAAAATCAAATCCATACTTTTTTACTTTATTGTTATTCGCTTTTGGCTTATTGGTTTTCAGTTGTGGAAATCCTCCGTCTGGCCCTATTGAATTAAACAATGGCGAAAAATGGAAAATCAATGCTGAAATGATGCCACCACTTAATGCATCCCAAAAATTAGTTTCAGAATTTTCTTTAGAGAAGGAGAAAAATTTCCAGGCATTGGCTGAACAACTAAAAGCAAATAATAAATTACTTATTTCAAGTTGTACGATGAGTGGAAAGAGTCATGACGAATTACATAAATGGTTACATCCTTATATGTCATTGTTAGATGAACTTGAAAGTTCTGAAAACGAAAATGAAGCTAAATTAGTTTTTGAGAAAATCGAAAAATCGTTTGAAACATTTAATCAGAATTTCCAATAAAAAAGGTGTATTAATTATCAGGAGTATTCTCAAGTAAAAGAATGTTTCCACGTGGCTCGGTTGGAATCGTGGCATGAGGAAGACTTAACAACCACTTACTGAAAGTAGGTAGTTAAACACATACAACTAATGTCGTTTTAATATTTTTTTTGACGCAGACTTTTTTATGAATTAATTATGACTTATTATGTTTTTTCCCATTTCTCGATTATGTTTTTTCTTTTAGAAAAAAACATCTATACCAGAACATAGATGTCATAATTAATTCATAAAAAAATATCCTTTTAAAAGGACGAAATATTAAACCTTTTCTGAGACAGAAAAATATAACCACTCCAAGTTATCAAATAGAGTCTTTATTTTTAAGAAGTAATATTTTAAAAACTTTGTGCTACACAACTTTTTTATTTTTTTTTACGTCTATAAAGATAAAAGCAAAGCTATGTCATGTTCTACCAATCAAATTGCCGCTACTTTTCATTTAACACATCAATGCAACCTGCGTTGTGATTATTGTTATACTGGTGAAAAATTAAATATTCCTATGTCTAAAGAAACAGCAGATCTTGGGATTGATTTTGTCCTTTCTGAAGTTCGAAAAAATGGAATTGAAAAATTACTCGTCACTTTTTTTGGAGGCGAACCACTCATTGAAAAAGAATTGCTCTTTCACATTGCTGATCGATTTATTAATGAAAAAGAAAATCTACAAGTCAATTTTCAAATGAGTACCAATGGTACTTTGCTAAATGAAAAATTGCTTAATGAATTATTTGAACGTAAAATATATATTTCTCTAAGCATCGATGGAGCTCCTGAAATCCAGGACCGTCAAAGAAAAAATGCTGCGGGTAAAGGCACTTCAAATCTTGTAGCCAAAGCTTCAAAAATGTTGTTACACAAAAATCCAGCAACCAATGTCACCTGCGTTATTACGCCTGACTCTGCTGCGTATGCTGCTGAATCTGTTGATTGGATTTACAAACAAGGATTTCGATATATCACAACCACGCTAGATTATTCAGGTGATTGGAATTTAGAAGATATGGAGAACCTTCGTAAGTCCTACATCAAATTGGCTGATTGGTATCAACAAAAAATGATAACGCAAGAACGTTTTTATTTAAGCGCTTTTGATGAACGAATTAGAAGTAGAACAATGAATCCCCTTTTACCGAATGAAAGATGTCTCATCGGATACAAGCAATTTTCTATCGCTCCGGACGGCGAGTTATATCCCTGCATTACTTTTGTAACCACAGAAAAAATTCCTGAGTTTATGATTGGTCATGTGAGAGAAGGATTTGATGAAAGTTGCAGAGATTATATCGGTCGTTCTTCCGAAAAAGAAAAATCAGAATGTGCAGGTTGTGCCGTAAAAGATCGATGCAGTAGCTGGTGTGCTTGCATTAATTATATGAGTACTGGAAGTGTAGAAAAAGCGAGTCCGATAGTTTGCCATCATGAAAAAATTCTTCTCCCAATAGTAGATAAAGTGGCAAATAAATTATGGAAAAAAAGAAGTCAGATGTTTGTCCATAAACATTACAATCCAATTTATCCAATTATCTCTCACATTGAAATTACTTCTTAAAATATTGATATGAAAAATAAAAACAAGTTAACGGTACAACCAATTCGAAGATATTCCAAACCAAGATATCCATCTTATCAAGATAAAAATCCATTAGAATATCCTGAAACGATGCCTTATCCTTTTTCTAAAAAAGCATTGAACGCTCTTTTAGCAGCAGGAATTTTAGTGGGCGTTCCTCAATTTATGAGTTGTGATATACCTTCGGCAAATGCAGCAAGCACACCTTTTATTTCACAAACTTCCTTATCCAACCCATTCCCTTTTGAAAAGATGGGAGTACCGTATATGCCTGCTTCATATGGAACTGGACTTCCATCTCGATTGCAAGAAGCAGATGCAAAGCAAGTCATTGAAAAAGTGTTTAAACAAGAAGGGTTAGATTTGGAAAAGGAATACCTCTATGATAAAGATGGCGTCCAAGTAAAACTAGATGGTTATAATGCTGAAATGCAAATAGGATATGTTTGGGTGGACTATTCCAATATGGGTGTAGGTATGATTAACGGCTATCATTATTTCCCAGCTAAAGGGGATTTTTATAATAACCCATTAGATGAAATAAAAAATAAAAACTATAATGAAATAAAAGGAGATCTAAAATATAGATTTGGATTTCTTGAAAAAGAATTAAAAGAAATCCTAGTCCAACTAGAAGAAGCAGACAAGATGGAGTCTGATAAGGAAAAAAGAGAACTCTATCAATCTCTTTATTTGGATGTTGTAATTGCTGCTGAAAAAAGATATAGCAAAATGGATGCAATTGATTTCGCGGAAAAAAATGAAACTTTAAATACAGCTGAACAGAAAGCTACCGCATTGATTAATTTAAGATTACAACGATCTTTTGATATAAATTTTAATCCAAAGCATGGAAACAAAAAAGAGAAAAGGGAACTTGCAAATCTTAAAAATCACGGTGAAAAAATTCTTAAAATAAAAGACCAAGACGAGAAAATAAGACAATTTAATATTTTGAATGAATTTCTTTCTGTCAGAAGGAATATTCGGTATTCAAATCTAAATGCTGATGTCATAGAGTTATACGAATCTGTATTGAAAATTAAAAACAAAAAGAAATTCTTAAGTGAATCTCCAAAGTTAATCGAGAAAGTAGATGGAGAAAAATTATCTTTACAGGAAGCGAAAAAAATCGAATCACTTGGGAAAACACAAAAAGATTTTATTGCACCTATCAGTCAACGAGATGACCGATTTATATATAACAGCAGAGGAATCGACCTAGAGAAAAGAAAAGAGTTAGATAAACTTAGAGAAACCTTAAGCCCAGAAGAATTCAGAGAAGTTAACAGAAAAGCATATAAAGAAGCTGATAGAATCTCAAAGCAAAAGGTTTTAAATCAATTAGAAGAACAAGTTCGTCAATATATTGATTGGGCAAAACATCAGTATTGATGAATAAAAAACGAATCAATCAATAATTGATTAAAATCCTCTATCAACTGACGTTGATAGAGGATTTTTTGGCTAAATATTATTTAATGAGTTTTATAAAACCATAGTGTCGATTTTACACTAAATATAAATAATAATGTATTTTTGCCTCGTTACAATATGACTTTTCCAAAACAGAAAAAACACTTAGATAATGTTTTAAATTCCTTTTTAAGTGTCAATTAAAATAAAAACTATCATGGATTC